>JAKLKA010000259.1 GCA_023150915.1 Polyangiaceae bacterium
GTGCCCGCCGTGCCGCCGCCCGCGCCCGCCGTGCCGCCGCCCGCGCCCGCGGTGCCGCCGCCGGATCCTCCGCCCGAGCCGCCGGTGTTTCCACCCCCGGTGCCGGCGCCGCCGTCCTTGCCACCCGAACCGGTGATCGCGGCATCGTCGTCCGAGCCGCACGCCACCACGATGTAGCCCGAGCCCACCAGCATACTCAGAAGCAAAAGGGTCCTTCGCATCGCCATCACCTCCACCAGAACCGAAGGTATCATCACGGGTGAATGTGAACCAGCGTACCCTGTCGAAGGCTCATCGCGCCGTGCCAACCCTGCGGCACCGGCGGGTCCGTCCAGTGGAACAACCAGCGAGCATCCAAGGGTGAGAGGTTCACGCACCCGTGGCTCCGCGGGCGGCCGAACGAGTCGTGCCAGTACGCCGCGTGAAAGGCGTAACCCTCCTGGAAGTACTGCACGTAGGGCACGTCGCGGAGGTCGAATTCGTCACCGATCTCGTCACCGCTCATGGTCGCGGTGACATGCTTGGTGTGGACCAAGAACTGCCCACGCGGGGTCGAGTGCGTCTCTTTCGGATCGCCGAGCCCGTCCGCGCCCGTGGAGACCAGGGTCACGTAGACCGGCTTCTGGCCCTCGTAGGCGACCAGCGCTTGCTTCAAGATCGAGACATCCACCCAGCTGCGCCCGTCGGTGGCCCAGCCTGGTCGCTGACGCATCGGCTCGATGCGCACCAGGTTCTCTTCTTTGAGCCACTCGCCGCTGGTGGTCTCTGCGTAGCCCACGCCGCCGCGCCGCACGCGCAGCGCGGTGACGGGCAAGACCTCGCGGAAGGCCAGCTGGCGCACGGAAGAAAGCCCGGTGGTGCGCGGATCACCCGAATAGAGGTGGGCGCCCTTGGTCATCACGAACACCACCGGCAGGCTGGTCTTGTCGTCCAGACTGAGGCCGTGGAAGCCGCTGGGTTGCACGCGCCGCATGCGGTCGAGGGGGATCACGTCCAGATCCACGCTCAGCCCGAACCGCCGCCCGCCGTCCTCGAAGAAGTCCAAGAAGGCAAACCCGCTCTTGGCTATGGCCCGGCCGGAATACAGACTGGCCGGCGAGTGGCGCACGCCATTCCAGGCCATCACCTGACGCCCGTCGCGGATCATCTCGGGGATGGCCTCGTAGAGCACGTCGTCCCAGGCCGGATCCGGCGTCTTGCGTGAGTGGTGGACCAGATCGTGCTCCACGCGGCGCTGCTCGTCGCCGCTCGGCACCTTGGTGTAGAGCGGCGGCGGGGGGAAGGCCGACATGCCGTAGGCATAAGGCAGCGGTGACTGGCGATCGGGGCGCCGCGCGGCCGCGGTGACCAGCGGATGGCTCACGTCGAGCGTCGCGTTCTTGCCGACGCACACGAACCCTTGGGGCGCCACGCGATACCAACCGCCCGCGCAGCCGTCGTTCGTGACTGGTTCGGGCGATCGCTTCACCACGGCCCCGCCGCGCAGGTAGCCGATCTTCTTCGCGCGCCAGCTGGGCGTTGCGAACACGAACGTCTCTTTGGCCGTCGCGGCCAGCGCCAGCTCGGCATCGACCGGAGCATCCGGTCCTGCCTGCGGAGCGTCGTCGCCACCCGCCTCCTCCGCGAGCACGTCACCGGTCTGAAAGCTCGCGGGCCGGGTGTCGCCCTCGGCCGGCGCCGGCGCCGGCACAGCGGGGGGCGGTGCCTCGGGCCGGACCCGGGCGGCAGCGGTCTGCACCAGGGCGCGGGCGCGTGCCGCGGGGTGCCTCAGCCGGTGCCGGGGCTCGAGCTCGCCGACCGCCGAGCAGCTGGCAAACGACAGCCCGAGCAGGGCCACCGTGAGGGCTGCAATGCGGCTGGCAGAGGGCATGGCTTCCGCTCGTCGCTAGCGTCAAGGGCAGCGTTTGGCCCACTTTCCAGCGGGGGCTCCCGTCGCCCGAGCGCCGTGATAGACCGCCGCGCATGGCCACCGACCCCATGCCCCTGGATGTCCTCTCTGCCCTCGATGCCCACCTGACCGAGGACGAGATCATGGTGCGCGACACCGTGCGCCGCTTCGTGCGCGAGCGCTACCTGCCCCGCGCGGGTCAGCTGTTCGAGGACGAGCAGTTCCCCATGGATCTGATCCCCGAGATCGCCGAGATGGGCCTCTTGGGTGCGGGGCTCGAAGGCTACGGCTGCGCGGGGATGAGCCCAGTTCAATACGGCCTGATCCTGCAAGAGCTCGAGTACGGCGACAGCGGGCTCCGCAGCTTTGCCAGCGTTCAGGGCTCGCTCGCCATGTACTCGATCTGGGCCTACGGCAGCGAGGCGCAGAAACAGAAGTACTTACCGAAGATGGCCAAGGGCGAGCTGATCGGCTGCTTTGGTCTGACCGAGCCCGACAGCGGCTCGGACCCGGGCTCGATGACCACCCGCGCGCGCAAGGACGGGAGCGGGTGGGTGATCAGCGGCACCAAGATGTGGATCACCAATTCGCCCCTCGCCCACCTCGCGGTGGTGTGGGCCAAGGTCGACGACGGTGGCGCCGAGTCGATCCGCGGTTTCATCGTCGAGCGCGGCACGAAGGGCTTCGAGACCCCGAAGATCCACGGCAAGATGAGCCTACGCGCCAGCGAGACCGGCGAGATCGTGCTCGACGAGTGCCGAGTCTCGGAAGACGCGATGCTGCCCAGCGGCAACGGCCTCAAGGCGCCCCTGGGCTGCCTCACCCAAGCGCGCTTCGGCATCGCGTGGGGCGCCCTGGGCGCCGCGAAGGCGTGCTTCGACTCGACGGTGGCCTACGCCCGCACCCGCGTGCAGTTCGGCGTCCCGATCGCTTCCAAGCAGCTGATCCAGGAGAAGTTCGCCGAGATGGGCAGCGAGATCGTCAAGGGCGACATCATGGCACTCCACTTCGGCCGCATGAAGCAGAAGCACGGCAAGATCCGCCCCGAGCAGGTCTCGCTCTGCAAGCGCAACAACGTGCGAGTGGCCCTCGAAGTGGCCCGCACCTGTCGCGGCATCCTGGGCGGCAACGGCATCTTGCTCGAGTACCCCGCCATCCGGCACATGTTGAACCTCGAGAGCGTCTACACCTACGAGGGAACGCACGAGGTACATACGTTGGTGCTGGGCAAGGCGTTCACCGGGATCAACGCGTTCTGATCTCGAAACGGAGTGGCGCCAGTGGCCCGCACCCGCTGAAGCGCGACCGACTCGAGGCATCTTCGGCTCGTTTTCGTGTGCGCGGCCCGACGCGCGACACGGACTCGTGCACTAGCTCGAAGGCCTCCCATGATCATGGGATGGCCCGCGCGAGCGCGCGCTGGAACGATGAGGCCATGCGAGTTTGGGCTCTGGGCGTATTGACCGTGGCGAGCGCAATCGTGGTGGGTTGTGGCGGCGACGACTCCGATCCCGCCGCGGCCG
>JAKLKA010000078.1 GCA_023150915.1 Polyangiaceae bacterium
TTCGACTCTCGGCAGATTCGAACCACCTCTGCCTTGTACTCCGCCTTGAATTGGCGACGCTTCTTCGTCGGGTCTTTGGACATTCTCGGTCGGGCCATTTTGCCTCATCCTTCCTGTCCAAGAAATCGGGGGAGGGTCATCCGCGGCATCGAGCAGCGGGCGCTCGGCCTGAGGGGGCGCGTTCCCGAAGGTCTTGTGACCGAGATCGATGCGCCGAGTCCGGAGCTCGGCCTTCCGCTCGAACGACCGCTCTTCACGCCACTTCGGGAGGTGTGCCTATCGAGCGACGGACTGATCGCAGGAGAGCAGGATTTCACTTCAGATGCCCTGTTCGAGCAGATCTACGTGGACAAGGCGCTGCTTCGCTCCCACATCAATCGCGCGCTGCAGACGCGGAGCCAGGTGTCACTGGCGGAGCTGGTTCAGGCGACCCCGCTCGAGCATGGCCTGGCCGAGCTGGTCGCGTACATGAGCCTCGCTGTCGATGATCGGCGCGCGATGATCGATGAGAATCGCTCGGAGGCGGTGGCGTGGACCGATTCCGAGCAGACGCTGCGCCGCGCGACCATGCCCCTAGTGATCTTCACACGATGACGGTACCCATGAATGAGGAACGCTCGACTCCGGAACTCTCACGGCCGCTCGTGGCACTGATGAAGGGCGTCACCCATCGCGACGCGGACGAGGCGCTGTGGCAAGCGCTGCTCCAGGTCCAGTCTCAGGTGCGCGACTACGTCGCCGTGCTCGGCCTCGAGCTCGTGCTCGACGAGGCGGAGGGCTACGCCTACCTGCACCAGCGTCCCCAGGCCCCTGGGGACCCCGAGCTTCCACGTCTCGTACCGCGCCGTCCGCTGGGCTATCACGTGAGCCTGCTCTTGGTCGCGCTGCGCAAGCGCCTGGCCGAATTCGACGCCAAGAGCGGCGACACGCGCTTGGTGCTCGGGCGCGCCGAGTTGGTGGAGTTGGTGCGTGTGCTCCTGCCCGAGTCGGTGAACGATGCGAAGTTCCTCGACCGCATGGACACCCACGTGAACAAGGTCGTGGAGCTCGGTTTCCTGCGGCGCTTGCGCGGGCAAGACGATCGCTTCGAGGTCCAGCGGATCTTGAAGGCGTTCGTCGACGCGGAGTGGCTGAGCGACTTCGACCAGCGGCTGGCCGCGTACCTCGATCACGCTACGGAGGTGGGGCGGTGAAAGGGCGCACCGGCTTTCGCCTCGAGCGCCTCGAAGTGCTCAACTGGGGCACTTTCGACAAGCGCGTCTGGTCGTTGGACGCGCGCGGGGAAAACACGCTGCTCACCGGGGACATCGGCTCGGGCAAATCCACGCTCGTCGATGCCCTCACGACGCTTCTCGTCCCGCCCGGCCGGCTGGCGTACAACAAGGCCGCGGGGGCCGAGGCGAGGGAGCGCACGCTCCGCTCGTACGTGCTCGGCTATTACAAGTCGGCCCGCGACGACGCCGGTGGGGGCGCGCGCGCCGTGCCGCTGCGCGGCCGCGACGACTACTCCGTGGTGCTCGCGCGCTTCGGCAACGCGACCCTCGACGAGACCGTCACCCTGGCTCAGGTCTTCTGGTCGAAGGACGCCGAAGGGCAGCCCTCACGCCTGTTCGTGCTCGCCGGCCAAGCGCTGAGCATCGCCGAGCACTTCTCCAATTTCGGCACTACCGTGGGCGAGCTCCGGCGGCGCCTGCGCCGCGACGGGTTCGAGCTCTACGACAGCTTTTCGCAATATGCCGCCTCGTTCCGGCGGCGCATGGGCATCGAGAACGAGCAAGCGCTCGAGCTCTTTCACCAGACGGTTTCAATGAAGTCGGTCGGGAACCTGACCGACTTCGTGCGCCAGCACATGCTCGAGCCCGCGCCGATGGCCACGCGCGTGGTGGCACTCATCGGCCACTTCGACGACCTGAACCGCGCCCACGAGGCCGTCGTCAAGGCGCGCTCGCAGATCGAGCGCCTCGAGCCGCTCGTCTCGGACTGCGGGCGGCACGCAGAGCTGACCGGCGAGGTCGAGCGCCTGCGCGCCTGCCGCGAGGCGCTGCGCCCCTGGTTCGCGCGCCAGAAGTCGGCGTTGCTCGAGCGCCGTCTGCAGAAGCTCTCGACCGAGGCCGCGCGGGTGGAGGAACGCCTCGCGAGCGCGGAGGCGTCGCGCGAGGCGCTTGGGCGCGATCGCGACGCGCTGCTCGCCGCCATCTCGGACAACGGCGGAGACCGCATCCAGCGCTTGAAGGACGACGCGGCGCGAGCCGGAACGGAGCTCCGCGAACGCCAGGAGCGCGCTCGGAAGTACGACGACTTGGCGAGAGGAGCTGGCCTCTTGCCTGCTTCGAATCCGGACGTGTTCCGCGAGAACCAGTCCGCCGTGGTCCGCGCGCTCCCCGAAGCGGAGGAGACCCGCGCACGCGTCCAGAACGAGCGGACTGAAGCAGAGGTCGGCTTCCGCGATCTGCGCGCGCGCCATGAGGAGGTGGCGCGCGAGCTTTCGTCGCTGCGCGGCCGAGCCTCGAACATTCCGGCGCGCATGCTGGAGCTGCGCGCTGATCTGTGCGAGGCCCTCGGCGTCGAGGAGAAGAGCCTGCCCTTCGCGGGCGAGCTCCTGCAAGTGCGCGAGGACGAGCGCGCGTGGGAAGGCGCCATCGAGCGGCTGCTCCACAGCTTCGGGCTTTCCCTGCTGGTCGCCGACTCCGCCTACGCGAACGTCGCGGAGTGGGTCGATCGCACCCACCTGGGCGGGCGTCTGGTCTACTTCCGGGTGCGCCCGCAGCGGGCGGGGGAGAGCGTAACGAGCCCGGCGTCGCTGGTGCGAAAGCTCGCTATCAAGCCGGACTCCGACTTCTACGCCTGGCTCGAGGCAGAGGTAGCGCGCCGCTTCGACTATGTCTGCTGCGACAGCCTGGATGCGTTCCGGCGGGAGCAACGCGCCATCACACGCGCAGGACAGATCAAGGACCGCGGCGAGCGGCACGAAAAGGACGACCGGAACCGTCTCGAAGATCGCTCGCGCTACGTGCTCGGCTGGTCGAACCAGGCGAAGATCGACGCGTTCGAGCGACAGCGGCGAGAGCTCGAGACCCGGATACAGGCGCTCGCGGGCAGCATCACACGCCTGGACTCCGAGCTGACCGCCAACGCCAAGCGCCGAGATCAGCTGAGCGCCCTGGCCTTCTTCGAGAGCTTCCGCGACCTCGACTGGAGGCCCATCGCGGCGCAGATCCAGGCCATCGAGGACGAGCGCCGCCAGCTCGAGTCGGAGTCCGACGTGCTCCGCACGCTCCAGGCTCAGCTGTCCGGGGTCGACGAAGCGCTGGCGCGCACGCGCGAAGAGCTGATGTCGGCAAAACAGGAGCTTGGCTCGCTCGAGACCAAGAGGGGGGACGCGACGAGGCAACGCGACGAGTGCAGCGCTTTGCTCCAGGCGACGGCACCGGCGTTGCTCGCGGCGCTCGACTCGCTGGGCGCGTTGGTGGAGGAGGCGCTGAACGACCGCGTGCTCACCATCGAGTCAAGTGACAACCGCGAGTACGATGTGCGCGCCTGGCTGCAAGCGAAGATCGACGCGGAAGAGAAGAAGCTCGCCCGCCTGGTGGAGAAGATCGTCCAGGCGATGCAGGACTATCGGGCGCGGTACCCTGCCGAGACGCGGGAGGCGGACGCGAGCGTCGCGGCGGCCGGCGAGTACCGCGGGATGCTAGAGCGGCTGCGGGGCGACGACCTACCGCGCTTCGAGCGCCGCTTCAAGGAGCTGCTCAACGAGAACACGATCCGCGAGGTCGCGAACTTCCAGTCGCAGCTCCTGAAGGAGAGGCAGACCATCCACGAGCGCATCGAGACCATCAACCGCTCGCTCCACGAGATCGACTACAACCCGGGCCGCTACATGGTGCTCGAGCCGGAGGGAACCACCGACGTGGAGATCCGCGATTTTCAGCGCGACTTGCGCGCATGCACCGAAGGGGCGCTCACCGGCTCCGACGACGACGCCTACTCGGAGGCCAAGTTCCTGCAGGTCAAGCACATCATCGAGCGCTTTCGCGGCCGTGATGGCATGACCGAGCTCGACAAGCGCTGGACCGCAAAGGTCACCGACGTCCGGGCGTGGTTCACCTTCTCGGCGTCCGAGCGCTGGCGGGAGGACGGGCGCGAGCACGAGCACTACACGGACTCCGGAGGCAAGTCCGGCGGGCAGAAGGAGAAGCTCGCATACACCGTGCTGGCAGCGAGCCTCGCCTACCAGTTCGGGCTCGAATGGGGCGCGCCGCGCCCGCGATCGTTCCGCTTCGTGGTCATCGACGAGGCGTTCGGCCGCGGCTCAGACGAGTCCACTCGCTACGGGCTCGAGCTCTTCGACCGCCTCCAGCTCCAGCTCTTGATCGTGACGCCGCTTCAGAAGATCCACGTCATCGAGCCGCACGTGTCCGCGGTCGGCTTCGTCCACAACGAAGAGGGCCGGCGCTCGATGCTGCGCAACCTGACTATCGAGCAGTACCGCGCGGAGCAGGCGGCGCGCAGCGCGTGAAGACCGAGTCGGACTGGACTACGCCGGCCGACGCGAAGGCCGAGGTGCAGCGGCTCTGGGATCGCGGGCGCCTGCTGGCGCCGGACTCCGCCGGCCTGCCCCCGTTCCCGCTGAAGCTCACGCTGCGCCGGCCCGGCAGCCGCACCTTGCTCAACGAGTTTGACCGGGTGCGCGACTGGATCAAGGCGCTAGAGGCCGGCGCGCGCAGCGCCACCGGGTCGGGGTACGACATCGTCTGGGCCGACGTCGACCACCGCCAGCTTGGCAAGAACCGCGTTCCGGACGGCCTGGTCGTACCGACGCACGAGGACGCGCTGCGGTCCATCGGCAAGCTGCGCCAAGCGGAGCGCTTCTCGGCCCTCGCGAACGCCACGTTGGCGCGCTTCCCGTCGCTTCGCGACTGGCTCGGCAAGAAGCCGCTGCTCGCGCTCGACCACGCGCAGGACTGGGAGCGCGTGCTCGCCGTGCTCGGCTGGTTCTCCGACCACCCGCGGGCCGGCGTGTACCTTCGCCAGATCGATGTCGCCGGCGTGGACACCAAGTTCATCGAATCGCACAAGGGACTGCTCGTCGAGCTACTCGACCGCGTGCTGCCGTTCGAGAGCGTCGACCGCACCGCAGGGCGGCGCTTCGAGGCCCGCTACGGCCTGCTGTCGAAGCCGCCACTCGTTCGCCTGCGCATGCTCGACACTGATCGGCGCATCGGGGGTCTCTCGGACATCTCCACGCCGGTCTGCGAACTCGCCGGAGTCGAGCCGCCGGTCGAGCGCATCTTCATCACCGAGAACGAGGTCAACGGTCTTGCCTTCCCGCCGATGCCGGCTAGCGCGGTGATCTTCGGTCTGGGCTACGCCCTCGAGCCGCTCTCGGAGCTCCCCTGGCTCGGTCGAAAAGAGCTCCACTACTGGGGCGACATCGACACCCACGGTTTTGCGATCCTGGACCGCTTGCGTGCTTCTTTTCCCGGCGCGCGCTCGCTGCTGATGGACCGCGGGACCCTGCTCCGCCACCGTAGCCTCTGGGTTGAAGAGTCGGCGCGCCACCTCGGTCCCCTGGCGCGCCTCTCGCCCGCCGAAGCGGACCTCTATGCCGACCTCGCCGCGGACCGCATCGGGCCGAGCGTGCGACTCGAGCAGGAGCGGATCGGGTTCGCGTGGGTCGAAGCAGCGTTGGCCGGTCTGCTCAGCGGGTGACGATGCTGCCGACCCGCGACGCCGGAGCTCGACGCGTCGAGCACTGCCGTTACGCCGAGGTGGGTACTTCTCGGGGGGACTCACGAAATTGAGTACCCCCGTGACGTGGTGACCGTCAGCAGCGAGAAGCGCCCGCGCTTCGTGTCGGGCGCGGAGGCGGTGGGCGTCCACGAGTTCACGCACTGCACTGAATGCGGCGGGGATTCGCCCGCGTTCGTGCCTCCGAGACAGAGGTCGATGACGTGAGCTCGACGGTATCGACTCTGCGGGGACGCGGAGGAGACGACGCGCTATACTCTGCTCCGTGGACCGCGAAGTGGCATTCCAGCGACTTTCCGAACTGCTGCCGACAGCACGCGCACGTTTCGGCGTGCGCGACCTCGCGGTGTTCGGCTCGGTGGCCCGCGGCGAGGCTCGGCACACGAGCGACGTGGATGTGCTGGTCGACTTCGTGGGTCCCGCTAATTTCGACGGATTCATGGGTCTCAAGATCTTCCTCGAGGAGAATCTTGGTGTCCGGATTGACTTGGTGACCCGGGCTGCGCTCAAGCCTCGGTTGCGCGAGCGGATTGAGGCCGAGGCTCGACGTGTCGCGTGACGAGGGCGCGTGCGTCGCCGACATGGTCGAGGCTTGCGCCCGCATCAGGGAGTACACATCAGGGATCGACGCAGTTGCACTCCGCGCTGACCGCAAGACCCTCGACGCCGTGCTTCGGAACCTGGCGGTGCTCGGCGAGGCGGCGAAGCGCGCGTCAGGGTCGGTTCGCGCGCGAGCGCTGGACGTTCCGTGGCGAGAGATCGCCGGAATGCGCGACGTGGTGATCCACGACTACTTCGGCGTGGATCTCGACATCGTCTGCGATGTCGCGCTGGTCAAGATCCCGTCCTTGCAAGGCTCACTCGAAAGGCTTCTTCTCGAGCTCGGCAGCGACCGCTCGGATGGCGGCTGAGCCGCCGCGTTCCGGTGCGGACTCCACGCCAGTGGGCATCGACGTGGGTAACGCACCACATCCTCGACGAGCTCCCCCGTATGCCGGGTGCAAAAAAAGCAACCGCGCCACGATCTCTCGTGACGCGCTTTGCCGTGTAGAGCGGGAGAAGGGATTTGAACCCTCGACGTCCACCTTGGCAAGGTGGCACTCTACCGCTGAGTTACTCCCGCGGAGGGGGGTGTAACTACCGCCCGGGGCGGGGCCTGTCAAGCTCTCGAAGCGCCCGGCCTTTCGGCGTGATTTCCGGGCCAGGGCGGGGGCGCCCGCGTCACACGAACCAGCGCAGGCCCGGCGGGCGAAGCCCCAGCGTGCGGGCCTTGTTCATGACCGTGAGCTTCGCGCTGACGAACGCGGTCTCGCCGAGCACCTTGGCCACGGCCGAGAGGTACCGTGCGACGTCGTCGTACGACGCCGCGGTGTTGCGGCCGCCTTCACCCACGGTCAGCCCGGACTCCCGCGAGACCCGGGCGAGCTCTTCCGGCGAGTAGATCCGCGACGCGAAGGCGAGGTGCGCACTCACCAGCTCGTCCCACGCCTCGGATCCGCGCGCCGGTTCGCTCATGGATCCCCCCACGACCGATAGTCGAAGCCGACCTCGAGCGTGCCCAGCCAGTCGAAGAAGCGTTTCACGTCGTCGCCACGGAAGATCGAGCCGTGCTGGGGGCAGACGTAGTCGATGGGCAGGCCTTCGACGCGCTTCAAGAGCGCACGCAGCGCCTTGGTCGACGCCAGGAAGCGCCGGTGAAAGCCGTCCATGTAAGGCACGTGCTTGTCGAAGTCGGCGACGAACAGGGACCACTCGCCCGGCGGCACCAGCGCCGCGCCCAGATCGCCGGAGAACAGCACGCGAGCGCGCTCGTCGTAGACCTGGAAGCTTCCCGGCGAATGGAGCCCGTGCGCCGGCAGCATGCGCAGCCGGGCTCCCGTTGGCAACGCAACGGTCGCGCCCTCGTCCGGCAACGCCACCAGATCGGGCACCACCGGCAGCGCGAAGTGCGGCAAGAAGCGCTCCCACAGCGCCGAGAGGTAGACCTTCATGTTCGGCTGAACCTCGAGCCACGAGACGATGCTGGCCACCACGTCGGGATCTTGATGGGACAAGAACGCGCCGCGGATCTGCTTCGGCTCGACCAATTGCGTGGTGTTGGCAAAGACGCGCTCGAACGAGTGGTAGCCGCCGGGATCGAGCAACAACGCCTCGCCGCCGTCGATGATGGCGTACTGATTCGAGGGCACGCCCTTCTCGGCTTCCAGGTCACCACTGCCGAGCCAGACGAACTCGTGCCCGCCCTCGCTGAAGATCTTCACGCTTTCCATGTGTCGATCGCGGATCCTAGGCGCAGGCTGCCGGCCGTGTCCCCTGCTGAGTGGCGCGCGCAACGGGCCGCGGAATGCTGTACGCGATCCGCACAGTGCCACGCTTGGATCCGGAGCGCAGCGTGCCGGCTACGCGCAGCTCTCAGACCCGCTCGACGTCCACCACGCCCGCCACCTTGGCAAGGGCCTTCATCACGTTCTTGAGCTGCGAGATGTCGCCGATGTGGAAGGTGAAGACGTTGCAGGCACGACCATCGTCTTGCGCGCGACAGTTGGCTTCGCTGATGTTGATCTTCTGCGCGCTGAAGGTCTGGCTCACGTTGGCCAAGATGCCCGGCTTGTTGGTGGTGGTGACCTTGAGCTGCACGGGCCGGTTGATCTTGGCCTTGGTGTCCCACGACACGTCGATCCGCCGCTCGGGGTCGGTGTCGAACGCCTTCACGCACTCGCGACGGTGAATGGTGACGCCGCGCCCGCGGGTGATGAAACCGATGATGGTGTCGCCGGGGAGCGGGTTGCAGCACTTGGCGTACCGCACGAGCACGTCGTCCACGCCGTTGACCCGGATGCCGCCCGTGTCTTTCCCGGTGACCTTGCGGACCAGCTGCTCGATGCGGCTGGTCTTCAGCTCGGCGGGCGGCGCGGTGGAGCCGTCGGGCTGCTTCGAACGCAGTGACTTGATGACCTCGTCGGTCTCGAGCTTGCCGTAGCCGATGGTGAGCAGCAGCTCTTCCCAACTACCGGTGCGGTGCGCCTCCCACAGCCGGCGCATCTCGTCGTCGTTCTTCTGCAGCCGCGCCAGGCTCATGCCCGCTTCACGCATGGCGCTGTCGAGCAACTCGCGACCCAGGTTGATGCTCTTCTCGCGCTGCTCGCTGCGCAGATAGGCGCGGATCCGGTTGCGGGCCCGGGTGGTGACGGTGAAATCGAGCCAGTCTTTGCTGGGCTGCTGCTGGGGCGAGGTCATCACCTCGATCACGTCGCCGTTGCGCATCTTGTAGCGCAGCGGGACGATCGCCCCGTTGGCGCGGGCGCCCGAGCAGCGGTTACCGACCTCGGTGTGGATCGAGTACGCGAAATCGATGGGGGTGGAACTGCGCGGGAACATGCGCACGTCACCCTTGGGCGTGAACACGTAGATCTCGTCGGGGAAGAGGTCGATCTTCACGCTCTCGAGGAACTCGGCCGGGTCCTTGAGGTGACGCTGGTATTCGGCCAGCTCGCGCAGCCAGCCGAACTTCTCGGCGGCGCTCGGATCCACGCCGCCCGAGTTGCGCTCTTTGTACTTCCAGTGCGCGGCCACGCCGTGCTCGGCCACGCGGTTCATGTCGTGCGTGCGGATCTGGATCTCTATCCGCTGCCGCCCGGGCCCGATCACCGCAGTGTGCAGCGACTGGTACATGTTGGGCTTGGGCAGCGCGATGTAGTCCTTGAAGCGCCCCGGAACCGGCGTCCACTTCGAGTGCATCACCCCCAGCACGGCGTAGCAGTCGGCGATCGACTCGACGCAGATGCGAAACGCCAGAATGTCGTAGACCTGCTCGAAGTCGGACTGCATCGACTTCATCTTGCGGTGAATCGAGTAGATGTGCTTCGCGCGCCCGATGACCTCGGCCCCGAAGCCGTGCTCGGCCAGCCGCGACGAGATGGTGCGACACACCCCCTCGATGTAACGCTCGCGCTCTTTCTTGGTCTTCGCGAGCTTCTGCATGATCTCGCGATAACCCTCCGGGTCCAGGAACTGGAAGGACAGATCTTCGAGCTCGCTCTTGAGCAGCTGGATGCCCAGGCGGTTGGCGAGGGGGGCGTAGATCTCGAGCGTCTCGCGCGCGATGCGCTCTTGCCCCTCGGCGCTCATGTGCTGCAGCGTGCGCATGTTGTCCAGGCGGTCGCACAGCTTGATGAGCAGGACGCGAATGTCCTGCGCCATCGCCACCACCATCTTGCGGAAGCTCTCGGCCTGGCGATCTTCTTTGCTGGTGAAGTTGATCTTGCCGAGCTTGGTGACGCCGTCGACCAGGTTCGCGACCTCGTCCCCGAACTCGCGGGCGATGTCGTCGCGGGTGGCGCCGGTGTCTTCCACCACGTCGTGGAGCAGACCGGCGCACACGCTGGCCGAGTCGAGCCGGAGCTGGGTGATGATCTCGGCCACGCTGGCCGGGTGGATGAAGTACGGGTCACCGCTCTTGCGCATCTGCTCGCGGTGCGCCCACTCGGAGTAGTGGTACGCTTTCCGAATCAGATCGGTGTCCACTGCGGGCTGGTAGCCCTGCACTCTTTGAACGAGCTGTTGGACGTCGAGCACGGCGAAAAAAAAGCCCGAACGAAAGCTCGGGCGCATGGAAAGTAACACTACGGCATGTCTGTCGCAAACCCCGGAGCCGGCCCAGCGCGCGGACGCGCGAGCACAGAAGAACGGCTCACGCCCCTCGGGGTGTACGTGCACTTCCCGTGGTGCCTGAAGAAATGTCCGTACTGTGATTTCTGGAGCATCCCCAGCGATCGGCAAGGCCTACCCCACGACGCCTATGCCGCCGCGCTGATCGCCGAGCTCGAACGGCGCGCGGGGCAGCTCGAGGGCCGACGGCTGGCGAGCGTGTTCTTCGGCGGGGGCACGCCCAGCTTGTGGCAACCAGAAGCGCTGGGGCGGGTCCTCTCGCACATCATGAAGCACTTCGCGACGGAGGCTGCTCTCGAGGTCACCGTCGAGTGCAACCCGTCGAGCTTCGACCGGGACCGCGGGCGGGCGCTGGTGGACGTCGGGGTCGACCGCGTGAGCATCGGCGTCCAGAGCCTGGATGCCGAACGCCTGGCCTTCCTCGGACGGTTGCACGACGCCGACGGCGGGCTCTGCGCGGTGTCGGACGCGATCGCGGCCGGTGTGCCGCGCGTGTCGGCGGACCTGATCTTCGGGGTGCACGGCCAGAGCCCGTCCGATGCGGCTGCCGAGGTCCGCCGGATCGCCGAGCTGGGGCCCGAGCACGTGTCGGCCTATGCGTTGACGGTCGAGCCGGGAACGGAGTTCGGCCGCCGAGCGCGCCAGCGTTCGCTGCCGCTCTGCCCCGACGATGCCGTGGCCGAGTCGTTCATCGCGGTGGACGAGACCTTGGTCGCGCTCGGTTACGAGCACTACGAGATCAGCAACTTCGCGCGGCCGGGTGGACGCTCGCGCCACAACGTCGGCTACTGGCTGGGCCGAGAGTACCTGGGCCTGGGCGTGGCGGCGTGGGGCACGGTGCGCGTCGACGACGAGCGTGTTCGGTATCGCAACACCCTGTCGGTGGAGCGCTACTTGGGAGCGGACTGGCAGAGCGTGGATCTGACGCGGCCCGGGGGCGTGGTTCTCGAGCGCGAGCCAATCGACGCCGAGACCGCGCTGCGTGAGCGCCTCTTGCTGGGGCTGCGCCTGGCCGAAGGGCTGGACCTCGGCGCGGCCGCGCAAGAGCTGGGCGTCGAGCCGTGGCCCGACGAGCGGCGCCGAGCCACGGCTCGTCTGGTGGCACGAGGGCGCCTCGAGCAGGTGGGCAACGTGCTGCGCATCCCGAAGAACGCGTGGCTCTTCGCGGACGGCACGATTTCCGAGCTGATGTGAGACCCCAACCTCAATCCCCTTCCCCGTGGCCCCGTGGCCCCGTGGCGCCGTGGCGTTCTCTGCCTGCCCACCAGGCATCCAGATCGGTCAAGGCACGCAGGGCGAGCGCCTCGTAGCGCGCGCGCTTCTTCAAGCGGGTGCCTTCGAGCGGTGGCAGATGCGCGAAGGTGATGTTCGACGGTTGAAAATCCGGGCCCGGGCGCGACAGGTGCGTGAGCAGCCCGCCGTGGGCGGTGGTCGGCGGCGGCGGCACAGCCACCCTCCCCTCGAGCCGGGCGGCGACGAAGTACGCCGCGAGCCAGCCGCCGGCCGCGCTCTCGACGTAGCCCTCGGTCCCGGTGATCTGTCCGGCCAGGAACACGCCGGGGTCGGCGAGCAGCGCGAGGGTGGGGCCCAGGCACCGGGGCGCGCACACGAAGGTGTTCCGATGCACCGAACCCATGCGCAAGAACTCTGCGTGCTCGAGGCCCGGGATCATGCGCAGCACCCGCTGCTGCTCGGGCCAGGTCATTCGGGTCTGGAAACCGACCATGTTGTATGCCGTGCCGGCTTCGTCTTCCTTGCGCAGTTGCACCACCGCAAAGGGCCAGCGGCCGGTGCGCGGGTCGTCGAGGCCCACGGACTTCATCGGGCCGAAGCGCAGGGTCAGCTCACCCCGAGCGGCCATCACCTCGATGGGCAGGCAGCCCTCGAAATAGCGCACTTCTTCGAAGCTCTTCGGCTCGACCTTCTGCGCCGCGCGCACGGCATGCACGAATGCCAGATACTGCTCCCGGTCGAGCGGGCAGTTCACGTAGGCGTTCTGCTCGTCGGCGGTCGCGCCCTTGCCGTAGCGTGACGCCACGAAGACCTTGTCCCAATCGATGCTGTCAGCGTCGATGATGGGCGCGATGGCGTCGTAGTAGGCCAGGTGGTCGCTGCCCACCCGCGCGGCCAGATCGGCAGCGAGCCCGGGGCCGGTGAGCGGCCCGGTGGCCAGGATGGTCGGGCGGTGATCCGGGATGCGGTCGACGACGCCGGGGACAATCTCGATCAGCGGGTGCTCGCGCAGGCGACGGGTCATCTCGGCCGCGAAGCGTTCGCGGTCCACCGCCAGCGCCCCGCCTGCTGGAACGCGAGTGAGGTCCGCCACCTGGATCACGAACGAGCCCAGCCGGCGCATCTCTTCCTTGAGCAAGCCCACGGCGTTGCTGAGCGCGGCACCGCGCAGCGAGTTGCTGCACACCAGCTCCGAGAACGCATCGCTGGATTGCGCCTCGGTCTTGTGCGCGGGCTTCTGCTCGAGCAGGCGCACGGGGATGCCGCGCGCCGCGAGCTGCAGCGCCGCCTCGGAGCCGGCCAGCCCCGCCCCGACGACCCAGACCCCCGGGCTCACGGCACGGCGGACTCGGCAGCCGGGTGCGCGGCCCGCGCGGTCAGCGTGGTTCCGGACTCGGGCGCGCCGTCGGCCCCGGGGAGCGCCGCCCCCTCTTCGGGAACCTCGACCT
Organism: Polyangiaceae bacterium; assembly: GCA_023150915.1. Taxonomy (GTDB): domain Bacteria; phylum Myxococcota_A; class Polyangia; order Polyangiales; family Polyangiaceae; genus JADJKB01. Next base: position 13,101 of record JAKLKA010000078.1, read on the forward strand.
CACGCGAGTAGCCGCACTCTTTGCCCCGCGGGCAGATGATCTTCTTCTTCTTGCCGCCGGTCTCGGTCAAGAACGGGTGCTTGCACAGCGGGCAAGGCTCGTTGATGGGCCGCTGCCAGAGCTTGAAATCGCACTCGGGGTACTTGGTGCAACCGTAGAAGGTCTTGCCGCCGCGCTTCTTGGAGCGCACCTCGACGATGTCGCCCCCGCACTTCGGGCAGGGCACACCCAGCGGGACGGGCTTGGCGTTCTTGCACGCGGGATAGCCACTGCACGACAGGAACTCGCCGAACCGGCCGGTCTTGATCACCATCGGCTTGCCGCACTTGTCGCAGGCAATGTCGGTGACCTTCGGCTCGGCCGCCGGCGCGCCATCTTTTCCCAGGTCGCGGGTGAACTTGCACTTCGGATAGGACTCGCAGCCCATGAACCAACCGTTCTTGCTCCAGCGCTTGAGCAAGAACGAGCCGCACTCGGGACACTTCTCTTCGGTGCGCTCGGGCTCGGGCGTCCAGCGCTTCTGCTTCTTGGCCACGTCGAGCACTTCGCGGAAGCGCTTGTAGAAGCGACCGAGCAACTTCACGCGCTCGAGCCGGCCCGCCTCGACCTCGTCCAGCTCTTCTTCCAGCTTGGCGGTGAAGTCGGGGTCCATGAAGTCGAGCTGGGTGCCGAGCAGCCCCGACACCACGATCTTGCCGAGCTCGGTCGGTTTCATCTGCCCGCCGGGCAGCTTCTCGACGTAGTCGCGAGCCTGCACCTTGCTGATGATCTCGGCATAGGTGCTGGGGCGGCCGATGCCGCGCTTCTCGAGCTCGCGCACCAGCGAGCCTTCGTTGAAGCGCGGGGGCGGCTGGGTGAACTTCTGCTCGGTGAGCACGCCGGGCGGCGTGACCAGGGACAGCACTTCGCCGTCGGCGAGCTCGGGCAACGTGCCGTCGTCCGAGTCGAAGCCCAGCGCCTTGACGGTCTCGCCGGAGGGCGGCGGCGGCACGCTGTCGCGCGCGTCGCCTTCGTTCGCTTCTTCTTCGCCCGCCAGCTTCTCGCCTTCGCCGAAGGTGCCCTTGCCGTACTCGGCGAGCCAGCCCGAGAACTTGAGCACCTTGCCGTTGGCGCGCAGGGTGAGGGTGCGGTGCGCCGCGCCGCTGCGGGTGGGCGTGGCTTCGATGTCGACCGCGGTCTGATCGTAGACGGCCGGCGCCATCTGCGAGGCGACGAAGCGGTCCCAGATCAGCTTGTAGAGCTTGAGCTCTTCCGGCGTGAGGTGCTTCTGCACCACCTCGGGGCTGAACTCGAGCGAGGTGGGGCGAATGGCCTCGTGGGCCTCTTGCGCGTTCTTCTTGGCGCGGAAGGTGTTGGGCTTCTGCGGCAGGAACTCGGGGCCATATTTCTGGCCAATGTGCTCGCGCACGGCGTCGATCGCGTCCTGACTCACGCGCATGCTGTCGGTACGCATGTAGGTGATGAGACCGACCGGACCGCCGTCCTTCTTGAGGTCGACGCCTTCGTACAGCTTCTGCGCCACGCTCATGGTGCGCTTCGCGGTGAAGCGGAGATAGCCCGTGGCGTCTTGCTGCAGCTTGCTGGTGGTGTAGGGAGCCGGCGCGTTGCGCTTCTGCTCTTTCTTGGTGATGGTGGCGATGCGGAACTTGGCCGTCTCGAGGTCGGCGCGCACGGCCGCTGCCAGCTCACCGTTGGTCACTTCGATCTTTTCGCCGTTGGCCCGCGTGAGGCGGGCGAGCAGCGGGGGCGACGTCTTGCTGCGGAGGGCGGCGCCGATGTTCCAGTACTCTTCGGGGACGAAGGCCTCGATCTCGCGCTCACGCTCTTCGATCAGCCGCAGCGCCACGGACTGGACGCGCCCCGCCGATAGGCCGAAGGCCAGCTTGTTCCAGACCAGGGCCGAGACGTCGTAGCCCACGATTCGGTCGAGCACGCGGCGGCAGCGCTGGGCGTCGTACAGGTGCTCGTCGAGGGCGCGGGGCGCCGAAAGCCCCTTCTCAACACCCTTCTTCGTGATTTCGTGGAACTCGACCCGCTCGACGTGCAGCTCGGGCCGCTTCAGCTCTTCGAAGATGTGCCAGGCGATGGCTTCGCCCTCGCGATCGGGGTCGGTGGCAAGCAAGAGGCGCTCGGCCTTCTTGCAGTGCGTCTTGAGCTCGGTCAGCACCTTGGCCTTGGCCTCGATGACCTCGTAGGTCTCGCGGAAGCCGTTCTCGACGTCGATGCCCATGCGCTTGGGCAGGTCCTTCACGTGGCCCTTGCTGGCCAAGACCTCGTACCCGGGGCCCAGGTACTTCTTGATGGTCTTGGCCTTGGCCGGTGACTCGACGACGACGAGGGTCTTCTCCATTTTCGCTGCCCGAACCCCCAGATGCGATCCCGACGCCCGGCATGCAAGCCCGGCACCCGGCGAGACCGCATCAATAATCAATGCTTTCGACGGGTTACGTTCGAACCCCGGGTCTGGGGGGCCGGTACTAACACCCCTTCTAGCGTCAGAGTCAAGAGCGCGTATTGGATGCGCGCCACGCTCAGCCCGGTTCGGTGAGCGATTTCGTCCACATGCGTCGCGCCGGCGTGCCGCGCCTCGAGCACGGCCCGAAGCTCGGGATCGGCGTGGAAGGGGGCCGGCCGCGGCAGCTCGGGCGGCGGGCAGGGCTCGCTCTCCTCACGCGCGGGCGCGGCCGCGGGCACGGGCGCAGCCGCCGGCGCGCCCACGCGCGCGAGGGGGTGGAGCCGCGCCTGGCGCAGCAGGTCGAGCACGTGCTCGGGGCCCAGGCAGAGCCGCGCCCCACGCTGCTGCTCGACGGACCACGAGGCGCCGCGCCAGTTCCAGGGCGCATGCGGCACCACCATCAGCGGTCGGCTCAGCTCGCGGGCGCACTTGGCCGCGTTGCCGGCGCCGCTGCGATACGGCGCCTCGACCACGACCACCAGATGAGAGAGTGCGACCAAGAGCGCGTTGCGAGGGAAGAACGCGGTGAGGCTCGCCGCCACCTCGGGCGGGTGCTCGCTCAGGTGTCCGCCGCCGCGCTCGGCGATTTCGGCGAACAGCTCGCTGTTCTTTTCTGGGAAGGGCCGGAGGAACCCCGAAGGCGCCACCACCACCGTCGCGCCCCCGACGTCCAGCGCGCCGCGGTGCGCGGCCGTGTCGATCCCCTCGGCTCCCCCCGAGAGCACGACCACGCCGGCCCGCGCCAGGGCGCCCGCCAAGTGCCGCGCATAGGCCTCACCTTCTTTGCTGGGGTGACGCGTGCCCACCAGGGCCACGGCGGGGCCGCCCGGATGCTGGCCGTGCAAGAAGAGGCGCTGGGGCGGGTTCGGCAGGTCGCGGGTTCGGGCGGGCAGGTCCGCGCCGGTCAGGATTTTCGTTTCCACGCCCTCCGAATCGGCTCGGCGCGGAAAGAGTTGCCAATTACTTTTTGTACGCTTGTGCGCCCACCAGGCCCTGGCCCTTGAGCACGTGCATGTCGATCTTCACCGCCATGGGCGTCGGGTAGGGGTTCCGCACGCACTGCTCGTTGGGGCCCACGGTCGGATCGACGCTGTCGGCGTCGCTCTGCGCCAGCACCTGCGGGGGCATGGGCGGCGCGGTCAGGATGTTGATCTGGTAGTTGAAAACACCCGGATTCCCGAAGCCGATGAAGGTGTAGCAGCTGCTGGGTTGGAGCGTGAAGTCTGCCTGGGCGTGCCCGCCCTGCGCCAGCTTGGCGCTCATCAGCGGGCCGTCGGCCTTTCGGCCCTTGGCCTCGGTCTGCGCCTTCATCTTGATGCCCTGCTCGAGCTGCGCGGTCTCGCCGCCGGTCAAGAGCCCCAGCGTGGCCGCACCACCCGAGAGCGCGCCGGCGATGATCGCCTGAAGCGCGTTGGGATCGCTGCCCACGGTGCCCAGCGCCGGCACTTGGCCGGGCTGCGGCTGGCACGGCTGACCCGGCGGACAGGTGGACGGCGCGCCGCCGTCGGGCCCCGCCGCCGCGGGCCCGGGGCCTGGTCCAGGACCCGGACCGTACGGGCCGCCGCTCTGGCCCTGTTGAAAGCCCGACTGAGCCCCCTGGGCCTGATCCTTCTTCTTGCAGTGCGTGAGCGCCAGTGCGCCCAACAGAGCCAGGCCCATCGCCACTCGCGTCGTCATCAGGCGCATGCTCGATCGCTCCCTCGGCTGAAAAAGTCTGAGGTTCGCAGTCTATACCCACATCGCCCCACAGGACCAGGACCTGTGCTAACAGGCCTTGGGTGAAGGTCGTCGTCGCCACTCACGGTCACTGCTTCGACGGGCTCGCGAGCGCGGTGATGTTCACCCGCCTCTTGGGCGCGCTCGACGGCCGGAAGCGCAAGTGCGTGTACCGCGCCTGCGGCTACGGCAACGGGCAGACCCGCGCCGACGGCGAGCTCTTGACCGGCGACGAGAACGCCATCCTCGACTACCGCTTTTCGGCGACCGGTAAGGTGACCTGGTTCTTCGATCACCATCGCACCGCATTTCAGACGAGCGACGAGCTAGCGGTATTCGAAGCCAACCGCGACGGCGGCCGCTACTTCTACGACCCGGACTACAGCTCGTGCACCAAGCTGATCGCCGACGTGGCCTGGCGCCATTTCGCCGTGAATGACCCGACCTTGGCCGACCTGGTCCACTGGGCCGACATCGTGGACTCTGCTCGGTTCGAGTCCCCCGAGCAGGCCATCAGCCGGGCCGAACCCATCATGCGCATGGTGAGCGTGGTCGAGCACTATGGCGACGATGGCTTCATCGAGCGCATGGTGCCCGAGCTGTCCAAGAAGCCGCTGGCCGAGGTCGCGCGGTCGGCCTTCATCGAGGACCGCTACAAGCCCCTGGGCGACAAGCAGGCGCGCTTCATCGAGCGCGTGCGGCAGGCGGGGCAGCGCATGGGCCGCGTGGTGTTCGTGGATCTGACCGGCTCGGTGCTGGACAGCGTCGGCAAGTTCGTCACCTATGCGCTCTATCCCGACTCGGTCTACTCGGTGGTGGTCGGCGTGCTGAAGAGCGGGGCCAAGGTGAGCGTCGGCTACAACCCCTGGAGCGGCAAGCCTCTGGATACCGACATCAGCGCGATCTGTGCGCGGCACGGCGGCGGCGGGCACCCGGTGGTCGGTGCCATCTCGTTCCGCGTCAGCGAGGTCGACCGCGCGCGCGAGGTCGCCCGGGCCATTGCCGAAGAGCTGGCTTGAGCGTCGCGTCGTTCCTCCGCTCACCGGGCTGCCCACCGCTGGTGCTGGGCCACCGCGGCGCGCGGCGCGAGGCGCCCGAGAACACGCTGCCGGCGTTCGAGCTGGCCATGGCCCAAGGCGCCGCGGGTGTGGAGCTCGACGTGCGCCTCGACGGCAGCGGCCGGGTGATCGTGCTGCACGATCGCACCCTTTTGCGCGTGACCGCTGGCCGCGACGACCGCAACGTCGAGGCCTTGAGCGCCGACCAGCTCGACCAAGTGACCCTCGACGGGGGCGCGCGGGTTCCGACGCTTCAGCAGGTGCTCGGATGGGCCGCCCAGGGCAATCACCTGCTGAACGTGGAGCTGAAGCGCGACGTGGCCGAGCGCCGCGCCCTGGTTTGGCGCGTCGCGAAGCTGCTGCGCGCTCACCCCGCCGCGCGCGAACGCGTGCTGCTCTCGTCGTTCGACCCGCTGTTCGTGCGGGCGCTGGCTTGGCTTCTGCCCGAGGTTCCGGTCTCTTGGCTGGTGCACGAAAAGCAGCGTGTGCTGGGCGCCGCGCCGGGGTTTCGCCGGCTGGGTGCGGCCGGCGTGAACCCCGAGCTGGCCCTGGCCAGCGACGCCCGGCTGCGCCGCTGGCGGGCCCGCGGCGCGTTGATCGCCGTGTGGACCGTGAACCAACCGGACGACGCGCTGCGCCTGGCGCGCGCCGGCGTGGACGCCGTCATCAGCGACGTCCCGGGCACCGTCGTGGCCGCGCTGGCCTCACGCTGAGATGCGGCCGCCGCGCGCGTCGCGGGTGCTGGGCGCCGGGCGAGCGCTGCGCCGGGTGTCGGCGATGGCCGCCAGGATCTCTTGCAGCACCATCACGCCCGCATGCGCAGTGATGTCGGACAGATCGAAGGGCGGACAGATCTCGACCACGTCGAAACCCACGATCTCGCTGCCGACCAGAGCCCGCAACATCTGCTGCAGCTCCCAGGAAGTCATGCCGCCGGGCCACGGGATGCCCACGCCGGGCGCCTGCGCCGGGTCGAGCGCGGCAATGTCGACGCTGACATAGACCGGGCCCTGCCGCACCACCTTGCGCAGCGTGCTGACCGCCGAGTGAAGGTCCCACTTCACCTCGTCGACGTTGACGATCTCGAAGCCGTGGCTGAGCGCGAAGGACAGATCGCCGGCGTTCGAGTACGGGCCGCGGAGCCCGATCTGGATGGTCCAGTCGGGACGGATGAGCCCCTCGGTGACCGCGTGCCGCACCACACTGCCGTGGTGGATCTCGCGGCCCCAGGCGGGCCCGGCGGTGTTGCTGTGGGCGTCGATGTGGACGAGGCCAAAAGCCTTGAGCTTGGCGCGGTGAATGCCCCGCAGCGCGCCCAACGTGACGGTCTGATCGCCGCCGATGAACCCGCCCACCACGCCCGAGCGCGCGATGGCTTCGGCGCGGTGCGTGACCGCGGCGATGGCCGCGTCGATGTCGTGCGGCGACGCCGCCACGTCGCCGCCGTCGGCGACTCGCAGCTCTTCGAAGACGTCGATGCCGAGCGCGGCCGAGAAGCCCCGCGCCAGGGCCGATGCGTCACGCACCGCCCGAGGCGCCAGGCGCGCACCCGGCCGATAGCTGGAGCCGGCGTCGAACGGCACGCCGCAGAGCAGCACGTCGACGTCGGGCACCTGCCCCGGGTCTTGGACCATGGGCAAGCGCAAGAAGGTGGGCACGCCGGCGAAGCGCGGCATGCGCTCGGAAGCCACCGGCAAGAGCTCGCCGCGACGGTCCGCTGCGTCGGGCGCGCTGGACCGCGCGCGCTTGGCGCTGGCCGCTTTGCTCTTCTGGACACGACCGCGCACCTCGGCGCGCTCTTTGGCAGCCGCCAAACGCTGGGCCCTGGCCGCGTCGACCTGTGCCGCCCGAGCTTTGCGCTTCTTGGCCATCGCGAAGCGGAACTATAGAGAAAAAAACCGTGCCCGGCTCGTCAATCGGCGCACGCGGCGTGGCGCACACTGACCCCACGGGGCGGCATTTGGCGAAACACCCCTTCGGGAAGTGGCGGGTTGTGCACGACTTCTTTGTTCCGGAGCACGAGCTCTTGATCCGTGTCGGGGGTCACCAGGCGGACGCGCTGAGGCACCTCGGCGCTGCACGCGGGCCCGCTGGGCAAGAGGGTGGGCTCGAGCCCTTCCGGATCCTTGCGGGGCGGCGCGGTCTTCACCGTCTCGTGGTCGGCAAGGTACGCGCGATACAGGTCCATGCCGTGCTGGGCCACCTGGACCTCGAGCACACGGACGCGTTGCTTCTGCCAGGGCTCGGCCCAGTCGCCGGGGTGCGGCTCGAGGTGGATCTCTTGCGTGGCCGAGTGCTTGCTGGTCACCCTGAGCACGTATTCGCCGCCCTCCCAGGCCAGGGTGGCTTGCCCGGGCTCGTGCACCAGGACCGGCGCCTCGCCCCGCAACAGCTGAGAGAGCGCGAACGGGGGCACCGGCACCTGGGTGAAACGCGCCACGTTGCAGGTGTTGGCGGGCCCCCGCAAGAACGTCTTCTCTTTCAGGTCGTAGAGCGCGAAGTCACGACCGTCGGAGGTCAAGGTCGAGAGCGTCACGCCGAACGGGCTGAACACATCGAAGCGCAGCGCGTCGGGCAACATGCTCATGTAGAGCACGTTGCCGCGCACCCGACCGCGCTCGCCGAAGTAGTCGAGCTTGGCCTCGCCCTGAACGCCGCGACTGCAGGCGTAGGTGGCGTGCATGCGCTCGAGCGCGTCGTGGGCACTGGGAAATCGAGATGGCGGCGGTGAGCGCGAGCAGCCGGCGAGCGCAGCGGAGAGCCCACCGAGCCAGACCAGCCGCCGCGCGTTCACCGGGCGCTTCATGAGCCTCGGAGCGCCTCGAGCAAGTCCAGATCGGGCACTGGAAGGCTGACGCGCGTCTCGATCACCGCGACGCCGTGCTCTTCGCACAGCCGCGCCAGACCCACGCCGTCGACCAAGGCCACCGGCGCCGCGCCGGGGGCCGAGGCCTCTTCGCGGGCGCCGGACAGGACCTGACCGGTGGTCAAGAGCCAGCCCGCGGCGGCCGGCCCATAATGGTGGAGCGCGCCCCGCAGCTCGGTGACGCGTTCGCGCCCGATCTCGCGGCCGTCGCGCCGCACCACGATGGCGGTGGGCACGCTGCCGCTGGGGCCCCGCGCCACGGCCGAGAGGTGAAGCTCGGAGCCCGGTGAGCCGGGACGACGCACCGCCTGGATGTCGGTCATTCCGATGCGCTCGAGCAGCAGGCAGATGAGCTCGCCCAGAGCGCGGTGTGGCAGGTCTTGGAACCGCCGCACCAGAGAACGGCGCACCGCCTCGCGGTAGCGGTCGGCTTGCGCCGCGATCTCGCGCTCGAGACGCGCGGCCTCTGGATCCAGAGACCAATCGGTCAGCGCCAGGCGCCCACCGCTGATCCGGAAGCGGACACGCTGACCGGACGCGCTGCGGCGCAGGTTGTCTGCCCGGGCCGCAGCCAAGATCTGGCCTTGGGCCTGTTGGAAGTCGCCGCTGAGCCGCCCGCGCCGCTGCGCGAGATCGGCCAGCTTCTGCGCGCCGACCGGCCCGCCCCCGCGATCGAAGGTGGCCAAGAGCGACGCCACGGCGTCAGCCAGCGGCCGCCCCGCGAGCTCGTCGAGCGGCGCCCCGCCGTCGTCCCGGCGGTCGCGATCCCGGTCGCGATCCCGATCACGCTCACCCCGGTCGCGATCGCGATCCCGGTCGCGATCTCGCCCGCGCTCACGGTCGCGACCGCGATCGGCGCCGCGATCGGCGCCGCGATCGGCGCCGCGATCGGCGCCGCGATCGGCGCCGCGATCGGCGCCGCGATCGCGCTCTTCCGGCTCACCTTCGCGCTCGATGTCGATCGGGACGTCGGCCGGTGCGTCGGACACGGTGTACCCGGGCAGATCGTCGCCGCCGTTGCGCGTCTCTTCACGCTCGCTGCCGCGACCGCGGCGGCGGCGGCGACGACGGCGACGGTTCGCGTCACCCTCGACCCCTTCTTCTTCACCCTCGGCCTCTGCCTCGGGGCGTCCGAAGATGGGCAGGTCGTCGTCTTCTTCGGCTTCGAACAGGTCGCTGGCTGCGGCAGCGCGCTGCCTTCGCGCCAGCTCTTCTTGGTCGGCGTTCGCCGCCGGAGCCTCTTCGCTCTCTTCCTCGTCCGGGCTCTGGCCGGGCGCTGAGCGCAGCAGCTCTTCTTCTTCGTCTTCGTCGCCCTTGCTCGAGCTGGGCAGCTGCGACAGGTCGATGGTCGCGTGCTTGGCGATCTCGAGCGCGGGGGTGCGGTCGGCCAAGCCCTTGTCGATCGTGGCCTGATCCCAGTCCCTGAGCGCGAAGACCCCAGGCTTGATCCGGACGAGGGGATTGTCTTTTTCCCCCTTCTTCACCAGCGCTGCGAGCCGTGCCCCCATGGTCACCTCGGGGCTCTTGCCCACGTGGCTCAGCAGGTTCTTCTCGATGGCGACGTCCGTGATCTCCTTATAATGAAGGGGCTTGCCCACGAGGCGCAGGACCTGCGCCGCAGCTTCCGTAAAAGTCATTCTGAGTCTCTTGGTTCTTGGAGAACATCGGGTTCTCTCGGGTGGCACGCCTGGGAAGCGCTCATCGCTCCCGCCTCCGGCAATGCACACACGCGGCCCCGGGCATAGCACGGCCCCAGAGGGCCGGGGAACCGGAATCACCGGAACAGGCCATCGGCGGCGGTTCGGTAAGCGGCGAGCGTCGCGTCGTCGAACAGCACGAAGCGGATCTGGCGGGGGAACGGACCCTCGCCGATCCCGCGCCGAACCGCCTCGAGCGCCACCGGCGCCGCGAGGGCCACGGGGTAACCGTAGACTCCGGTGCTGATCGAAGGGAACGCGATCGACTCGAGCTCGCGCCGGCGGCACAGCTCGAGCGCCTTGGCGTAGCAGCGCGCGAGCAGCTTCGGCGCGCTGTCGCCCTCGCGGTCGTAGATGGGGCCCACGCAGTGGATCACCCACTTCGCTGCGAGATCGAAGCCGGGCGTGATCACCGCGCCGCCGGTCTCGAGCACGCCGCCGGGCAGGTCGCGCTTGAGCTCGATCAGCGCCTGCGCAAGGCCGGGACCTGCCGCGCGGTGGATCGCGCCGTCGACGCCGCCGCCGCCCATCAGCATGGCGTTGGCCGCGTTGGCGATGGCGACGGTATCGCTCGAAACGATGTCTCCGCAGCAAAGCTCGAGGCTCGCCTCCCCCAGCGCGTAGCGGTGCATGACCGAAACTAAAGAGGATTTCGGGCCGGGCACAAGCCCTGCTCGGCGCCGGCGCGATTTCTGCCGTAAGCTCTGGGGCGTGGACCCCGAGCGCCTGTTGAGGGAGCTCGTCGAGGTGGCCCGCGAGGTCGGGGTCACCGTTCGCATCGAGCCGCTACGCCTGGCAATGCACCACGCCTCGGGGGGCATGATCCGCCTGAACGGCAAGACCTTGGTCTTGCTGGACGCGAAGAGCCCGCTGTTCGACCGCGTGCTCACCCTGGCCGACGCCATCGCATCGCTCACCAGCGGCGAGCTGCCCTCGGCCGCCAGTGCCGAGGTCCGCGAGCTGATCGAGGCAGCGCGCGCGAAGCGTGAAGGCAGAGCGGCGGTGGGTGAGAGCCGGGCCCGAGCCGTACGGGTGCTCGCGCGACCGAAGCCGGGCTTGCGCCGCGCGCGCGCGCGGTGAGCGTGATAAGACGCGCCCGTGGAGCTCGAGCGCGACGTTTCGCTGGCGCAGAAGACGACCCTGGGAGTGGGGGGCAATGCCGAGTGTTTCGCCCGAGCGGCCAGCGAGGCCGCGGTCGGGCGTGCTCTTGCCTGGGCCCGCGAGCAGGGTCGCCGGGTGTACGTGCTGGGCGGTGGCAGCAACATCGTGGTCAGCGACGCCGGCGTGGCAGGCCTGGTGCTCGCGGTCCGGCTCCGAGGCATCGACTGGCACGACGACGGGAGCGTGACGGTCGCGGCGGGTGAACCCTGGGACGGCTTCGTTCGGGGCGCGGTGGAGCGCGGGCTCGCCGGCGTCGAGTGCCTGAGCGGCGTGCCGGGGCTTTCCGGCGCGACCCCGATCCAGAACGTGGGCGCCTACGGCCAAGAGGTGAGCGAGACCATCGAGCGGGTGGTCGCCGTCGATCGGGCGACGGGCGAGCGGGTGGAGCTCACCCGCAGCGATTGCGACTTCGCCTATCGGGACAGCTTTTTCAAGCGCGACGCGCCCGACCGCTTCGTGGTGCTCGCGGTGGTCTTTCGACTGCGCCCCGGCGGCGCCCCCAAGCTCGCCTACCCCGAGCTCGAGCGGGCCGTGCCCGCGGCCCCCAGCCTGGCAGAGGTGCGAACCACGGTGCTCGCGCTTCGCGCCAAGAAATCGATGCTCTTCGATCCGGCGGACGAGAACGGCCGAAGCTGTGGCTCGTTTTTCGTCAACCCGATCGTGAGCGCCGAGCAGGCCGCACGCATCGCGGCCGACGACATGCCGCGCTACCCCCAGGCCGACGGGCGCGTGAAGCTCTCGGCGGCATGGCTGATCGAGCGCTCGGGCTTGGCCAAAGGCACCCGCGACGGCAACGTGGGCCTCTCTACCAAGCACACGCTGTGCATCGTCGCCCACGCCGGCGCTCGCTCGGACGAGGTGCTGGCCTTCGCGAGTCGCGTGCAGCGCACGGTGCACGCCCGCTTCGGGGTCCCGCTCGAGCCCGAGCCGGTGCTCTGGGGCTTCGGTTCCGGGCTGCCCGAGCTCGGCCCGGGCGAATGACCGCCGCCGCTCAGCCCGTGCCGACCCCGGCGTAGAGTGCTTCGATGGCCTGCTCGAGCTTCGAGACGTCGGTGCCGCCAGCCTGAGCCATGTCGGGGCGGCCGCCGCCCGAGCCACCGACGATGGCGGCGATGGGGCGGATCAGATCACCGGCTTTGAAGCGGCTGGTCAGCGGCTTGGCCACGGTCAGCACCAGCTGCGCCTTGCCCTCGGCCTCGGCGCCCACCAGCACGATGCTGTCGCCCAGCCGATCTCGCAGCTGCTCGGCCAGCTCGCGCAGCGCGCCGCGATCGGCCACCTCGGTCTTGACCCCCAGCACCTTCACCCCGCCCACCTCGCGCGCGCGGCCCAAGAGCGCTTCCATGCCTCCGCTGCCGCCGCCGGTCATCAGCTTCTTGGTCAGCTCGTCGACCTTCTTCTCGAGCGCACGGCCCTCGGCCACCAGCTTCTCGATCTTCTCGACCAGCTGCCCGGGCGAGGCCTTGGCCGCGGTGGCGGCGCGCTCGATCTCGCGCTCGATCGCCCGCACGTGACCGAGCGAGCCCTCGCCGGTGGTGGCCACGATCCGCCGCACGCCGGCGGCGATGCCCTGCTCCACCTGGATCTTGAACAAGCCAATGTCGCCCGTGGCGCGCGCGTGCGTCCCCCCGCAGAGCTCCACGCTCTCGAGCATGCTGAGCATGCGCACGCTGTCACCGTACTTCTCTTCGAAGATCATCATCGCGCCGCGCTGCTTCGCCTGGTCCATGCTCAGCACCTCGGTGCGGATCGGAGCGTTGGCCAGCGTGCGTTGGTTCACCAGATCTTCGATCTCGGCGATCTGCTCGGGGGTCAGGGCCTTGCCGTGAGTGAAGTCGAAGCGCAGCCGCTCGGGACCCACCAGCGAGCCCTTCTGTTGCGCGTGCGCGCCGACCACCCGGCGCAGCGCCCAGTGCAAGAGGTGCGTGGCCGAGTGGTTGCGCCGAATCGCGTCGCGCCGGGCAACGTCGACGCGAAGCTCGACCTCGTCCCCGACCCGCACCGTTCCCGAGACCACCGTGCAGCGGTGCACGACCAGGCCCGCGACCGGCCGCTGGGTGTCGGTGACCCGCAGCACCGCACCTTCGAGCGCGATTTCGCCCTGGTCACCGATCTGACCGCCCGACTCCCCGTAGAACGGCGTCCGCTCCGTGATCAGCTCGACTTCGGCGCCGGCGCTCGCGCTTTCGGCAAATGCGCCGACCTGGATCAGCGCCGCGACCCGGCCACGCCCGAGCTCTTGCTCGTAGCCGGTGAAGACCACGACGCCGCCGGGCACCTTCGCCAGCGCGTCGCGGTAGGCCGACTCGACGGCCTGCTCCATGCCGCGGAACTCGCTCCGCTTGCGCGCCTCTTCCAGCGCCGAGTCATAGCCCGCGACGTCCACGGCGTAGCCGCGTTCGGCGCAGATCACCTGGGTCAGATCCAGCGGGAAGCCGAAGGTATCGTAGAGCTGGAACGCGTCGGCGCCCGCCAGCTCTTTCTGCCCGGCCTGATCGAGCGCGACGAAGGCCTGGTCGAGCAGCGTGAGCCCGCGCTCGATGGTCTGGCGGAAGCGCACTTCTTCGGCCTCGGCCACCGACGCGATCATGTCGCGCCGCTCGCGGAGCTCGGGGTATTGCTCGCCCATGTGGGTGACGACCAGGTCGGCCACTTCGTGCAAGAACGGCTTCTGGATGCCGAGGCGATGGCCGTGACGAATCGCGCGGCGCATCACGCGCCGCAGCACGTACTCGCGACCGGTGCGATCGGGGAGGATGCCCTCGCCCACCAGGAACGCGGTGAGGCGGGCGTGGTCCGCGATCACGCGCATCGACACCTCGTCCGGCGACATGCCGCCCGCATAGGGCTTACCCGAGAGCTCGGCGGCCCGGTCGACCAGCGCGCGCAGTAGGTCCGAGTCGTAGTTGCTGGTCTTGCCCTGCACGATGCCGGCCAGCCGCTCGAGGCCCATGCCAGTGTCGATGGAGGGCGCCGGCAGCGGCTCGAGGGGTGCGTCCTTCCGGCTGCGATCGAACTGCATGAAGACCAGGTTCCAGATCTCCATCCAGCCGTGCCCTTGGGCGGTCTGCTCTTCGCCGAAGCGCGCCAGGTTCACCTCGGGCCCCACCCAATAGTGCAGCTCGCTGCACGGACCGCAGGGCCCGGTGTCGCCCATGGACCAGAAGTTGTCGGCCATGCCCAACCCGAGGATGCGCTCGTCACCCATGCCGGTGACCTTCTTCCAAAGCGTCTGCGCTTCGGCGTCGGCAGGCACGCCCTCTTCGCCCTTGAAGTAGGTGAAGACGAAGCGCTGAGGGTCGAGCCCCACTTCCTTGATCAGGAAGTCCCAGGCGTGGACGATGGCCGCTTCTTTGAAGTAGTCGCCGAAGCTGAAGTTGCCCAGCATCTCGAAGAAGGTGTGATGGCGCGGGCTCGGCCCGACGTTCTCGAGGTCGTTGTGCTTGCCGCTGATGCGGATGCACTTCTGGCTGCTGGCGGCCCGGGTGTAGCCTCGCTTCTCGCGCCCGGTGAAGCAGTCCTTGAACTGCACCATCCCGGCGTTGGCGAACATCAGGGTCGGATCATTGGGGGGAACCAGAGAACCGCTTTGCACGACTTCGTGCCCGCGGCTCCGGAAGAACTCGAGGAACGCTCGGCGCAGCTCCTGGGACGTCTTCGGCATGGCAGGACCCGGGGGTCTAGCACAAGCCCCCGCGCGACGCGCGACGTAGTAGCATCGCCACCCGACCACGAATGGCCGACGCCGCCCTCGCCCTGATTGCCGCCCGTGATCTCGGGCGGGTCGAAGAGCGGGTGGCGGTGCGTGGCAAGCTCGAGATCGGCAGCGGCGCGCGGCAGCCCGCGAGCCTGGTGCGGACCACCCGCAGCCTGTTTCTGGTGGCGGCGCGGAGCGCTGCCGAAGGGGTCGCCATCGATCTGATGCAGCGACCGGACTTCCGCTATGACATGGGAGCCCTGGGCGACCGCATCGGCGTGGGCGACGTCAGCGTGGTGGTGCCCGCCACGTCGCGCCGAGAGGCGCGGCAGTGCGTCGCCCTTGGCCGATTGGGGGGCGGCACCCCACGGCTCCGCGAGGTGGGCCGGCACGTCTGCCCCCTGGGTCCGGTGACGCGCGCCTTTCTGCAGGCCTTTCTCGAGCCCGACGAGCTCTTGCTGGCCTTCCGCGAGACCGACACCGACGCCCCCCTCGAGTCGACCATCGCCCCGGGCTCGAGCGGCACCGGCTACTTGCTGGTCAGCGACCGTCGCGTCGCCCGCGTGGTGCTCTCGGTGCTCGGCGACCAGCGCGTCGAGCCACTCGAAGGCGTGTCACTCGCCATGGACGAGGCCTTGGGCAAGGCCGACGTGCTGGCGGGGCGATTCCGCTGGCGCGTGGCCCGGGCCGAAGTGGACGTGTGGCGCGAGATCTTGTCCGCGCTCGAGCGCCCCGCCGACGGACGCCTGCGCGCCTTTGCCTGCGCCAACTGGCAGGGCCGCGCAGATCCGGCAGCGCTGACGTTCTCGCGCACGCTGCTCGCGCGGGGGGTTCGCGACGGTGACCCGCTGGCGACGGTGGCGGCGTTCATGATCGCGGTGGACTCGGAGGAGCCCAGCACGCTGCATGCCGAGCTCGACGCGGCCATTCCGAGCCTTGCCGCCCGCCGCTTGCCACCCGACGCGCTGGCCGCGACCTGGCGAGACTTCCGCCTGTCGCCCGAGGCCGCGGTGGTGCTGCTGGACCGCTTGACCCCCCACGGGGACGCCGCCGAGCCCTGGGCCCTGGCGCTGCACGAGCGGCTGCACGCGCGACTCGTGGATCTGCGGCGCGACCCCAAGCGTTTGGCGCGCGCCGACGTGGAGCTTGCCGAGCACCTGATCCGCTCGGGCCAGCGAGAGCGAGCGCGTCTCTTGCTCGAGGCCCGGCTCGACGCGCTGCCCAGCGAAGACCTGCTCGATCTGCTGCCCAGCGAGGACACCGACCTGACCGCGGGGGCCGGCGGTCAGGTGCTGCGCATCCGCATCCACGAGCTCTTGGGCGAGGCGCGGCGCACGGCCGCGGGCCCGTGCCTCAGGGCCCTGACCGAGCTGGCGCGCCTGCAGCCGCTGGTCGAGGCCCGCGTGCGCGCGCTGCACGGCGCCGCCGAAGGCGAGCTGCGGCTCCGCGCCGGCGCGCTGCTCGGCGTGCTGGGGCCGGGCGGCCTGGCGCGGCGCGACCTCGGGGCCGATCTGCCCGAAGCGCCAGCGCTGCCCGCGGCGCTGCTCGAGAGCGTGCTTCCCCACCCGGCAGCGCGCACCGGCAGCGCGGTGCTGGGCCGGGTGCAGAGCCTGCTCGCTGCGGTGCCCGAGCCCGATCACGGCACGCTGCTCGAATACGTCGAGCCGATCAGCGCCGCACGCCAGCCCGAGGCCACGCGCGCGTTGATGCGGGCCGCACACCTCTTGGGCGTCGAGCGCGTGCAGGGCTTCGTCTCGCGCGGCAAGAAGGGCATCGGCACCCGCGCCTACGAAGGGCCCCCGGCGTTCGTGCTGGTGGGCGTGCGCCACCTGGACGACGATCCGGAATACGGCATGACCGAGGCCGAGCTGGGGTTCGCCATCGGCACCGAGGTGGCGCACGTTGCCTACGGCCACGCGCGGGTCACTTCGAGCGAGATCTGGCGCGGGCTGTTCGAGCGCAGCCGCGAAGGGTTCGACCTCTTGCTCGGGGTGTTGCCGCTGTTCAAGAGCTACCGGGTGGCCGAGCGGGCCTACCAGCTCTTGCAGAAGATCCCGACCAGCGCCCTGAGGCGCGTGGTGGGCGGCGCCAGCGCGGTGCGCAAGAAGCTGGCGAGCCGCCCCGATCTGGGCGACGCGCACGAGAGCGACGACGTGCTCTCGGCCATGCACGAAGATCTGGTGGCGACCGCCCGCGTGATGCAGCTGACCGCGGATCGCGCCGGCCTGGTCGCGTGCCGCGACCTGGGCGCGGCCCTGCGGGCCATGCTGCTGGTGCGGCCCGACCACCGGAAAGAGCTGGCCTTGGCCGAGCGCGACGGCGTGCTCACGCTGCTGCGCGAGCGCCGCGCCGACGGCCACTTTGCCCATCAGGATCTGGCGGTGCGCATCGCCGCCTTGGGCTCGTTCTACCTGTCGGACGACTACGCACGGCTGACGGCGCCGTGAAATCTGGACCCCAGCCTAGCCCTTCTTGCGGGCACGGGTCCGCGCCCTCTTGCCGTCGCTGCGCAGACCCGCCAAGAGGTCGGCGATCAACTTCTGCCGAAGCTGCACGATGATCTCGCCAAGGGTCACGATGGCGCCCTCGAGCCCGGGCCCGAAACCGAGCTTCGCGCCCCGCATCCGCCGGGCGAAGAGTCGGGTCTCTTCCCCCACCAGCGCGCTGATGGCCCGCTGGTAGAGCGCGAGGTCGCTGGCCGGAAACGCTTCACGGCCCAGGCCCAGCGAGCGCACTCGCGCCACCGCGGCGACCACCGCCTGGTCCTGTGCACAATACCGCGCCCGCTTGCCGGCGCCCCGGGGCGTGACCACCGCGACTTGCTCCAGATCGTCGAGGTCGGCCGGATCGACGCCGCTGCGCTCGATCAGCGAGGCGCGATCGACCTCGGCGCCGGGCTCGACGCCGGCGAACATCGGCATCAACCGCGCCTGCGCCTGAACCAGATCGAGCACGCCCTGGTCGCCGGCCTCGAGCTCGGACAGCATCGAGCGGATCACGCGTAGTGGCAGCCGGCGCTCGTCTTGCAGCCGACGGATCAGCTGAATGCGCGTGACGTACGACGGGTCGTAGTACGCCATGTTCCGCGAGGTCTTGCGGGGCGCGGGCGGCAACAGCCCCTCGCGCAGGTAGAAGTGGATGGTGGGCACCGAGACCCCGGTGAGCCGAGCCAGATCTCCGATCTTCAGGGTCGCATCCGCGGTCACCCCACGCCTCTTGGCAAAAGCGGAGGCTTGGGTCAACCACCGGGCGAGAGCGGGTCGACGACCAGGCGCATCCGGCCGGTGGCCAGCTTCTCGAGAATGGTCGCCAGCTGGAACGGCGTTCGCTGGGCGCCGATGCTCGTGTCGAGCGCGACCTTGGCCGCCCGCTCGGGCGAAGCCAACCGCCGGGCATGGGACTCGAGCAGTCGCGGGATGAAGGTCCGGAAGGTCTCGAGCACGTCGATCTCGGGGTCGATGCGCCGCACCGTGCCGTCCATGTTCGCCAGGCTCTTGCAGATCAGCCCAATCACGGGGGGCGCCTGGATCCCCGAACGGGCCGCGCTCTTGAGCAGGTCGACCAAGAGCGCGCCCAGGTTCAGCCGCTCGAGCCGCACGCCGTGATAGCGCGGCACGAGCCGGCGCACTTCCATGATCCAGCCGAGCTCGTCGGCGGCGCGGGTGGGCTTGCCGATGTCGAGAAAGGCGTGGGCCACGCCGTGGCTGTCGCGCAGCACGAAATTGAGCAAGATGCGCACCAGGTTGTCGGCCACCTGCCGCTCGATGCGGCCGACCATGCCGAAATCCAAGATGGCGATCCCGTCGCCGGTGACCAGCAGATTGCCGGGGTGCGGGTCGGCGTGGAACACGCCGTCGACGAAGAACATCTGGAAGTAAGCGTGCGCCAGCGCGGTGGCCACGGCGCGGCGGTGCGGCCGGGGAACCGCCGCCGTCGGGTCCGAGAGCGGCGTGCCGCGAATCAGCTCGGTCACCAGCACGCGCTCGGTGCAGAGCCCGAACAGCACCTCGGGCACGCTCACCCGCGGGCGAAAGGGCGCGAGGTTTTCCCGAAACATCGCCAGCGCGTCAGCCTCGCTGCGGAAGCTGAGCTCGTCGCGAAACGTGAGCTCGAGCTCTTCGACCAGGCCCGGCAAGTCGTACACCTCGCCCACCCGGCGCGACAGGGCCCGGGCGCCGATCTGCAACAGCCGCAGGTCGTGCCGGACGACCTCGCCGACGCCGCGCCGCTGGATCTTCACGGCGACCTCCCGCCCGTCGAAGAGCACCGCGCGGTGGACTTGCGCCAGGGACGCCGCGGCGAGCGGGACCGAGTCGAAGTCGCGAAACGGGATGCCGTCGCGGAGCTCTGCGGCGTACTCGGCCAGGCAAGCGGTGACCTCGGCTTCGGTCATGGGTGCGACGCTGGACTGGAGGCCGGCGAGCGCGTCGAGATACTTCCGGGGCAGGAGATCGGGTCGCGTCGACAACAGCTGACCGGCCTTGATGAACACCGGCCCGAGCTGCTCGAGGCCGGCGCGCAGCTGCTCGGCGCTCTCGAGGCTCGGGTCCGAGCGGGCGAAGCCGAGCCAGAGGTCGACCCAGGTCTCGGGGCTGTGGGCGATGCCGCTGGCCCAAGGGCGCAGCGCCCGGGCGATCTGCACCGCACGCCCCACGGTGCGGCGAGGTGCAGGGCGGGAGGCGACGGAGCTCGGAGCGGCGGCGGCTGGCAACTGCCCGCCGCTCGCTTCCATCTGCCTCCCGCCGGGCAGGCTCACTCGTGGGCCTCGCCGCGAGCGTGAGCCTTCTTCTTCTCTTCTTCTTTCTCGCGGAAGAGGTTGTCGGCCAGCCGGCGCACGTCGCGCTCGGCGCCGGCGCCGCGGTCCACCACGTCGTCGACCACGTCTTCGACGGCGTCGACCACCTTGCGGAATGCCTTGAAAATCGGGGTTCGGTACTGCTTTTCGCTGTGGGTTTCGCTCATGGCAAATCCCTCCTTGCGCTAAGTACATAGTACCACTTTATACTTTGCGCAAGAGCCCGGGAGCCCGCCCGGGG
>JAKLKA010000260.1 GCA_023150915.1 Polyangiaceae bacterium
CGATCGGCCACCAACCTGGTGAACCCGATCGGGCTCGACGGCTCGGATCCCGGAGCCCCTGTGCACCGGCGTCCCCACCTGGAGAGGTGACCGAGTGGCCGAAGGTGCATGATTGGAAATCATGTGTACCTGCAAGGGTACCGAGGGTTCGAATCCCTCCCTCTCCGCAGTTGCTCGCAAGGTTTCGAGGCCCTCCGAAGGTGAGGGCCTCGAAACACATGCTCGCCGCTCCAGACTGATCGCGCGAGACCTAGACCTCGCTCCGCTCGGTTACGAATCCCTCCCTCTCCGCAGTTGCTCGCAAGGTTTCGAGGCCCTCCGAAGGTGAGGGCCTCGAATCCCTGCTCGGCACTCGAGGCCCTCCAAGGCACGCGGGCCTCGAAGCGCCACCGGTGACGGGCGCTCAGCCCTCTTTCGACCAGCGCAAGCGCGGCTGACGTGCCGCCCGCGCTTCGTCCAGCCGACGGTGTCGCGTGTTGTGGGGCGCCCCCTTGACCAGCTCGGGCGTGGCTTTCGCTTCGCGCACGATGGCGGCCACCGCGTCGACGAACGCGTCCAACGTCTGCTTGGTCTCGGTCTCGGTCGGTTCGACCATCAGCGCGCCGCGCACCACGAGCGGAAAGTACACGGTGGGCGGGTGGAAGCCGTAGTCGATCAGGCGTTTGGCCAGGTCCAGCGTCTTCACGCCGGTCTCGGCTTCCAACTCGCGATCGGTGAACACCGCCTCGTGGAGCGACGGGGTAGAAAACGCGATGGGCAGCACCTGCGACAGACGGGCCGCGACATAGTTGGCGTTGAGCACCGCCAGGTCGCTGACCGCGCGCAGGCCCTCGGGGCCGAGCTCGCGAATGTAGGCGTAGGCGCGCACCATCATGCCGAAGTTGCCGAAGAACGAGCGCACCCGACCGATGCTCTGCGGGCGGTCGTAGTCGACGCGGAAGAGATCGCCGCGCTTCACGATCACCGGTGACGGTTGGAACGGTTCGAGCTTCTTCTTGAACGCCACCGGGCCCGAGCCGGGGCCACCGCCGCCGTGGGGCGTGGTGAAGGTCTTGTGCAGGTTGTACTGCATCACGTCGACGCCGATGTCGCCGGGGCGCGCGCGCCCCAGCACGGCGTTCATGTTGGCGCCGTCGCCGTACACCAGGCCACCCTTGGCGTGGACCAGCGCCGTGAGCTTGGGCATGGCGCTTTCGTACAGCCCGAGGGTGTTGGGGTTGGTGAGCATCAGACCCGCGACGGCGTCGCCCGCTGCTTCGAGCGCGCGGGCCAAGGTCTCGGGCTCGACCACGCCGGCGCTGCCCGCCGGGAACGCGACCGACTCGTACCCGTTGAGCGTGGAGCTGGCCGGGTTCGTGCCGTGGGCGCTGTCGGGGATGAACACCTTCTTCGGCGAACGCCCCTCTGCCTCGTGGAAGGCGCGGATCATCATCAGGCCCGTGAGCTCGCCCTGGGCGCCGGCAGCGGGCTGCAAGCTCACGCCGTCCATGCCGGCGATCTCGGCCAGCAAGCACTCGAGCGCCACCATCACCTCGAGCGCGCCCTGCGCCAGGTGGTCGGGCGTGTGCGGGTGCAGCTTGGCAAACCCCTCGAGGCGGGCCGCCCACTCGTTCACCTTGGGGTTGAACTTCATGGTGCACGAGCCCAGCGGATAGAACTGGGTGTCGATGTTGAAGTTCCACTGCGACAAGCGCACGAAGTGGCGAAACACCTCCGGCTCGCTCACCTCGGGGAGCGCCGCGGGCACCTTGCGCGCCAAGGGCCCGAGCGCGCGCGCGACGTCGACGGGGGGCACGTCCAGCGCGCTCACGCTGGCACCGCTGCGCCCCGGAGCGCCGCGCTCGAAGATCGGCAGCTCTTCGAACTGTATGCCCGTGGCGGCTTCCGGCGTCATCGAGCTCACTCGACCGCCGGCGGGAGGTCGCCGTCTTTCTTCTCAGTGCCCCCCTTGTCACCGCCCGAGCTGCCGCCGCCCTCGGACTTGCCGCCGGGCGTGTCGTCCCACCCGCCGCCTTGACCACGACCTTCAATCTCGTCCGGCATGACCGAGTTCGGATCGGCCTTGCGGTTGAGCTGCTTGACGCCGTCCCACTTCATCCCGGTCTCGTCGGTGCCCAGGCCCCACTCGCCCTTGATCACGTGGGCCTCGTCGGCCTTCGGCGCGCTGTACTTGAAGTACCCGCGACCCGAGCGCGTGGCAGAGGGACCGACCATGCCGATGCGGTGCTCTTTCCACTCGAACTTGAGCAAGTCACCGGTGACCTTGCCGCTGAGCTCACCCCACGCGTCGCCTGAAGTGGTGCGCCACTTGCCGCTGACCGTGTCACCTTCTTTGATCATGTGAAGGTAGCCGTTGGTCTGGTCGTAGTAGACGCCCGTCCAATCGCCGCCTTCGGGCATGTCGCCCGCCTTCACTGCCGCGACCTTGGCCGGCGGCGCGCCGTTGCAGCCGAGGGCGCCGGCTGCGAGCGGCGTCGCGACGGCCACCGAGAGAACCAGAGAGACGAGTGAGCGCCGGAAAAACATGGCGCGCAGCCTACCACGGGGTCGGGGGGCGAATGGAAGCCTGATACCCTGGCGTGGATGCGTTTCCGAGCCTTCGCCCCGGCGGCTCTGCTGGCCTTCGGCAGCGGTGAGGCCTCGACGGCGACCGACGCCGACAGCGACCCGGTGGTGGTCCAGGTCGGGACGAGCACGGTACGGCAAAACGAGCTTCGCCATCTCTTGGGCCGCATGCACGAGTTCGAGCGCGAGACCTACGGCAAGACGGCGGCCGAGGTGCGGCGAGGCTTCGTCCAGACGCGGCTGGTGCCGGAGCTGCTGTATGTGGAAGAAGCCCGCCGGCGGGGCGAGGGCCCTGCGGCCCGGGCGGCGGTTCGGGCGGCCTTGGGCCAGGCGCTGAAGGCCGATCTGGAGCGCGAGTACGAGGCCAAGCTGAGCCGGGAAGAGCTGGTGGCGCATTGCCGGCGCACCAGCGATCCGAAGAGCTGCGACGGCGATCTGTTCGGTCACCGCGTGGTGATGCGGCGCGAGCACTCGGCCAAAGAGATGGATCGGATCGCTGGCGAGCTGCGCCCGCGCGAGGTCCACCAGGTGGATCTCGGGCTGCTCGAGCAGATCCCGCCGGCGTCAGACGCGCCGGCGACGGCGCCGAGCGCCCGCCCAGACCAGCCCTGACACCAGCAGCCACGCGGCCGAGACCGAGCGCGACCCGGCCGTGCGACAGCCGCATCCGCCGTCGCTCTCGGACTCACCGCCCGAGCTGCTGCCGCTCGAGCCACCGCCACTCGATGCGCCGCCGCTCGACGCGCCGCCGGCCGACGCGTCCGGTGCGCGGCCGGCGGACCCGGCCGTGCCGCCGGCGCCCGCCGCGCTGCCGCCACTGCCCGCGCCGCCGCCGCTGCC
>JAKLKA010000079.1:0-20633 GCA_023150915.1 Polyangiaceae bacterium
AGCGGCAGCATGAACTGCAACTTGCCGTCCGACGGCCAGTCCACGGCAGAGTGCGAGAGCTTCCCCGCGCCGAAGGACTCGACCAAGCCCACCAAGTGGGGGCTGACCAAGACCGCGCTCGAGCAGGCCATCGACAGCCTGGTCACCGGCGGGAACGCCAGCGCCGGCCTGGTGGTGTTCCCCCGCCCCGCCAGCGACTGCGCCGTGACGCAGACCCCCGACGTGGCGATCGGGAACCTGGACGCGACCCAGGGCACCGCCCTCAAGACCTTCCTGGGCACGGTGTCCCCCAAGGGCAAGACGCCGCTCACCGGGGCGACCATCCTCTCGTACGCGCACTTGTACGAGCAGCTCAAGGCCGGCACCCTCAAGGGCAACTTGTTCGTGGTGCTGCTCACCGACGGCTTCGAGACCTGCGCGCTGTCCGAGCTGCCGAAGCTGATCACCAGCGCGTGCGACCCCAACGATTCGACCTCGAAGCCCTGCGTGCAGACCGCCGCGTCGGTCAACATCCGCACCTTCGTGATCGGCGTGCCCGGCAGCGAAGACGGGCGCGCGCTGCTCTCGCAGGTGGCCTACGAAGGCGGCACCGCCAAGAGCTCGACCTGCACTCACGCGGCAACGCCGGCCAACGTGGGCGACTGTCACTTCGACATGACCACCAGCACGAACTTCGCCGCCGACCTGCAGAAGGCGCTGCAAGCCATCAGCGGCACCGTGCTCTCGTGCGAGGTGAACGTGCCCAAGCCCCCCCCGGGCAAGAAGATCAACACCAACGACGTGAAGGTCAGCGTCGGCGGCACGCAGGTGAGTCAGGACGCCTCGACCACCTGCGACAAGGCCAACGGCTGGCAGTTCAGCGCCGACAAGAGCAAGATTTTCTTGTGTGGCACCGCCTGCGACGACGCCAAGAAGCCGGGCGCGAAGATCCAGCTCGATCTGGGTTGCCTGCAAGACGTGAAATAGGCCCGGCCGCAAGTGCGCGGATGTGGGGCCGCGTCGCACCGGTGATCGCCGGCGCGAGCCGTGCGACACTCGCAGCATGCGCTTCGTCCTGCATGGCGTGACCAGTCTGTCGATCGCGGGTTTCTTCTTCGTCGCGTGCGGCGGCGGTGACGAGGGCGGCGTAGCCGGCACCGGCGGCTCGGGCGCGGTGGCCTCGGGCGGCGCGAGCAGCGGCGGCTCGGGCACCGGCGGCGCGAGCGGCTCGACCAGCGGCGGAGCTTCCGGCAGCTCGGGCTCGAGCTCCGGCGGCGCGGGCAACTCGGGCGGCGGTGGCGCGGCCGGCTCGGCGGGCGACGCGGGCGTCCCCGACGTGTCGTTCCCGTACGACCCGCCCGACTCGGGCAGCGAAGACGCCTGCGCCGCGGTGACGGCCAGCGCCACCATGCCGCCGGTCGACATCATCTGGATCATCGATCAGTCGTGCTCGATGGGCACCGAGATCGCGCAGGTGAAGGCCAACGTGAACGGCAACTTCGCGACCATCATCCAGAACAGCGGGCTCGACTACCGCGTGATCATGTTCGCGAACTCGGCCTACCCCACCGTCTCGCGCCAGGTGTGCGTGCTGCCGCCGCTGGGCGCCGCCACCTGCGGGCAGAACAACCCGCCCAAGTTCTATCAGGTCAACCGCAGCATCGAGAGCAACGACTCGCTCTCGCTGTTCATGAACACGACGTACTGGAACCAGATCAAGGCGAACCTGCGCCCGAACGCGGCCAAGGCCTTCATCGAGGTGACCGACGACCAGTCCAGCCCCACCACCGCGGCGCAGTTCGACGCCTTCTTGCTCACCGGCGCGGGCGCTGGCTACTTCGGCAGCGCCGCCAAGCGCAACTACGTGTTCCACTCGATCGTGGGCGTGAACGTGCCGCTGGGGCCCACGCAGCCCAAGACCAACACCAAGTGCACGAGCGCGGTGAACACCGGCCCGCAGTATCAGGACCTGAGCATCTTGACCGGCGGCCTGCGCCACCCGGTCTGCGACACCAACTATTCGGCGGTGTTCAACAACATCGCCAGCAGCATCGTGAAACAGGTGGCGTGCGAGCTGCTCACCCCGGCCCAGAGCGACGCGGGCGTGATCGACTGGTCCAAGGTGCAGGTGCAATACACCCCCGGCGGCACCGGCACGCCGACCACCTTCCCCCAGGTGCCCAACGCCGGCGCGTGCACCGGCAACGGCTTCTACTACGACAACCCGGGCAACCCCACCAAGGTCACGCTCTGCCCGACGGCGTGCACCACGGTCAGCGGCGACGGCAAGGCCAAGGTCGAGCTGCTGCTCGGCTGCCTGGGCAGCTGACGCTCACCCGGGCCAGCCGGGCGCGACCAAGAGCCCCGAGCTCAGCCCGACGAACACCGCGCGGCGCGCGACCTCGGTCGACGTGCCGGCGAGCGACAGGCGGTCCACCAGGTGCGCGATCGATCGCGTGCCGATCGCCGCTGCAAGCACCAGCGACTCTTCGGCGTCGAGCCCCAGCTCGTCGAGATCGAACTTGGCCGTCGGGTTCGCCGCCAGCGGCGCCGGACCCAGCACCGCCAGCGCCTGGTCGATGGCGCGCGGCGGCAGCTGGTGCCGCACCAGGCGCGTGACCCAGACGGCGGGGCTGCGCGCGGCCGGCACCGCTTCTTGACTGGGGCGACGCCCCTCTTCGAAGGCGATCTCGCCCCGTGCCCAGCCGCCCAGCTCGGTGGCGCGAGCCTCGATCTGTGCCTGCAGCTCGCGCACCAGGACCGCCGGGCGCAGATAGCCGCGATCGACCAGCGACACGCCCAGGTGCGCGCCCGAGTCGGCGACGTCGGCAAGGGCCAGGCCGAGCTGCTCGCTGCGGATCAGCGCCTTGGCCACCAGACGGCGCCCCAGCAGCTCTTCACGGCTGGTGCTGGCCACCAGCACCGGCGCGCCGGCGCGCAAGTAGACGCGCTTCTCGCGGCGCCGATCGCGCGCGACGATGAGCCCCGTGGCGCGGCGCGCCGCCAGCGCATACAGCATGGAGGGCAGCGCGCTCGGACGCAGCGCTTCGGGGTGCTCGGTGGTGTCGCCGAAGGCGTAGGCGTCGTGCCGGGTGATGCGCCCGAGCGCCGCGACCTCGGCGATGGGCCGCGGCTTGCGACCCGGCTCGATCACGCGGGCATGGCGCGCGACGCGGCCCGTGACGACCAGCTCGATCAGATCCGCGGTGCCGAGCAGACCCACCTCGCGCCCTTCGGGCACCTCGAGCCGATAGTGGGCGTCGGTGGCCGGAAGAATGCCGGGTTCGGTCGGGCGGTCGCTGGGCACGGCCCGCAGCCGTGGCGCGATCGGCGCCGGCCGCGCGGCCTCGGCCACGGCCGGGCGAAGCCCGCTCTGCTTGGGCATGATGCCCAGCTCGTAGATCCAGACGCACAGCTCGCCGTCCGAGAGGCTGAGCCCGGCGGCCCGAGCCACCAGCCGAAGCGCCTCGGCGAACTGGTCAGCGGTCTCGAAGCGGTCGGGCGGCGCCTTTGCCAGCGCGCGGCGCAAGACGCGCATCAGCTCGACGGGAAAAGCCGCCGCGTGCCGCTCGAGCACGCCCAGATCCGCGTCGTGAATGCGGGACAGAATCTCGATCTCACTGCGCCCGGGAAAGAGCGGCCGCGCCATGATCAGCTCGGCCAGGATGATGGCCACGGTGAACAGGTCGCTGCGCGCATCCACCTCGCTGCCCAGGGCCTGCTCGGGCGACATGTAGCCGATCTTGCCCTTCAGCTCGCCGGGGTTGGTGCGGCGATCGATGAAGTCGCTGCGCACGATGCCGAAGTCGGTCAGCTTCACCTCGCCCGCGCGCCCGATGAGCACGTTGCCGGGTGAGACGTCGCGATGCACGATTCCGAGCGGGCGCCCCGACTCGTCGCGCGCCGAGTGCGCGTAGGCCAGCGCCCTTAGCACTTCGTGGGCGATGTACAGCGCAGCGCCCAGCGGCACGCGGGTGTTCTGCGAAGCGACCGTGCGCAAGAGCTTCGCGCAGGACACCCCTTCGACGTACTCCATCGCCATGAAGAGCTCGCCGTCTTGCTCCCCGAAGTCGACGACCTGCACGATGTTCGGATGCGACAGCGCAGCGCAGATCCGCGCCTCGTCGCTGAACATGGCGACGAAGTGTGGATCGCGCGCGAGCTGCGGCAAGATCCGCTTGATGGCGAAGCGCTTGCTGAAGCCCCGGGGCCCCGCACGCCGCGCGACGAACACCTCGGCCATGCCACCGCTGCCCAGACGCTCGCCCAGCTGATAGGGGCCCAGGCGCGGGCCTCTCGCGGCGGACGGCTCCGACATGCGATCAAACGTACCAGAGCCGGCGGCCGTGCGCAGGGCCTGGCCGTGTTTTCCTAAGGGGTCCCACTTTGGCGCAGGTTGGATTACCGTGCCCCCTGATGGCCCGCGCCCGACGCAAGCAAGCCCAAAAGGCCGCGCCGACCGCCCCGGTGGCGGCCGCGACGCGCACCTCGGCGGTGACGCGTTCGACCCCGCGGCCGCTGTCGGTGGCGGTGACCGGCGCGTGCTCGTTCCTGGGCAAGAACCTGATCGGGCTATTGGAAGAAGACGAGCGCGTCGCGCGCATCGTCAGCCTGGACGTGGAGCGGCCGACCTCGGCCGGACAGAAGACCCGGGTGTACGACGTGGATCTGACCCAGCCCAGCGCTGAGGAGCGGGTCTCGGAGATCCTGAGCGCCGAGCGCGTCGACGCCGTCGTGCACCTGGCGTTCTTGGCGTCGCCGACCCACGCCACGGCCTGGGCGCACGAGCTGGAGAGCGTGGGCACGATGCACGTGCTCAACGCCTGTCGGCGGAGCGAGGTGCAGAAGCTGGTGATGTGGAGCCAGACGGTGCTGTATGGCGCGCACCCCACCAACCCGAACTTCTTGTCCGAGCGGCACCCGCTGCGCGCCCGCCGCGAAGACCCGTTCTTCGCCGACAAGATCGAGGCCGAGAGCGAGGCCATGCGCTTCGGCCGGCCGGGCAAGGGCCGGGTGGTCACGGTGCTGCGCACCGCGCCCATCTTGGGCCCCACCGTGAAGAACTACGTCACGCGCTATCTCAGCCGACGCGTGGTGCCCACCATCTTGGGCTTCGACCCGCTGATGCAGTTCGTGCACGAAGCCGACGCGGTGGCCGCCTTCAAGCTGGCGGTGGACCACGATCTGCCGGGGGTGTTCAACATCGTGGCCGACGGCGTGTTGCCGCTCTCGACCGTGGTGAAGCTGGCGGGCCGCGCGGCATTGCCCCTGCCCCGCCCGCTGGCCACCCCGCTGGTCAACGCCCTCTGGCTCTCGCACCTGTCCGAAACCCCGCCGGCGCTCCTCGACTACCTTCAATACCTGTGCGTGGCAGACGGCACGCATGCCGAGCACGCGATGGGGTTCACCCCCGTCTACACCACGCGCGAGGCAGTGATCGACTACGCCAGCGCCCAGCACCTGCGCGACGTGCGCCTCTTGTCGGAGACCCCCGCGTGAGCATGCGACGAAAAGCCTCCCCGAAGCGGTCCCCACGCCCTGCCCCGAGCCGCGCCAAGAAGGCCCCGCGCACGCGGCGTGCCGCCCCGCCGCCCGACGCGGCGCCGGACTCGATCGACGAAGCCGAGCTGGGCATCGGCTCACGGATGGTTCCGCCGAACACCGACTGGGAGGACACGTCACCACCCAGGCGCACGCCGCGGCGCGCACCCGGCGATGCGGGCGACGACGTCGAAGCGCAGATCCGCGCGCTCGAAGCGCGCCTCGACGGCCTGATCCGTGGCGCCAGCGAAGAGCCGCCACCGCCCAGCTTCCGCGAGCAGGTGGGGAGCGCGGCGCAGAAGATGGCGTCACGGCTGAGCGTGCCAGTCGAGCGCCCGGGCAGCGGCGCGGGCGCCGGCGAGGCCGTGCGCGAGCTCATGTCCAGCGACTACTACCTGCGGCAGTGGGGCCGGCTCGGAATGCGCCACCGCTCGGAGGACGTCGACGACTTCGGGCTCGATCCGAAGTACGAAGCGCGGCTCTTGCCGCTGGTCGATTTCTTGTATCGCCGCTACTTCCGCGTCGAGACCCAGGGTGCCGATCAGATCCCGGCCGACGGCCGCTGCCTGGTGGTGGCCAACCACTCGGGCACCTTGCCACTCGACGGCATGATGCTGCGCGCCGCGGTTCGGCTGGACCACCCGAGCGCGCGCGAGCTGCGCTGGCTGGCCGAAGACTTCGTGTTCTATCTGCCGTTCGTCGGTGCCTTCATGAACCGCATCGGTGCGGTGCGCGCCTGCCAGGAGAACGCCGAGCGCCTCTTGCAGAAGGGCAGTCTGGTGGCCGTCTTCCCCGAAGGCGTGAAGGGCATCGGCAAGCTGTACCGTGAGCGCTACAAGCTGCAGCGCTTCGGCCGCGGCGGCTTCATCCGCCTCGCGCTCAGGACCCAGACGCCGGTCATTCCGTGCGCCATCGTGGGCGCCGAAGAAGCCGCACCGCTCCTGTACCGCGTCGAGGGCGTGTCGAAGCTGCTCGGCGTCCCCTACGTGCCCATCACGCCCACCTTCCCGGCGCTCGGCCCGCTGGGGCTCGTGCCCGCGCCGACCAAGTGGCAGATCGTGTTCGGCGAGCCGATGCAGTTCGAGGGCTACGGGCCCGAAGCCGCGGACGATCACGTGCTGGTCGGCCGGCTGTCGGAGCGCGTGCGCGCCACCATCCAGCGCCTGGTGGACACCGGCCTCGGGCGCCGCCAGAGCGTGTGGCTGGGTTAGTGGACGGCGTCCTGGTCGTCGACAAGCCGTCGGGGCCCACCAGTCACGACGTGGTGGCCCGCGCGCGTCGACTCTATGGCACGCGCGAGGTGGGCCACGCCGGCACGCTGGATCCGATGGCCAGCGGCGTGCTGGTGCTGATGTTCGGGCAGGCCTGCAAGTTGAGCCAGTACCTGACGGCCCTGGCAAAGCGCTATCGCGCCGAGGTGAGCTTCGGTCGAAGCACCGACAGCCTGGATGCGCTGGGCACCACCGTGGACGAGCGCGCGCTCACCCCGGGGTGGCTCGATCGGGGCGTGCTCGAGCAAGCGCTCTCTGTCGAACGCGCCCGCTCGGAGCAAGTGCCGCCTGCGATCAGCGCCATCCAGGTGGGCGGTCAGCGCGCCTACCGCGCAGCCCGGCGCGGCGAGCCGCTCGAGCTCGCGCCGCGCGCGGTGCTGATGCACGAGCTGACGTTGCTCGAAGCCAGCGACGAGCGCGTCGCGCTCGAGCTCGAGGTGTCCAAGGGCTACTACGTGCGGTCCCTGGCCCGCGATCTGGGGGCGGCGCTGGGCGTTCCAGCGCACCTGGCCCAGCTGCGACGCCTGGCGAGCGGCGCGTTCACGCTGGACGGCGCGGCGGCGTGGCCGCTCGATGCGCCAGCGCCGCTCGTGCCCACGGCCTTGGCCGCGACCCGCGTGCTGCGATCCGTCACGCTCACCGAGGGCGGCGTCGCCCACGCTCGCGCGGGGCGCGCGCTCACCGCCGAGCATTTCGTGGTCGAGCCCGAGGCCGGGGTGTGTGCGTGGCTCTCGACGACGGGGGACCTGATCGCGCTCGGCCAGCGTGAGCCCACCGGCGAGCACCGGGTGGTGCGCGGCTTTCAGCGGTGAGACACCTCACCCAGGACGAGCCCCTTCGAGTCGAGCCGCGCCTTCACGCGCCGCGCCAGATCCTCGACCGCGCCGCCCTGGCCGCCCTCGACCTCGATGCTGACCTCGCGCCCCTCGGCGTGGACCACCAGGGTCGCTCCGGCCAAGGCCCCGCTCCCGAGCTCGATCCGAGCGCTGCCCCGCTTGCCGTTGCCCCCCCACGCGAACCGCCGTACCAGGCGCTCCAGGGCCAGCTCGTCGGGCAACGTCAGCGCCGGCGAGGGCGCCGCCGCAGGCGTCGGGGCCGGCTCGATCCCCCGGGACACCGGCAGCGCCAGCGCCCGGGCCATCGGGTCGAAGGGCTCGGCGGGCGGGGTGACCGCCGGGAGCTCGGGCTCGGCGCGCGCGGGGCGTGAAGCCGGTCGCGGGGTGGCCTCGACCCGCGCGGGCAGCTCGGGCAGCGCCGCCGGTGCCGGACCCGGCGGGCGTTTGGCCCCCAGCACCGCCCGGAACGCAGCGGGTTCTCCCTTGTGTTTCTGGGGGGTTGGCAGCTTCTTCGGGGTCAGGGGCAAGCGCGGCCGGGGCGGCAAGGTGGGGCGGGTCACCTCCCCCTATCGGCCCGTATCCGCCCCGGGTTGCGCGTTCCGTGGCCCCGACGTTAAGGTTGGTCCCTGGAGGGGGTGCCGGCATTGGTACCCCACGCGTCCTCTGCCTTGAGCACCCCACCTACCGTTCTCGGCCTGCTGCTGGCCTCCGTGCCCGCAGCCTTCGTTTCGATCTTCGGTGCGGCCAGCGCGGCGCTCGCTGCGCTCTCGGGCCCGCGGAAGATCGCGATTCGTGACACCCTGCAGGGCAAGAGCCGCGAGGCCCTGGACCGATTCATCGAGCGGGGCCCGCAAATCGAGTCGGCCTGGCTGGTGCTGCGCGTGGTCGGCATCGCCATCAGCGCAGCGCTCTTGATCCAGCAGGCCGGCCACTTGCTCGGTCGCTGGTCGCCGTTGGTCGCGGCCCTGGCCGCCGTCTTGGGCTATGGCCTGCCCGCCGAGGTGTTGAAGGGCGTGGCGCTGCGGGCGCCCGAGCGGGCCGCGGTGATCGCGCTCCGGCTGCTCCGCCCGTTCGAGTGGCTCGCCGCCCCGCTGGCGGCGCCCATGTCCCTGCTCGGCCGTCTGGTCGGTCGCAAGGTGGTGAACCTGGCCCACACCATCCCGCCCCCCCGGGTGACCGAGACCGAGATGGAGATCCTGGTCGACGAGGGCGAGCGCGCCGGCTCGCTGGACCACGACCAGGCCGAGATGGTCCGCAAGGTGCTCGAGTTCGGCGATCTGACCGCCGGGCAGGCGATGATCCCCCGCACCCAGGTCACCGCCTTCGACATCGAGACGCCGCCCGAAGACTTGCTCGCCAAGGTCGGCGAGAGCGGCCACTCGCGCTACCCGGTGTATCGCGAGCGCATCGACAACGTGGTGGGCATCTTGCACGCCAAGGATCTCTTGACCTTCGCGGCCCACACCGAAAAGCTCGAGTCGCTGCGGGTCGAGTCCATTCTGCGCCGCCCCGTGGCCTTCGTGCCCGAAACGCACGAGGCCAGCAAGGTGCTGAAGGACATGCGCGCCGGCCGCCACCACCTGGCCATCGTGATCGACGAGTTCGGGGGGATGAGCGGCATCGTCACGCTCGAGGATCTGATCGAAGAGATCGTCGGCGACATCCAGGACGAGCACGACATCGAAGAGCAGAGCGTGGTCGAGCTGGCGGAAGGGCGCCTGCTGGTCGACGCCACGCTGCCCATCGCCGAGCTCAACCGCCGGCTAGAGGCCGAGCTGGAAGAGGACGCAGACTACAACACCGTGGGCGGCCTGGTGCTCGAGCGCCTGGGCCGCGTCCCCACCGTGGGCGAGACCGTCACCGACAAGGGGATCGCGTTCCACGTGCGGGCCGCCGACGACCGTCACGTGATCCAGCTCGAGGTCGAGCGGCTGCCGTCGGAACGGGCCGCCGAGACGCCGAAGACCTCGCGCGTTTCGGCGGCGTGACCCTCAGGGGCGACCGACGCCCTTGAGCTTGTCGGCCAGGGTCGCACCCATGTCGATCAGGCCGTCTTTCTCGGCGCCCGGCGTCTTGTCGCCACGGAGCACCTCTTCCAGCGAGCGCAGCTCGCGCTGCAAGCGCACCGCCACGTCGGATGGGCAGACCGCGTTCTGCGTCTGGGGATTCACCGGAATGATGTACGGCTCGCCGGCCTTGGCCTTGGTGGGGTCACCGCTCGAATAGCGCTTGAGGGTGAAGGTCTTGCCGCCTTGCGCGAGCTTGAAGTCGTCAGGCCACTTGTAGTTCTTGTCCTTCTCTTTGTCCTTCGAGACCAAGAAGGGATCGGGCAGGGCCTGCATGCTCATCCACGGGCCGCCGGGGCCGTTCTCGATGTACGTGGCCCAGCGCACCTTGGGCGTGGTCTGCTGCGCCAGCACGTCTTCGATGGCGGGCTTGGCGCCGGTGAGCAAGCTGCGGATCTTGTCCTTGCCCTCGTTCGCCTCGTGGGCACCGCTGGCGAAGCTGATCAGCATCGTCACGATGTCTGCCTTGAAGCGGCCAATGCCCTTGCCGGTGAGGTTCGCGCCCTTGAAGGGAATGTCGATGGCGCCGAGCTTCTGGACCTCTTCGTCGGGGTACTTGCTGTCCTTCAGCTTGCCCTGCGCGCTCTTCAGCACCTCGGCCAGCTCGTCGATCTTGCTGGACGCGTCCTGGACTTCTTTCGCCAGCTCTTCGGCGCCGGTCACCGCGGCCTCGGCCGACTTGCCGCGCTCGAGGCTGCCACCGAAGGCGTAGCCGATCAGGCCGCCGACGACGGCGGTCACCGCGGCCAGCACGACGACCTTGGCGCGCCCCTTCTTCTGGGCGGCGACGACCTCGTCAGTCATCTCGATCTTGATCGCCTGCGGCTCGGACCGCACCGGCGCCTGGTCGGCGCTGATCGCCGCGTAGGGATTCGAGGCGTCTACCGCGGGACGAGCCGGTTGCGACGGCGAAGACCCGAAGGGCGGCGCGGGCACTGCCGGCTTGGGCAGGCCCACGGGCGGCGGGATGGTCGGGCCACTCGGCGCGCTGACGGTCTTCTTCCCGAGGCGGGACTTGAGGTCGATCTTGGGCTTCTTTTCTTCGGCCATTGAAGGTGCTCGGTCGCCTTCCGGATCGTTCGAATCGCCCGCGCGGAAGGTCGCCGGCACACTATCTGGCAAAAAACGCGCGGGCAAGATTGAACTTCCCGGGTTTTCGGACACGCCGACGCCGGGGGTGCTTTGGGGTTTACGGGCGCGCGGGCCCCGGGCGATATAGGCGGCCTCCGTGCCGAACATCACCGTCAGCGACGGCGCCACCATCGCCATCCACGACACCGGCGGCCCGGGCCGCCCATTGGTCCTCGCCAACGGCCTGGGGGGCCCCTTCGCCTCGTGGCGGCACCAGGTCGACTACCTGTCCGACCGGTACCGGATCATCAGCTGGGACTACCGCGGGCTGTACGGCTCGACGGCGCCGGCCGGCGACCCGCCACGGCTGGGCGTGGACGCCCACGTGGACGACCTGGAGCGGGTGCTCGAGTCCCTGGGTGTCACCCGGGCCGCATTCCTGGGGTGGAGCATGGGGGTCCAGGTCATCCTCGAGCTGTACGAGCGCCGCCCCGAGCTGGTCTCGCACCTGATCCTGATCAACGGCACCTTCGGCAAGCCCCTGCACTCGACCCGCGTGCCCATGTCCGCGAAGATCGTGCCCGGGCTGGTCGAGCAAGCGCGCCGCGTCCACGAGCAGGCCTCGTCCGTCCTTCGGCGGGCAACGCAGTGGCCCGAGACGGTGATGTGGCTCAAGCGCCTGGGCGTGGTGGGCAGCACCATGGACGAAGAGCTGTTCCGAGAGATCGCCGCCGAGTTCGGCGGCGTGAACCTGGACCTCTACCTGAAGATCTTGTCCGAGCTGGGCGAGCACGACGCCGCGCACGTGCTGGACGCCGTGGCGGTGCCGACGCTGGTGATCACCGGCGACCGCGACGCTTTCACCCCGCGGCAGCTGGCCCAGCAGATGGCGCGCCGGATTCGGGGCGGCGAAATCCTGGTGGTGCGCGGCGCCACCCACTATGCCGCGCTCGAGTACCCGGAGCTGGTGAACCTCAGGATCGAGAAGTTCCTGAGAGAGCACGGGTACTGAGCGTCACGCCGGCTGGTAGGTCTCGACGAAGCGCTCGATGCGGTGGGCGTCTTCCGGGCTGGTGCTGACGAACTCGAGCACCTGGCGGCGACCGCGCTCGGACACGCGCCGAGCCCACAGCCAGAGCGTGTGCGAGTCGCCCGGCAGGCGGAGCTCGAGCTGGAACGACTGCATGTGCGTGGCCGGCTCGCGATGGCGCGCGATCTGGATGCCCCGCGGCGAGATGTCGATCACCCGGCACAGGTGCGGGTAGCCCCCGATGAACTTGTTCAAGAAGACGTCGACGGCCTGGCGTGGGAAGCGACGGCGCTCGGTCATGGCGCGGATCGTACCGAGGCCACGCACGGCGGACCAAGTTTGACGGTCGCCCCGGGCGGTGACACGTTGTCGCGCGTGACCAAGCGGGTCATCGTGATCGACAACTACGACTCGTTCACCTACAACCTGGTTCAATACCTGGAGACGCTGGGGGCCGAGTGCGACGTGCGTCTGAACGACCGCACCAGCGTCGAGGCCGTGGCCGCCGCCGCCCCCGCCGGCATCTTGCTCTCGCCGGGGCCGGGCACGCCCGACGACGCCGGCATCACGCTGGCGCTGATCCGCGCGCTTTCGGCTCGCTTCCCCATCCTGGGGGTCTGCCTGGGCCACCAGAGCATCACCCAGGCGCACGGCGGTCGCGTGGTCCGGGCGTCGCGCCTGATGCACGGCAAGACCTCGCCCATCGAGCACGATGGGCGCACGCTGTTCCAGGGCCTCCCCTCACCCTTTCTGGCCACCCGCTACCACTCGCTGATCGCCGACGAGGCCTCGTTCCCTGGCTGCCTCGAGGTCAGCGCGCGGACCGCCGAGGGCGAGATCATGGCGCTCCGCCACCGCGAGCTGCCGCTCGAGGGGGTTCAGTTCCACCCCGAGTCCATCTTGACCGAGCACGGCCACCGGTTGCTCGAGAACTGGCTCTCGGCGCTGTGATCACCTTCCCCGAGGTCTTTGCCGAGCTCACCAGCCCGGTCGGCATCGCGCCGGCACGGGTGCGCGAGGTGTTCGACACCATCTTGCGCGGCGAGTGGACGCCGGTCCAGGTCGCCGGCTTCGCGGTCGCGCTGCGCCTGACGGGCGAGAGCGCCGAGACGATCGAAGCTGCGGCGCGATCGCTGCGCGAAGCCATGCTGCCCGTGGAGCACGGCCTGCCCCGGGTGCTCGACACTTGCGGCACCGGCGGCGACGGCAGCGGCACGCTGAACCTCTCCACCGGCGCCGCGATCATCGCCGCGGCCAGCGGCGTGGTCGTGGCCAAGCACGGCAATCGCGCGGTCTCGAGCCGCGCCGGCAGCGCCGACGTGCTCGAGGCGCTGGGCGTGCGCACCGATCTGCCGGCGAGCGCCGCGGCCCCCCTGCTGCGGCAGCTCGGGATCGCGTTCTTGATGGCCCCGACCCACCACCCGGCCATGCGGCACGGCGGGGTGGCACGGCGCGAGCTGGGGATCCGCACGATCTTCAACTGCCTGGGCCCGCTGGCGAACCCGGCGCGCGCCACCCACCAGCTGCTCGGCGCGTACGACGATGCGCTGCGACCGGTGCTGGCCACCACCCTCGGCGCGCTCGGCGTCACCCGTGCCTGGGTGGTGCGCGGCGAAGATGGGCTGGACGAGGTGAGCCCCTGCGGTGCCACGCGGGTCAGCTGCCTGGACGCCTTGCAGGTGACCGAACGCGTGGTCCGGCCGGCAGACTTCGGTCTGCCCGAGTGCGAGCCCAGCGCCATCACCGGGGGCAGCGCCACCGACAACGCCCGCGCCATCGAGCAGGTGCTCGAGAACCGACCCCACCCCGCCACCGACGCCTTCGTGTTGAACGCGGCCGCGGCCTTGGTCGTGGCCGAGGGCCTCGAGCCGCGGGCGGCCGCCCAGCGCGCGCGCGACGCCCTGGCCAGCGGGCGCGCGCTGGCCCTGCTCGAGCGCTGGCGGCGGGCCACGTCGTGAGCCTCTTGGCCGAGATCTTGGCGCACAAGCGCGCCGAGGCCGCCGGGCTCGGCCCCGCTCCGCGCTCGCGCTTCGAGCCTCGGCCGGCGCCGCTCGCGCGGGGGCCGGGCCAGCCGCTGCGCCTGATCACCGAGATCAAGCGCCGCTCCCCGTCGGCCGGGCCACTCTCCACCGCGCTGTCGGTGGGCGAACGCGCCCGCGTGTATCAGCACGCGGGCGCCAGCATGCTCAGCGTGCTGACCGACGCGAAGTACTTCGACGGCGCCTTCGACCACCTGCGCCTGGCCCGCGAAGCCTCGACTCTGCCGCTGCTCTGCAAGGACTTCATCGTCAGCGAACGCCAGCTGGACTGGGCGCGCGCGTCGGGCGCCGATGCCGTGCTGTTGATCGTGCGCTGCTTGGCGCCGCCGGAGCTCGACGCCCTGCTCGGGGCGTGCCGCGCACGGGGGCTCACCCCCCTGGTCGAGGTGGCCACCGACGCCGAGGCCGCCCGCGCCCGGGACGCGGGAGCCGAGCTCGTGGGCGTCAACGCCCGCGACCTGGACACGCTCGCGATGGATCCCGACGGCGCCGCCCGCATCCTGGCCGGTCTGCCGCCTGGCGTGACGCGGGTGCATCTGTCGGGCGTGGCCTCGGCCCAGGACGTGCGGCAGCTGGCGGCCCGCCGCCTCGATGCCGCGCTGATCGGCGAGGCGCTGATGCGACAGGCCGATCCGGCCCCCTTGCTGGCCGAAATGTGCGCGGCGGCCGGCTGAATTTTCGTTCGGCGGAGCAGTTTCGCTAAGCTTCGTCGGTGCGCTTCGACACCGCCATCGACTCGTACCTGTCGCACCTGCGGGTCGAGCGAGCGCTCTCGCCCAACACCATCGCGGGCTACGCGCGGGACCTGGCGAAGCTCGGCACCTTCCTCGAGGACCAGGGCGTGACCGACCCGCGCGAGCTCGATCTGGGCAAGCTGAGCGCCTGGCAGTCGAAGCTGGCGAAGGCGGGCCTCGGTCCGCGCAGCGCCGCCCGCCACCTGTCGGCGGTGCGGGGGCTGGTTCGCTTCCTGGTGCGCGAGGGCGCCATCTCCGCCGACCCCACCACGCTGGCCTCGCGCCCGCGCTTCGGGCGCAAGCTGCCGCATACGCTGGGCGAGCAAGAGATGTTGCGGCTGATCGACACGCCCGACGTGCGGCGGCTGCGGGGGCTGCGCGACCGCGCCATGCTCAGCGTGGGCTACGCGGCGGGCTTGCGCGTCAGCGAGCTGGTGGGGCTCACCTTCGGT
Source organism: Polyangiaceae bacterium (assembly GCA_023150915.1). Taxonomy (GTDB): domain Bacteria; phylum Myxococcota_A; class Polyangia; order Polyangiales; family Polyangiaceae; genus JADJKB01. The sequence goes on from JAKLKA010000079.1 coordinate 15,020, forward strand.
GACGTGGACCTGGCCCGTGGCATCGTGGGCGCCCTGGGCAAGGGCGGGAAGCGCCGGCTGGTGCCCCTGGGCGAGGTCGCGCTCGATCATCTGGCCGCCTACCTCGAGGCCCGGCGCGCCCAGGGCCCGACCCTCGGGACCGTGCTCTTCGCGGGGCCCCGCGGAGACCCTCTGACCCGTCAGGCGTTCTGGAAGATCGTGCGGCGCTACGCCCGCGTCGCCGGCATCAGCTTCCGGGCCCACCCCCACCAGCTGCGCCACTCGTTCGCGACTCACTTGCTCAGCGGCGGCGCCGATCTGCGCACGGTGCAGACCCTGCTCGGGCACAGCGACGTGTCGACCACCGAGATCTACACCCATGTGACCCAGGACCACGTGAAGAAGGCGCACCAGAAGGCGCACCCGCGGGGGTGAAGATTGGAGCCGCGATTCGTGGCAAGATGCCCCTCCGTGTACTTCTCGGTCCACGCGCCCACCGCCCGCGAGACCCCGGTCGTGGTCGAGGTGCCGCACGCCGGGCTGGCCATCGATCCGCCGGCGCTGGCCACCCTGGTGGCGCCCGCCCGCGCGGTGGGCCAGGACGCGGATCTGTACGTCGACGCGCTCTATGCCGACGCCCCGGCGGAAGGCGCGACGCTGCTGGTCGCACACGTCAGCCGCTACGTCTGTGACCTGAACCGCGCCGCCGACGACGTGGATCACCTGACCGTCGAGGGGGCGAACGGACGCCCCTCGCCCCACGGCCTGGTGTGGCGGGCGACCACCGAGAACCTGCCCGCGCTCAAAGAGGCGTTGCCCCGCCGCGAGCTGGATCGGCGCCTGCGCGCCATCTACGAGCCGTATCACGCCGAGCTGCGTCGACTGCTGGAGCACAAGGTCGCCCGCTTCGGCCACGCCGTGCTGCTCTGCGCCCACTCGATGCCGTCGCGGGGCCGCGCCGGTCACGCCGATCCCGGGCGTCCGCGCGCCGACGTGGTGCCCGGAAGCCGTGGTCAGACCACCGCGGCCCGAGCCGTGATCGCAGTTCCCGACGAGCTGGCGCGCGATCGGGGCTGGACCGTGGCCCATGACGACCCTTACAAGGGCGGGTTCTCCACGGGGAAATACGGCAATCCGCGAGCCCGCATGCACGCCGTCCAGATCGAGCTCAGCCGCCGGCTCTACATGAACGAGCGCACCCTAGAGAAAAAGCCCAATGATTTCGCACGCACTCAGGACTATTGCCGCGCGGTGGTGGCGCGCCTTGGTGCTCTGGCGCTAGCATGAGCGCCGGCTGACCTGATGCCAGAGCCCTCCACCGCGCCACTGCAGCGCGGACCGACCTCGGGGATCCACCGATCGGTCAGCGAACCCAAACCCCCGCTCCTGGCCTCCGAGGTATTGCGGGAAGAGCTGGCTCCACTGCAGCCGGCCCGGGCGTCGTGTCGGCTGTGGCTGGTGCTGGTCGCGATCGCGCTGGTGGCCCTGGGCCTGGCGATGCGCTTCGGGGTCGGCGTTCCGGCCGATCGGGCGCAGGCCGCGACCATCGCTTTTTCGGCGGCTGGCGCCCTGGCAGCGGTCGCCGCGCTGCCCTTCCCCTATTCGCTGCGGGCGGCGGTGGCGGTGCTGGTGGGCCTGGTCTTGATGGGGCTGGGCCTGCAGAGCGGCGGACCCCTCGGCGGCCTGACGGTGGACGGCAGCCTGGCTCGAGGCATCGCCCGCCTGGTGACCCTGACCACGCTGCCGGCCGCGCTGCTGTTTCGCGCTCGCTATCCCGCCTTCGTGCGGGCCCGCGCCATTCTGGCGGTGGGTCTGGCCCTGGCCCTACCCTTCGTGGTCCTCGAGGGCCTGCTGATCGCCGACGGAACCGCGCCCACCGTGGCCCGGGCCGGCGCCTGCCTCAGCATCGCGCTGGTGGCGCTGGGCCTGTTCGGCTTCATGGGGCAAGGCACCACCGGCGGGGCCTCGCTGTGGGCGGCCCTGCTGCTCGGGGGCATCCCGCTGGAATATGGGTTGCGGCAGTTCACTCTGGCCGACGTCACCACCGGCTACCTGACCTACCCGGCCACGGCAGTGGGCCTGATTTGCGCGGGGATCGTGGCGAGCATGGGCCTCTTCCAGCTCCTGGCCACGTTCCTGGCGCCCGAGGCCCGGCGACTGTCCCTGGTGGGCGCCGCGCCCAGCTCCGGCAACGGAAGCGCTTGAACGAGCGGTGAGCCTGGGCTAAGTACGCGCCCCCCATGGCCCGAAGTGAAATCACCGGCAAGCGCCGGATGCGCGCCAAGAACGTCTCTCACTCGAACATCAAGACGCCGCGCTGGCAGAACGTGAACGTGCAGAAGCGCCGCCTCTTCGTGCCGGAGCTGGGGCGCTACGTGACGCTCAAGCTGACCACCAAAGACCTGCGGACGATCGACAAGATCGGCCTGCTCGCCTACGCGAAGAAGCTCAGCGCCAAGGCGTCTTGAGCGGCACTCAGCCGCCGGCGAGGGTGTCGACCTCGCCGCTGGCGAGGTGGCAGCGCAGGCGCAGCGCCGGGGTCTCGAGCTCGGCCGGGCCCAAGAGCCGCGCCGCGGGGGTGGCCAGGACGTCGATCTGGGTGTTCGACGCGTCCGTGATCAGCGCGATGGGCGCGGGCGCCGGCAGCGGCTCGCCGGGCGTGACGCGGGTCACGCCGCGCATCACGGGAACCGCGGCCAGCGGCGCTTCGAGCTCGAGCTCTTCGACCGTGAAGCCGGTCGAGACGCGGCGGTAGCACAGCACGGCCAAGACCCGGCGCACGTCGACCGCGCAGATGGCGCAGCCCGAGCCGAGCACGTCGAGCTCGAGCGCGTCGGATTCCGCCTCGCCGGCCCAGGGAGCCTCGAGCACGCGATCACTGCCCCGTCCGCGGCTGGCCGCTTCGGTGTCCACCTTGGGCACGGTGGCGAAATCGGCCGGCGAGAGCAGCCCGCCCTGGCTGGGGCCGGCCACGCGCAGCATGGCGCGCACGAAGCCGCTGTCGTGGAAGGCGCCCGCGCCGGCGCTGCGCACCAGCTTCAGCACGCCCGCACGCGCATCCGCACCGCCGCGCTCGGCCCGCGCGATGCCGGGCTTGATCAGCGAGCCCAGGCTCTTGCCACCGTCGTAGGCCAGCGCCACGGCCAGCGCCGTGACCGCGGTGGGCACCGCCACCCGCGCCGCGTCGGGCACCGCGGCCGAGGCCACCACACCGCGGGGGCGCTTGGCGCCGACCCCCGGCTGCCGCAGCCGCCCGTCGAAGGCCCGAGCGCCGGTGCCGACGCCGCCGACCAACAAGCTGACGGGGCCGAGCAGCACGCCCGCGTGGGCCCCCGCCGCGGCGAAGAAGCCGGCGAGCACGGCGCCCACGGCGGACCCGCCCGCCCCGAGCTGTTCACGGGCCGCTTCAGCGGCGACCGGATCGTTGGAAACCGCAGCGGAACGGCGTTTCATTCGTCGTCGTCCTCGTCGTCTTCGGTGTCGTCGTCGTCCTCGGTGCCGTCCTCGTCGTCGTCCCCGGTGCCGTCCTCGTCGTCGTCTTCTTCTTCGTCACCGTCGTCGTCGAAGGACGCCGCCTCGGCGGCCTCGATCACCATCTTCCGCAGGCGGGTCGCTGCCGTGGCAGCGCCGTCGCCCTCGATCACCACGCAGGCCAGCTGGGCACCGAGCGCCGCCTCGGCCGTCCGCGCCAGCGCGTCGAGCGACACGCCGCTGCGACCCAGCGCGCGCAGCCGGGTGTAGAGCGTGTCCCCTTCGGGCGACAGCTCGCGGCTCACATCGCGAACCAGCGCGGCGCTGATCTCGTGCGCGGCTGCCTCGGCGTCCTCGTCTTCCCACAAGCCGCGCGGCTCCCAGGCCAGCGCACGCTCGCCGGGCAGGCGCTGCCGGAGCTCGACCAGGCGCCGCCGGTTGCGGGCGCTGGGCATCACCGACGGCGGCGTCTGCAGCACCAGGATCTCGGCACCCAGCACGCCGGCGACCTCGAGCGCGTAGCCCAGGGCCGCTTCGGCTTCGGCGTTCCACTCCAGCGTGGACACGGCCTGCGGCAAGCGCACGCTGAAGAGGAAGCTCTCGCTCACCGCGCGCTTCATCTCGCCGAGGCGCGCCTTCTTCGGCAAGCGCCCATTCTCGGCCAAGAGCTCGAGCATGTCGAAACGGCGGGCGTAGGCTGCGATGTCACCGCGAAGCGAGTCGGTACCGACGTGGAGCCGCATGGAGGGGCCTTTATTGCCAAACTCGAGCGCCGAGCGCCATCGGTTTCAACCGAAGTCGAACCATTGGGTGGGGCACGCCCGCACCGAGCGCTCCAGCTCGGCAGCGACGCGGGCCGCCGCCGCCGCCAGATCGGCCGTGCCGGCCCGCTCGGGCAGCACCACCGCGCCACCGCCGCGGAGCTCGTAGCGCAGGTAGCCCGCGCGACGGACGAACACCGGGACCAGCGGGACCCGCGCAACGCTGGCCAGCGAAAACGGGCCCTCGGGCATGGTGAGCCGCCCCCCCAGGAAGGGCACGTCGACGCTGCGGCCTCCGGGGGCCGCTCGATCGAGCTGCACCGCCACGATCCCGCCATCCCGGAGGTGGTGAAGCAGCGGCAGCGCGTCGAGCGGGTGGCGCCCGACGTGCACCACGCGCACGCCCGAGCGGGTGCGCACCGCGTCGTGCACGGCGCGGGCGCCTGCATCGGCTTCGGCCTGCATCGCCACCAGCACCGGCCGGCCGAAGTCGCGCGCCAAGAGCGGCGCTGCGGCGTCCCATGCGCCGAAGTGCGCGGTGCCGACGATCAGCCCTTCCCCGGAACGGAACAGCGCCCGGAGCTCGTCGTCGCGGAAGCGTCGCTCGGCACGGCCCGACGACGGCCGCTCGCTGGCGAGCGCCTCGGCCAGGCAGCCGGCATAGCTGACGAAGGTGCGGGCCACGTCCAGCTGCTCCTCGAGCGCGCTCCGCGGTCCCAGCGCGCGGCGCAGATTGTCGCGCACCTTGCGGCGAGCGCGGGGCAGCGCCAGCGCGAACGCCATGCCGAACACCGGAGGGCTCATCCGCAGCCAAGCTTCCGGGCCGAAGCGCGCGCCGGCATAGGCCAAGCGCCGCCAGAACGCGCTGCCTGGCGCCAGCACCCCGCCCGACTGGGCTTCGCCGCGCGTCACCGGATGGCCGCGAGCTTCTTCTTGATGGCTGCCTTGTCGATGCTGCCGCGGGTCGCGCTCAGCGCCTTCTGATAGGCCGCCTTCGCGGTCGCCTTGTCTTTGGCGGCCACGGCCACGTCGCCCAAGATCGCCCACGCCGGCGCGAACTCGGCGAACGATTGCGTCGCGCGATCGGCAAACGCGCGGGCGGTGGTGGGGCGGTTCTGTGCCAGGCACGCCCGCGCGGCGTGGACCAGCGGGCCCGGGTTGTCGCGCGAATAGCTGGCCGCCTTCTCGTAGGCCTCGATCGCCAGGTCGATGTCGCCCTTGCCGGCGATGGCGTCGGCCTCGGCCAGCTTGGCCAGCGCGTGGTTGCCCACCAGCTTGAGGGATAGCGCGGCCACCTTCAACGCTTCGTCCCAGTCGTTCTTCGCGACCAGCGCCCGCGCGAGACCCGCTTGCCAATCGGCCACCTTCGGGTCGATGGCGATGGCCGCCCGAAAGGCGGCCTC
>JAKLKA010000079.1:20644-53079 GCA_023150915.1 Polyangiaceae bacterium
GCGCCGTATTTCGCGCGGATGCCCAGGGCCTTGTTCAAGAGGTCGGTGGCTTCGGCGCCGGCGGGCAGCGCCGAGGCCAGCGCCAAGAGCGGCTCGGGCTCGTCGGGCGCAGCCGCCACCGCCTTGCGGAGCGCCGCCACGGCTTCGCTGCCCTTGCCCATCCCCGAGAGCAGCTCGGCGTGGAACATCGGCGCCTCGTGACGCGCGCCGTCCTTGGCCAGCGCTGCCTGGAACGCGGCGTGCGCTTCGGTGTTCTGACCCAGCATGCGCAGCGCGCGGCCCTTGGCCACCAGCGCGTCGTAGTCGTCGCTGGCCACGGCGAGCGCGCGGTCGGCCGCCGGCAGGGCCAGCGAAGCCCGCTTCCACAACAGTTGCGCCTCGGCGACGCAGGTCTCCCACCGGACGGGCGTCTGGGCCTTGAGCGTGGCGCACTCTTTGAGCGCGTCTTTCTGGCGACTGGCGGCGATCAGCGTGCGCGCGGCCTCGGTGCGAGCGGCCACGACCACGGCGCCCTTGCCGCGCTGGGCGGCGCCACGCAACACGCGAACCCCGTCGTCGAACAGCCCCGCCCGCCGGAGCGCCCGCCCGAGCGCGAGGGCCGCGTCCGGGTCCTTGGGCGGGTTCTTGGCGGCCGCTGCCAGGTCTTCGGCCGCGGCCGGGCCGGTCAGCGCGAGCACCAAGAGGCCCGCCCATGCGCGATTGATCCGTCGAATTCCGTTCATGATTGCTTCGCCCCCTGCTGCCCCCTCGGCCGAGCGGCGCGGGAATCTGCCACCAAACCGCCGCCCCTTCCAACCGGGGCCCCGAATTCCATGCGATGCGCGGCTTTTTTCGCTAAGTTTCTGGCGACCGTCGCCCCGTCAGACGCGGGGCCCACGGGTTTCTTCAAGCGGGCGGGCTCCATCCGCCCCGAGAGGTCCACCGCCATGCGCTTCGTGATCCAGTCCGCCCTGTGCCTGCTTGCCGCGCTGCCCCTGAGCTGTTCCGACGACAAGAACCCCGCCGCTGCCGGCAGCGGGGGCTCGGGCAGCGGCAGCTACACGAACAACGGCGCCGGCGTGTGCGAGGGCTCGACGCGCCCGGCGAACGACGACTTCTGCCACGGCAGTTGCATGGGCGACCAGGCCTGCCCCAAGCGCCCCATCGACAGCTGCTGCGTCATGGTCGGCGAGCCCGGCAACTCGGCGTCGAGCAAGTATCTGAAGCGCACCACCGACACCACCGAGTACGCCGATCCGAACGGCGGCCCGCCCAACCTGAAGTGCTTCGACCCCGACGGCTACCCGAAGAAGCCCGCCGCCAGCAGCAAGAAGGTCAAGCTCACCGGCATCCTGCGGCCGTTCTCCAACGGCGGCTGCGAGAAGTACGACCTGGTGAACACCGAGGGCTCGGCGTGGTGCGCCGCGGGCAGCAACTGCCCCAGCGCCACCGCGCACGGCGGAGTGAAGATCGAGGTCTACGCCGTGCAGCGCACCGGCGACCCAGCCACGGATGGCTCACTGGGCCAGCTGATCGGAACCACCGTCGAGGCCAGCGACTCGATGAAGCTGATCGAGACCGAGGTGAAGGACTCGTGCGTGGACAAGATCCGGTTCGACCGGCAGTACGAGTACCCCGACGTGCCGATGAACACCGAGCTCTTGATCAAGACCTACGGCGCCGGCTGGACGCCGCTCTACACGTACAACATCTACGTGCACGAGGGCGATCCGGACTACGACGCCACCGCCGGGACCTTCACCTACAAGATCCGCGCGCTGGCCGAGGACGACTTCGGCACCATCCCCACGGCCGCCATTGGCAAGACCATCACCGACGGCAACGGCGTGATCGGCGGCGAGGTCCACGACTGCGACAACGTCCGCCTGCAATTCGCCCGCGTCGACGTGTCGCAGACCCGGGTGGGCCTCGAGTACTTCAACGACAGCGAGGACGACCCGCTGCCCGAGGGCAGCCGCCGCGAGGTCGGCACCGGTCGCACCGCGCTCTACTCCGCGTTCGACATCAAGGGTGGCGGCAGCGCCGGCACCTACACGCGCGTGGCGGGCACGGGCCTGGTGCCAGACGGCGACAAGGACAAGCTGGTGAGCTTGGGTTACTTCGACGTTCGCGTGTTCCCCAACAGCGTGACCAGCGTCACGCTGCGCGGGTACCGTCCGTTCCAAGTCCAGTGAGCCGAGACGCGGACACGACCACCGACGCGCTGTTCGACGGAGCAGTCACCGTCGTTCAGCCGCGCGGCGGCTACCGCTTCAACGTCGACGCCCTGTGGCTTGCAGACTTCGCGCTGCAGGGCCGCCGCTGTCGCCACCTGCTCGATCTGGGCGCCGGCGTGGGCGTGGTCACGCTGGCGGCGCACCACCTGGCCGGCGTCGGCCGCGCCACCGTGATCGAGCGTGACCCGCTGATGGCCGAGCTGTGCGTGCGGAATCTGAAGCGCGCCCGGATCGACGCCCGCGTGCACGAGGCCGACGTGGCGCGCGCGCGCTTCGAGGGCCCCTTCGACCGGATCGTCTCGAACCCGCCGTTCTTCGAGCCGGGCGAGCGCCGGCCGGCGAAGAGCGAGCGCGAGCCGGCGCGGGCCGGTGCCCTGGAGCCCTTCGTGCGCGCCGCAGCGCGGGCGCTGACCGGGCCCCGCGCTCGGGCTGCGTTCGTCTACCCGGCCCGGAGCCTGATGCGGCTCTTGTCGCTGGCCGAAGGTCACGCCCTGGTGCCCAAGCGCCTCCGCTTCGTGCACGCCTTCGCCAGCGAACCGGCGCGCGTGGTCCTGGTCGAGCTGTGCCGGGCCAAGCCCGGGGGCCTGGTGGTCGAGCCGCCCCTGGTCGAGTGGGTCGGGCGCGGTCGCCCCGGCGCCGAGCTGTCGGCGCTCAGGGCGGGCCGAGCAAGCGGTCGAAGCTGATCGCCGCCGCGGCGCGCACGCTCAGGTGGTTGAAGCCGTCGGGCCGCGGGGAACGGATCGGCTCGAGCCGCTCGCCTGCGCGGGCGCTGAGCTCGGGCGCGAGCCCCCAGCCCGTGCCGAACACCAGCAGCACCGGCGGGCCGGGCTCGGCCAGCGCCTTTCGAGCCTCGGCGTACGAGCGCGTGGCGTTTGCGGCCTTCGCGCTGGTCACCCAGATCTCTGCCGGGCCCAGCGCCTCGAGCGCGGCGTCCAGCGACTCGACCACGCGCAGGCACTCCATCGGCGGCTTGCGGTCCGGAATGCGGCGCGCGCCGCTGCCGGTCGTCCAGTGTTCGCGCACGCGCAGCGCCAGCTCGCGCTGCGCCGCCACCGGGTGCGCCACGAAGAAATCCGTCAGCCCGAAGGTGAACGCGCTGCGCGCAATGTCGTGCAAGTCGAGGTTGGTGATGGCCGTGGTCACCACGGCGCCCTGCCGATCGAGCACCGGGTGATGCGCGAGCAGCGCCGCGACCCGCCTCACGACTCACCCGTGCCGGCGAGCAGATCCGGACGCCGGGCGCGGGTGCGTTCCAGGGCCCGCTCGTGACGCCAGGCCGCGATCTTGGCGTGGTCGCCGCTCTTCAAGATCTCGGGCACGCCCAGCCCGCGGAACTCGGCCGGGCGGGTGTATTGCGGGTACTCGAGGAGACCGCCATGCTCGTGGCTGAACGACTCTTCGCGCGGTGAGTCGGCGTTGCCCAGCACGCCGGGGAGCAGCCGCGCCGTGCCCTCGAGCAGCGCCATGGCGGCGACCTCGCCGCCAGTGAGCACGAAGTCGCCCAGGCTCAGCTCTTGGTCGACGAAGCTCGCGACGCGCTCGTCGAACCCTTCGTAGCGCCCGGCGATCAGCAGCACCGGGTCGCGCGCCGCCAGCGCTTGCAGGTGGTGCTGGACGAGCCGCTCGCCCACGGGTGTGAGCAGCACGCGGTGCGCGCGCGCACCCAGCGCAGCCTCCGCGGCCTCGATGGCGGCCACCAGGCAGTCGACCCGCATCACCATGCCCGCGCCGCCGCCATACGGCGTGTCGTCCACCGACAGGTGCTTGCCCAGCCCGTGGGGTCGCAGGTCTTCCAGGGTCACGCTGAGCTGGCCGCCCTCGATCGCCCGCCGCACGAAGCTGGTGGCCAGAAACGGCGTGAACAGCTCGGGGAACAGCGTGACGACCGCGACCCGCATCGGCTCAGACCAGCCCGTCGGTGCTCGAAAGGACGATCCGGCCCGCGTCGACGTCGACCGCCTCGAGCCACGGCGGAGCCAGGGCTTGTTCGACCACGCGGCCATCGGCCAGGCGCACCACCACGGCGTCGACCGTGGGGTGGCTGCGGAGCTCGGTGACCTGGCCCAGGCGGCCCTCGGGCCCCCAGACCTCGGCGCCGATCAAATCGGCCAGGTAATACTCCCCCGGCTCGAGCGCCGGCAGGGCGCTCCGCGGCACCGCCAGCGGCGCGCCGCTCAGGGCCTCGGCTGCGTCGCGGTCGTCGATGCCCGCCAGCTTGAGCAGCACGCCTTTCGGCCCGGGGCGAACGTGCTCGATGGCGCGGGACGTGGCTTCGGCGCCCGCACCGACGATCACGCTGTCGACCTCCGAGAGCGTGGTGCTGCCGTCCCAGTGCAGGCGCACCTTGAGCTCGCCCCCGAGCCCATGGGGCTTCAGCACGCGGCCGAGCTCGAGCGTCTTCAATCGACGATGTCGAGGTGAGCGCGCCGTCCGAGCTTGGTCGAGGCGGCGGTCAAGATGGTCCGCATCGACTGCGCGGTGCGGCCGTCTTTGCCGATGACCTTCCCGATGTCGTTCTTCGCGACCTTGAGCTCGATCAGCGAGTTGTGGTCGCCTTCGATCTCGGTGACTTCGACCGCGTCGGGTTCGTCGACGAGAGCGCGCGCAATGGTGGTGATCAGTTCCTTGAGGGCCATGAGTGAAAGAGCTCCGGGGTCGCTGGCGCGCCCCCGAAGAGGGGTGCGCCCGAAAAGGTGCTGGGAGGATGTCGAGGAGTTCGAGCGAGCTGCGACCCGAGGCTGACTCACGCCGTGGTGGGAGCCGGGTGGCGCTTGATCAGGCGCGACACCGTCTCCGACGGGCGCGCACCGCGCTCCGCCCAGTAGGCCAGCCGCGTGCGGTCCAGCTCGAAGCGCACCGGGGTCTCGTTCGGGTCGAACGTACCGATGTTCTCGATGTGGCGGCCGTCGCGCTTGTGGCGGTGGTCGGTGACGACGATGCGATAGAACGGCGCCTTGTTGCTGCCGTGTCGGGCAAGACGAATGGTAACCATGATCTCCTCTGAAACTTCGAATCGCGGGTCGCCCGGACCCTCTGGAAGGTAGCACCCGGCGCCTGCCGCGCCAGCGACCGACCGAACCGTGGGACGAGCCCCGGGCGGCGGCGGGGGGCGGAACGTAGAGTAAGGGTAGGAGGCAGGTCAAGCGCCGTGGTAGCGTCGCTTCGTTCGATGGGTGCTCGCGACGAAATCCTGCAGGTCGTGCGGGAAGTATTGGCCCCCCTGGTCCGGGCCGACGGCGGGGAGCTCTATCTGGTGCGCGTCGAGGACGACGCCGTGGCCCTGCATCTGGCGGGCCGCTTCGCCGGCTGCCCGGGCAACGCGCTCGCCCGGCGGCAGATCATCGAGCCCGCGATCCGGGCGGTGGCGCCCAGCGCGCAAGTGACCGTCTCGTCGGGCGCCCTGGTCCCCAAGGGCGCCCAGAAGCTGGCCTGAAGGCGGCAGCACGCCCCGGCGATCAGCCGCCGGCGCTCGGCTGCCCGCGCCTCACTGCTTCGCCTTCGGCTTGTCCTTGGTCTTGGTCTTGGTCTTCGGCTCCGGCTTCTTCACCTCTTCAGGTGCCGGCTTGGCGGTGGCAGCCGCCACGTCTTTGTCGATCGCGTGGGGGTTCTTCGGCTTGTTGGGCCGGTGCTTGGGCAGGTTGAAGAACACGGTCGCGTCCTGGTACACGAGCGCGATCACGTTGCCGCGGTCGATCGCGCGGATCACCGTCGTGCCGTCGGTCCACAAGAGCTCGTTGAAGCTGCGCCCCTTGGCGAAATCGGCCTCGACCTTGAAGGGGGTGGCGCCGAACTTCTTGGTCAGAAGCTCGGTGGCTTCTTCCCAGTTCTCGCCGTAGGGGCCGCCCTTGCGCAGCTTGTGCTCGTCGTAGACCTTCCACAGCTTGTCGTCGAAGAAGAAGAAGTTGCGGGTGACCCCGGTGCGAAGCACCAGCTTGGTCATGCTCTCTTTGTTGCCGTAGGTGTACTCACCCTTGAGCGCGCTGTAGTCCACACCGGTGGGCAAATCCCCGAACAGGATCTTGTTCCGGCGCAGCAGCTGCTTCTTGTCGGCGACCTCGGCGTCCAGCGACTCCATCGCCGGGCCGGGCTGGACCTTCTTGTAGAGGGGCATGAACTCCTCGTCGAAGACCTTGTCGTAGATCTTCGCGAGGCCTTCGAGGGTGACGCTCCACGCCAGGCCCTTGGGGCTGAGCCCGAGCTTGCCCTTCATCTTGGCGGGGCCGGTGGGCGCGGGCTCTTCGCCCTTCTTGGCGCCGGCCTTGGCTTTGTCTGCCGCGGGGGCCTTGGCCTTCCCCTCGGCGGCGGCGGGGGCCGCGGCAAGGCCGACGGCGCTGGTGATCGCGAGCATCCCGAAGACGCGGAGCAACATGTGGCTATCCTCCCGAAATCCTTGATAGGTGCAGTGCTGCGGGTGGCGGGACGCTAGCACCGATGCGCTTCGGCGCTCAAGCGGCCGCTCCGTTTAGACGCTGGACGACGTCAAACGATGGAGCAAGCTCCCCCCGCCCCCGACCGTTCCCAACGTCATGACCCTCCCCCGCTGGTGCCTGATCCTGATCCTTGCTCTGGGGGCCTGCGGAGGAAGCCGCGCGGGGCCCGCCGCGGACCCAACCCTTGCGAATCTGCCGCCTTACACCGCGGCCGACGCGGCCCTGCTCGATGATCGGCTGAGCCCCGAGGTGTTCGGCACCGAGGTCGACTCGTCCGATCCGGTCGCGCGCCGCGCGACCCTCGGCGACGGCATCGTCCGGGCCCGGATCATCACCGTGACCCGCGACAGCGCCGGTCAGGCCGAGCGCTTCGTGGTGACCTTGGCGCCGGTGCCCCCGGCGCTCAAGGGCCGGGACATCACCGAGGCGCTCAGCCTGTCGATCCCCACCACCAACCCGAGCTTCGGGTTCGTGAAGAGCTTCGAGACCGAGCTAGTGGGCAGAAGCGTGATCGTGATCTACAAACGCTTTGCCGAAAACGGCGAGGCGACTCTGCGCTGGCACATCGAAGCCGATGGCCCGCGGGTGCTTCAGGCCATCGACCGCGCGCGCATCATGGGAGAGCTTCGGCAGTGAAGATCATGGGATTTCGCAGCACGTCCGTCGAGATCAAGGGCCCGAAAGAGATCGAGCGGATGCGCGAGGTGTGCCGCATGGCCGCCGAGACGCTCACGCTGGTCGGCGAGATGTTGCGCCCCGGAATCACCACCGAAGACATCAACCGCTTCGTGCACGAAGACACGGTGCGGCGCGGCGCGCGGCCGGCGCCGCTCAAGTACAAGGGCTTCCCCAAGAGCGTGTGCACCAGCATCAACGAGGTGGTGTGTCACGGCATCCCGGGGTCGCAGGTGCTGGCCGAGGGCGACATCATCAACGTCGACGTGACCCACATCTACAAGGGCTTTCACGGCGACACCTCGGCGACGTTCTACGTGGGCACGCCCAGCCCGGACGCGATCCAGGTGACGGAGGTCGCGCGCCGCTCGCTCGAGCTGGGCGTGGCGCAGGTCAAACCCGGAGCACGCCTGGGCGACATCGGCGCCGCCATCCAGGAGTTCGCCGAGGCCCAGCGGTGCTCGGTGGTGCGCGACTTCGTCGGGCACGGCATCGGGCGTCAGTTCCACGAAGAGCCCAAGGTCAGCCACTATGGCACCTGGGGCCGCGGGATCCGGCTCCGGCCGGGGATGACCTTCACCATCGAGCCGATGATCAACCTCGGCGGGTGGGAAGTGCGGGTACTGGACGACGACTGGACCGCGGTCACCGCCGACGGCTCGCTCTCGGCCCAGTTCGAGCACACCGTGCTGGTCACCGAAACCGGCGTCGAGGTGCTCACCGCGCGGGCCGGCACCTTGAAGGGCAGCGAGCTCTACCCGGAGTACTTCGCCGGGCCCCGCGGCGCCGAGCGCTGACGCCTGCCGCCCGATCGCGGCGGGGCAAACGATGCCTGTTGACGAATTGGTTGCGCCCCGACTAGCTTTGAGCCCGACTTTTTCCGCGCTGCGCGACGCTCCGTCGCCCCGCGGCCGAGGCTTCGGCAATGCCGGCCCGCACCAAGAAAAAACCAAACAAATCCGCTAAGAAGGCTCGCCCGGCGCCGAAGAAGAAGGCCCGCGCGGCGGCGAAAGCCCGTCGTGCGCCGGCCCGTCCGGCCAAGCGACCGAAGCCCAAAGCCAAGCCCAAGGCCACGCCCAAGGCGCGGCCGAAGGCCCGACCGAAGGCCAAGGCGAAGCCGATCCAACGCGCGAAGACCAAGGCGGCGAGCCCCGCTGCGCTCAAGCGGCAGCGCGAGCAAGAGCGCGCCCGGGCCCAGAAAGAGCGCGAGCGCGCCCAGAAAGAGCGCGAGCGCGAGCGCGAGCGGGCTCAGAAAGAGCGCGAGCGCGCCCAGAAAGAGCGCGACAAGGCCCGCGCCCGCGAGGCCAAGGCCCGCGAGGCCGAGCGCGAAGCCGAGCGAAAAGCCAAAGAGGCCGAGCGCGAGCGCCTGAAGGAAGCGGCCCGCAAGGCGAAAGAGGCCGAACGCCTCGCCCGCGAGGCCGAGCGCGAGCGCGTGCGCGAAGAAGCACGCAAGGCGAAGGAAGCCGAGCGCGCCGCCCGGGACGCCGAGCGCGAGGCGTATCGCAAGGCGAAAGAGGCCGAGCGCGAGCGGCTGCGCGCAGAGCGGGAAGCAGCCCGCCGCGCCCTCGAGGGGCGTGTGGCCCGGGCCAGCAAGCGTGCGCTCCGCGCGGGCGCCAAGGCATCGACCACCCGCGTCTACCGCCCGGACGCGATCCCCAACCAGGCCGGTACGACCCGTCGCACCGACTTGGCTCCGCTGCCCCGCCCGGTGGTGCAGCGCGCGGCGCCTCCGCCGCCCCCGCCGCCCCCGCCGCCCCCGTCGCCCCCGCCGCCGCCGGCCTCCATCGAAGAGCGCTACGCGCTGGTGGTGAAGCGGCTCAGTGAGTGCGACAGCGCCTTCCAGAACGAGTACGCCGAGAGCCTGGAGATGTCGTGGGTCTATCACGACAGCGCGCTCGAGGGCGTGGTCTACACCTACCAAGAGCTGCGCACCGCCATCGACCCCGGTGTCAACGTGGTAGCCGACTCGAGCATGCAGCCGGTGGTGGACGAGATCCGCCGCCACCGCCAGACGCTGGCGCTGGTGCGTGATCTGGGCGAGAAGAAGCGCGCGCCCATCACCGTCGACACGGTGAAGAAGATTTACCTGACGCTGCACCCCGAAGAGGGTGATCTCAAGAACCTGCGGTACCGCAAGGACATCCCGCAGCACCGCCTGTACTTCCACGAGTACGCGCCGCCCGACAAGATCGCCTACAAGGTGCGGCAGGTGATCGACTGGCTCAACGGGCCCGAGCCGAAGAAGATCAAGCACGCGATCCGCATCGCGGCCCGCGTTCACTACGATCTGGTGCGCGTGTTCCCGTTCTCGAACGACAGCGGCAAGGTCGCGCGCATGCTGATGAACATCATCTTGCTGCGCGCGGGGCACCCGCCGGCGATCATCCACTCGACCGAGCGCCAGCGCTATTACGAGGCGCTGAAGAGCAGCCTGCCGACCTTGATCCAGATGATCACCGAGTCGATCACCAACGGCCTGGCCAGCATCGAGAAGCGCCTGGACGAACGCGACTCGCGCCTGCGAAGTTTCACGGCTTGAGCCGGCGCCCGGCACGCCCGGGCTTCTCGTGCCCCGGGTCTCACTCAGTCCACCGGCGCGATCGAGTCCCAGCCGGTGGCCTGCGAGAGCTTCGAGATGGCGATGTTGTACTCGTACACCGCGCTCATCTGCGAAAAGCGCTTCAGCGCGTACTCCTTCGCCGGCGACACGATGTCTTCGTCGTCGAAGGTGCCGACGTCGATCCCCTGCTGCACCTTGATCAGCCACTGCCGAGCGTAGCCCTGGGCCCGGGTGTAGGCGTCGACGCGCTTCGCCGCGTCCGTGGCTTCGGCAAAGGCCTGCTCGACCTCGGTGCCCACGCCGCCCAGCGCGAAGCGTTCGGTGGCGCGGATCTCTTCCAGCTGCGCGCGGGCCTGCGCCACGCGCGCGCTCTGCGGCAAGAAGTCCAGCTTCCACTTCAGCGCCAACGCCGCGCCGTAATAGAAGCGGTTGGCGCTGTCGCTGACGTACGGGTTGACCTGATTGGTCACCTCGGGCGCGCGTGCGTACCGACCGCTGAGCGCCAGGCCGAAATCCGGGAAGTATCGTGATTGCTCGAGCCGCACCTGGGCCTGACGCGCCAGCACGCCCGCGCGGGCCATGTTGACCTCGGGCCGGAAGAGCCGCGCCGCCTCCAGATAGCGGCCCAGGGGCGCCAGCGTGTGCGGCACGCGGGCCAGCGGCTGGTCCGGAATGTCGATCGCGCCCTTCACCCCGGTCAAGAAGCGCAGGCCCGAGAGCGCGATCCGCTCCTGCTTCTGGGCCTCGCTCTCGCGCGCTTCCAGCTCGGCGCGATACATCTTGAGCTTCAAGAGCTCGATGTCGTCGCCGTCCCCGCTGGCCACGCGGGCCTCGAGCCGCCCCATGTGCTTGTCGATCTGCTTGGCCGCCTCGCGCACCAGCGCCAGCGAGTCGCGGGCCAGCTGGGCGCCGTAGAACGCGCGCCGGACCGACAGCTTGACGTCGTTCTTCTCTTTCTTGACCTCGTGCTCGCCGACCTTGACTTGCGCCTCGGCGGCGTCCCACAGGTTGCTGATCTTGCCGAAGGTCCAGAGCGGCACCACGCCGTCGATGCCCATCTGCCAGGCCAGCGCCATGTTCGACGTCAGCGCCACGTCGGTGTTCGGGCTATAGACGCTGGTGCCGCGCACGGTGGGTGCCGGGCCGATGCCACCGGTCAGCGTCCAGTCGCTGTACGGCGCGGTGTGCGCCTGGCTGAGCTGGGCCTCTTTCTGGCGCTTGCGCGCCTTGGCCTCGGCGATCTTCGGATAGTTCTGCTCGGCCAGCTCCAGGCACCGCCGCAGCGAGTGCACTGGCGCCCGCGACGCGGCTTCGCTCACGCGCGGGGGCGGGGCCGGGGCCGGGGCCGGCTCGGCGCGGGCCATGAAGGGCGCGAGCAGCGCGCCCAGCAGCACGGCGGTCACGCGGCGCATGTCAGCGCTTCCCCCCCGGGCGATCCGACAGCCGCCGCCGGCTGGGCACGCTCGACGGCGAGCGGCTGGGCGGCGGCCGGCTCGAGAGCGTCGCCGCGCGGACCTGGCGCGGGGCGCGCTCGTCGGACGTGGGGCCCACCACCGGCGTGTAGAGGTAGCCCTGCTGCTGGAAGACGCAGATCCGGTTGCCGCCGTCCCGCTTGGCCTGGTTCAGCGCCGAGTCCGAGGCGCGCAAGAGCGCGTCTTTCGAGCGCACGTCCCGCGAGGGGTAGAGCGCGACGCCCACCGACAAGGTGACCCGCGTGGGCCCGCTGGGGTCGCCGAAGAACGGGCGCTCGGTCACTTCGCGCCAGATGCGCTCGGCGACCGTGACCGAGCCCGCGAAGTGCGTGCTGGGCAAGACCAGCAAGAACTCGTCGCCGCCGTAGCGCGCCACCACGTCCACCTCGCGCACGCTGCGGCGCACCACGTCGGCAACGCCGCGCACCACGTTGTCGCCCAGCGCGCGACCGCCAGCCTCGTTCAGCGCGGCCAGCTGGTCGATGTCGATGATCACCGAGGCGAGCGGGTCGTGATAGCGCTCGGCGCGCTTGAACTCTTCGGCCAGCCGGGTGTGCAGGTAGCGGTAGTTGTACAGGCCGGTGAGCTCGTCGTGCACGCTGAGCTGCTCGAGCTTGGTGCGCGCCTTGGCCACGTGGTCGTGCAGCTTCTTGATGCGCAGCATGGCCTCGACCCGCGCCAAGAGCTCGCGCTCGTCGAACGGCTTGGCGACATAGTCGTCGGCGCCGATCCTGAGCCCGTCGACCCGGCTCTGGGTGTCCGAGCGGACCGTGAGCAAGACCACCGGCAAGAAGGCGTCCCCCGAGATGCTCTTGATGATGCGGCACGCCTCGAGCCCCGACAGCCGCGGCATGAGCACGTCGAGCAGCACCAGATCCGCGCCACCCTTCCCCACCCGCTCGATCAGCGCCTGGCCGTCGTCGAAGCCCTCCACCACGTAGCCGCTGCTGCGCAGCAGCGTGGCCAGCTGCTCGCGCCCCAGTCGCTCGTCGTCGGCGATCAAGATGGTCGAGCCGAGCACGCTCTTGTGTCCCGTCGACGGCGGCGGCTCGCTGATCTTCGACTCCGACTCGGACACGCGGCACCAGCGTAGTCACCTCAAGGCATCAGGTCGAGCGTCACGTCGACGTCGAAGCCGTCGCGGCCGATGCGGTGGCCGGTGCGCCCCAAGAGCGCGAAGCAGCCGCACGGGTGGCGATAGCCGAGCGCGGCGCGCCAGGCGAGCACGCGTGCTTCCGTCGCGTCGGCCTCGGCCGCCACCTCCGAGGCCAGCTGCCGCGTCCAGGGCACGCCCACCCGCGCGCCCGCGGACCAGCCGGGTTGCTCCAGATACGGCCGCACCGACCCGGCGAAGTGATCCGTGAGCAGCGTGCGGGCGGCCAGCGGCGCGTCGCCCCGCCCGCCGGTGACGTGACTCTCGACGTGCAGGTCGTCGGCGCGCCCCAGGCGCAGCCGGCCGCTGGCGAACAGCTCGCGCGCCGAGTCGGGACGCGCGGCGCTCTCGACGCGCGCGCCAACCCACTCGCCGTCGGCGCAGAGCTCGCTGGCCAGCGCCGGCTCGACCCGCTCCGTGTCCAGATCTCCCAGCGCGCCACCGCGCACCTCGAGCTCGAGCGCTTCACGACTGCCGTAACGCCCCAGGGCGCTCGCGACGCCGGCCGAGCCGAGCGCCACGCGCCCCACGGGTGCGGCCTCGAGCGCGCGAAACACCTCCGAGCTGTCGCCGCGCCGCTCGGCGACGCGCACGCCCGCGTCCACGAACGGCTCGATGCGGTGCACCAGCGGATCACTGCCGACCCCGAACGCCCGGGCGAGCGGTGCGGAAGCGGCCAGCCGCGTGCCGGCGAACGCCGAGGCCGACGCTTCCGTCTCGCGGCTGTCGACCACGCTGTGCTCGTCGAGCCGGGCCGAGAGCACGAGCGGACCCAGGGCGGTGGCGGCAGACAGGCTCGCGTGGTGCACGATCAGCGTGACGGCCGACTGGCCACGCTGGCGGATGGTGCTGGCCTCGACGTAGGTGTCGGCGGAGCTGCCGGCGCCCAGTGCACCGCCGAACGAGAGCGCGGCCGCCGGTCCGGCCGCGACGCCGGCGTCGATCGCCGCGCCGCGCCGGGCGGTGGCCACCCCGCCGATCGCGCCGACCACGTGCTCGCCGCCGCCGCTGAGGGTGGCGCGCGCATGATCCCAGCGCCGCGACACCGGCTCGAGCTCGAGCGTTCCGGCGAGCCCCCGGGCGCCGCGGATTGCGTCGACCCGCACCGCAGCCGCCGCGCCGTCCCGGCTGGCGCCGGCGCCGTGGGCATCCACGGCCAGCAGGCTGTCGTGCAGGTGGTCCCAGCGCACGCGCGTGCTGGTGCCCGGGGTGGTCAGCCGCGTCTCGAGATCGATGCCGCCGCGCAGATAGCCCGCGGCGCCGAGATCGAGCGCCGACAGTGTGGGCCCCCGCTTGCCGGCGAGCGGCACGTGCACGCCCGCGCCGGCCACCAGCCCCTCTTCGCCGCGCCAGGCCAGCCTGGGCGGCAAGAGCCCGAAGCGGTCGGGCGAGCGCAGCCAGAGGATCGGCGTCCACAGCACCGGGACGTCGCCCACCCGCACCGTGGCACCCTGCACGAACAAGTCGGTGGGCGGCGCCACGATGGCTTGCTGGAACCCGAAGCTGACCGGTGCGTTCTCGCACGGGCAAAACGCCACCCGACCCTCGCCGTCGATCTCGACGCCGCGCTGGGTGCGGCTCAGGGTCAGGCGCTCGGCGGTCAGACGATAGCGATCGACCACGATCGTCACCTTGCGCGACAGCTCGAGCTTCATCAGCTCGGGATCGAGCTCCACGCGCCCGGCCTCGAAGTCGACCCAGTACGGCACCGGCTCGGGCGGCGGACCCGGCTCCGCACCGCGGGCGACGCCGGGAAAGGCGAGAAGCAGCGCCAGCGTCGGAAGCGTCGGGATTCGCAAGCGGGCTTACTGGGACGGGCCGCGCTTCGGCGCCGCCGCTCCGCTCTTGCCCGGCAGCACCTTGCCCGTGGCGCGGTGCGAGCGCGCGTCGGGGTCGAAGTCGTCGCGCCCCGAGTAAGACTTCTGCGACTTGGGCAGATCGATGTAGAGCACCATGCTGCCCCCGGGGCCGTCCACCACCCGGTGCTTGGCAGCCGCGCTCTCGCGCATCTCGAGCACCAGCTGCGCACCGGCCGCGTCGGGCTTGAGCTTGGCGCGGGCCAGCGGGGTGTCGAAGTACTCGGTGACCAGCGCGTTCGTGTTGTTGCGGACCGCCACCTGGGCACCCACCAGCACGAACGAGGTCGCAGCGGCGGTCACCGCCACCTTCTTGCTGACGTGCACCCAGAGCTGGCTCGAGCCATCCCCCAGCATGCGGAAGCCCGGGAAGGTGGCGATGGGCGCATTGGGATCCAGCTTCTTCTTGGGCTTCCACTTGCCGCCCTTGGCCGGCTTGTCCGACCAGGTGTAGCCGGGCGTCGGGCCTGCGGGCTTCTCGGGGGCCTTCGCGTCGCCGCCCTTGGCGTCGCCGCCCTTGGCGTCGCCGGCCTTGCCGTCCCCTGCCTTGGCGGCGGCTTTCGGCTCGGTCTTCTCGCTGGCCTTCGCTGGCGGTGAGCTCTCCGGCGCCTTCGTCTGGGCGCCCGCCACCGCCGCGGCCACCGCGACCGCCAGGGCGATCCCGACACTTGCACTTCGCACGCGCATGCCGCAATTGGAGCACGAGCGCCCCGGTCCCGGCTACCTTGTGACGGGACCGGGGTGTGGCACGCGTGGCCCACTGGTCGTAAACGAATGGCTTCGCCAGGGCATCGGTGCCGCGGCCCCCACCGGTCCGTCCCCCGGGCCGAGCGGCAGAACCCCGCGACACCATGGGAATTGCCCGCAGGGCCGCGGAGCCGGCACGCTGTGTGCAGGGTTCCGAACGTGACCGGCGGGCTTTACGAAACGAGCGCCACTGGCCATGCTGGAAGCAATTCCGCGTTCCAGCCGTATGAGGCGATGAGCTGACATCGAGGAGCTTCGGAGATGAACACGCGACGCACGCTGATGATGGTGGTGGCAACCTTGGGCCTGGCGCTCGTGGCGCCCGCGGCCAGCGCCGACGCGAACGAAGAAGCCAAGCGCCTGATGAAGCTGCGCGACGCCGAGCGCTACGAGGTCTCGACCGAGCACAGCGCCACCAAGGCCGGCGCGGCCCGCGTGCACATCGCGGCGCCGGTGGCCAACGTCAAGAAGACGGTCACCGACTTCAAGAACTACTCCAAGTTCATCTCCAAGTTCGACAAGGCCAAGGTCGTCGGGCGCGACGGCGACAAGACCGACGTCTACCTGCAGGTGCCCATCCTCAAGGGCGCCGCCAAGATCTGGGCCGTGGTGCGCTTCTCGCCGATCAAGTCCGTCAACGGCGAAGAGGTGCTCGAGGGCCAGATGGTCAAGGGCAACGTCAAGCGCATGGACGCGCGCTGGCGGATCAAGAAGATCGACGACGAGAACACCCAGCTGAACCTCGAGCTCTTGATCGTCCCCAAGCTCCCGGTCCCGGGCTCGATGGTCACCGGCGAGGTGAAGTATGCCGCTGACGAGGCGGTGATGGGCTCGCGCAACAAGACCGAGACCGAGTGGGCCGCGAAGAAGAAGAAGTGACGCTGCGCCCCCACGGCCCAACGAGGCGAGCGCCCGCGGCTCGCCTCTTGGTTTTTGTCTGCCTGCTGGCGGCGTGTGACAAGACGCGAGGCTCCAGCGATCGGGCCCCGCCCGGCAGCGCGCGCGGGGCCGCGAGCGCGAGTGCCGCCCCCGGCCCTGCCGCCTCCGCCGCGCCGTCTGCCGCGCGCTTCACCGGCGACGGCTGTCACGCCGGCGTGCCGCCTCGGGGCAGCGCTGCCGAACGCGCCCGAGCGGTGGCCGAGGCATGCGCCCCCGGCTCCACGCCGCTCGGCCCAATGGGCACGTTTTCCGGCCCTGGCGAGCTTCGGCTCGAGCTGGGCGCCGGCGCCGCGTGCGTGCGGGTGATCGCCGTGGCTGAGCACGCCGACGCCGATCTCAGCCTCGAGCTGCTCGACGAGCGGGGCGCGAGCCGCGGCGCCGATGCGCTGCCCGGATCGGTGGCTCTGGTCGGCACCCAGGGCCCGGTGTGCTTCGCGGCCGAGAAGGCCTTGGTGGCCAAGGTCGGCTTCGTGCGGGGTGCGGGCAGCGTGGTGGTGAGCGCTCACCGATTGTGAGCCAGCGTCCAGACCAGCGCGCCGTCCCGTCGCACCTGGGCGACGATTGCGCTGCTGCTGCGGCCGCGAGAAAGTGACAGTTCGCCCTGCCGGTCGAGCGTGACGCGGGTCCGCAGGCGGCCGGTGTGCAGCAGGCGCGCCCAGAGCTCGGCGGGCACTTCGGGCGGCGCCGCCAGCGTCACGCTGGGTTTGCCGAGCGCGTCGATCGCGCGCGCCAGCACCGCCAGCTCGCTGCCGTCGCCGACCGGCAGCACCCGACGCGCGACCCGCCCGCCACCGGTGATGGGGCTCGCGCTGGCGCTGGCGGTGGCCGCCTGGGTCAGCGCGGGCGTGGCCAGCGCCACCATCACGCACCCCAGGAACACGGGGCGCAGAGCTGGCCAGTGGACCCAGGTCGCCAGTCGATCGACGCCGATCGCCGCGCAGAGCGCCAGGAACGGCACCAGCGTGACCACGCGCGGGGGAAATGTGGTGAGCACGTCCGGCATCAGCCAGAACCCGACGAGCCCCCCGACGAGCCCGATGGCTCCGAGCGCGCCGAGCGCGTGACGATCGGGCGGTGGCCGGCACGAGCCCGAGGCAAACCGGCGAGCGAGCAGCGCGTGCGCCGCGACTGCGAGCCCGAAGAGCGCCAGCGCCAGGACCGAGAACGGCACCGCGTGCAGCAGCCAGTGCAGCGACAGCGCCCCGGGCACCGGCAGCCGATCGACCACGGCCCCGCCGATCTCGGTCCGGACGACGGTCGGCTCGAGCGGTGCGAGGAAGAACCGAGCGACGGCCGCCGGGCTCGCCCGCCACAGCGCCGGTTCGAAGGCCACCAGCACCAGCGGCGCAATCGGCAACGCCGCCAACACCAGCGCGGGGATGGGAAGGCGGCCCTGGCGGAGCAGGCGTCGAACGCTGGCGCGCCGTGCCCAGGCGAAATGGGTCAAGAGCACCGGCAGCACCCACAGCACCCCGAGCGACAGCGACAGCCCGAAGCCGAGCGCCGCCGCTCCCACCACCGCCCAGGCGAGCGTGCGCTTCGCCCCGGCCCCGCCGGGAGCTGCCGGCCCCAGGGCGCGCACGTGCGCGGCCATCACCAGGCATCCGGCCGACGCCGCCAGCGCCGCTTCGTCGGCCACCACCACCGCGTGAGAGAAGCGCGGCACCAGCAGACACAGCGCCGCCGCCGTCAACGCAACCCGCCGCCCCCGCGACGGCCGCACCGCCAGGTAGAGCGAGAGCGGCGCGAGCGCACCCACCATCAACCCGGGCAGGCGCATCGCGGTGAGCGGGTCGAGCACGCCAATGCGACCCAGACTGAGCTTCGACCACGCTCCGGTCAGCACCAGCACGCCCGACTCGAGCGCCGGGCGGTGCTCGGGCCGCCAGAGCTCGGAGAGACGCCCGGCGGCGATCCGGCGGATCAGATCGGTCTGCGCCTCGATGCTGGCGAGGCCGCCCAGCTCCCCGAAGGCGGGGCCGGTCTGGCGCGAGACGGCCACCAGCATCGCGAGCGCCACGGCCCACACTGCGAAGGCGATCGACACGGCGACGGCGGTCTCGCGGCGCGGCATCTCCACTTCACTTCCAGAGCAGTGTCGCCGCCGACTCGGCCACCGCCAGGGCGACCACCAGCCAGGGCAAATACCGACGCGCGCGGTCCGTCACCCGCTGGCCTTTGCCCGGGTCTCGCCGCCGCCGCAAGCGCCACGCGAAGCGATTGGCGGGCGGCTCGGGGCCGTGTACGCTGCTCGGGCATGCGGCTCGGTCCTCTCTTCACCGTCGCTCTGCTCGCCACCGTGGGGGCCACCGGTTGCGAGTCCGCCCACATCAAGGACGCCTACGTGTCGCTCGACTCGGACGGCCGGCGCCTGCCCAAGGACGACTGCATCCGGCCGACCAAGCTGGACGGCACCACGCCGAATCACTACTTCGTGTTCGTCGAGATGCTCTCGTTCCGCGACGACACCATCCTGACGCCGGTGCTCAAGAACGTGAAGGAAGGCCGATACATGGCCTGGGCCGAGAGCAAGCCCGGCAACGACGAGATCCTCGAGTTCGGCAACATCGCGCCGGGCAAGGGGGACCACGTCATCAGCTGGGAGCAGGTCGGGCCGCCGGTGGGCGACAACGACAACGGGCCGCTGCCCGAAGGGCTCTACACCTGGGAGTTCTACCTGGACGACCACGGCTCGGCGGACGCGGTGATCGATTTCGCGGTCAGCGCCGGCTGCAAGTAGCCCGGCTACTCCTCGTCCTTCGTCTTCTTGATCGCCGCCTGGTAGCGCTTGTCTTTGCGCAGCGGTCCAAACTCGCTCTGGGTCTGCGAGCGCCGAATCCAGTCGTCCAGCGAGTTGTGCGAGCGCAGGAACTTCGGGCGGCGCAGGCTCTTGGCCACCTCCAGCGATTTTTCGAAGTTCGTCGCGCACTGATCGACGTCGTTCTTCAGGCAGTACCCCCGCGCCAGGTGATAGAAGACCTCGGCGCTGTTGTCCCACTGCTTCCGGGCGATATCCAGGTGCCGGATGGCGTCGTCCGCGTTCTTCTTGCGGAGCAGGGCGTACGACACGCCCATGCGCAGGTAATAGTGCTCGTACTCGGGCAGCTTGCAGCCCTTGTCGTGCAGCTTCTCGGCCTCTTCGTAGAACGGGATCGACGCCTCGGCGGCCTCGCTCTCTTTCAGGCTCTTGTCGAACAGCGCCGAGTCGCCGCGCCACACCCGCACCGTCGCGCTGTTCGGGTGCTGCTTGGCCAGGTGATCGAGCAGGCGCTGCGCGGTCTTGTAGTCCTTGTCCTTGAAGGCGGTGACGGCGGGGCGGAACTCGCCCTGCCCCGGGTCCATGCTGGCGCCGCCCGGGCACACGCCGGGGGTCACCGCGGTGGCCGTGGGTGCGGTGGCCGGCGGGGGCGGCGGCGGGTCGGACTTGCTCTTGCAGGCGAGCAGCGCAGCGACGATCAACACCAGGGCGGCGCTTCGGTCAGCGAAGGTCATCGGCGCCATCAAACGTCGAGTCGCGGGGTCTCCGCAAGCCACCCTCAGTGGCGCCTTGCGCGGCGCGTCAAAACGTGGCCCAATACCGGGCCGCCATGCCCCGCCATCCGTTCAGAGCGCCACCGCGATGAGGCTGCCCGAGTCGCGCGGTCTGTACGATCCCCGGTTCGAGCACGACGCTTGCGGCGTCGGCTTCGTGGCCCATGTTCGGGGTCTGCGCTCCCACGACATCGTCGAGCGCGGCGTCGGCATCTTGCTCAACCTCGAGCACCGCGGCGCCACCGGCTGCGACCCGCTGTCGGGGGACGGTGCGGGCATCCTGATCCAGGTCCCGCACGAGCTGCTCGCGGCCGAGGTCGAGGGTCGCTTCGAGCTGCCTTCGCCGGGCACCTATGGCGTGGGCTGCGTGTTCTTGCCCCGCGACCCCGCGGCCCGCGCGCGCTGCCAGCAGGTGCTCGAGGACAAGATCCTGGGCACCGGGCAGCGCCTGCTGGGTTGGCGCACGGTGCCGGTGGACGAAGCCGCCCTCGGGCCCATCGCCCGGCAGAGCGCGCCGGTCATCTTCCAGGTGCTGGTCGGCTCGACCACCGACGACGAGCAAGGCTTCGAGCGCAAGCTGTTCGTGATCCGCAAGTGGGCCGAGCGCACCGTGCGCGAGAGCGACATCCCGGGGCGTGACGCGTTCTACATCCCCAGCCTGTCGTGCCGCACGCTGGTCTACAAGGGCCTGCTCCTCGCGCACCAGCTCGCGAAGTTCTACCGCGACCTGGAGGACCCGCGGGTGGTCAGCGCGCTGTCGATGGTCCACCAGCGCTTCAGCACCAACACCTTCCCCACCTGGCAGCTGGCGCAGCCCTTCCGGCTGCTCTCGCACAACGGCGAGATCAACACCGTGCGGGGCAACGCCCAGTGGATGCGCGCCCGCGAGCAGCTGTTCGACGGGCGCGTATTCGGCGAAGACGTGCGCCACATCTTGCCGACCATCACTCCCGGCGGCAGCGATTCGGCCCAGCTCGACAACGTCGCCGAGCTCTTGCTGCACGCGGGGCGCAGCCTGCCCCACGTGATGACCATGCTGGTGCCCGAGGCCTGGCAGAACGATCCGAGCATGCCGGCGTATTTGCGCGACTTCTACGCGTACCACGCCTGCCTGGTCGAGCCCTGGGACGGCCCCGCCGCCCTGACCTTCACCGACGGCCGGCAGATCGGCGCGCTCTCCGATCGCAATGGCCTTCGCCCCGCGCGCTGGCTCGAGACCCGCGACGGGCTGGTGGTGCTGGCCTCGGAGACGGGCGTGATGGACGTGCCGCCCGAGCAGATCGCGCGCAAGGGCCGGCTCGAGCCCGGCCGCATGTTCCTGGTCGATCTCGCCGCCGGGCGGATCGTCGAAGACGACGAGCTCAAGCGGCAGCTCGCCCAGCAGAAGCCCTACGGGAAGTGGATCCGCGACAACGCCATCCACCTGGACGAGATCGACGACGTGACGGAGGTGCCCGGCGCGCCCGCACCCCACGACCTGCTCGAGCGCCAGCGGGTGTTCGGTTACACCACCGAAGACCTGCGCCTGTTGATCGCCCCCATGGCCGAGAAGGGCGAAGAGCCGGTGGGCAGCATGGGCACCGACACGCCCCTGGCGGTACTGTCCGAACGCCCGCAGCTGCTCTTCAACTACTTCAAGCAGCACTTCGCCCAGGTCACCAACCCGCCGATCGATCCCATCCGCGAGGCGCTGGTGATGAGCCTGCGGAACTTCGTGGGCGGTGAGGACAACCTGCTCTTCGAGCTGCCCGACCACGCGCAGATGCTCGAGCTGGGCAGCCCGGTCTTGACCAACGAAGAGCTGGCCACGCTGCGCGGCACCCACCAGATCCACTTCCGCCGGCCGGCCACGCTGCCGATCGTCTATCCGGTGGCCGAGGGCGGCCGGGGGCTGAAGGCGGCCCTCGACGAGCTGTGCCGCCAGGCGTCGCTCTCGGTGCTGAACAACCACAGCGTGATCGTGCTCTCGGATCGCAGCGCCACCGCGCACATGGTGCCCATTCCCAGCCTCTTGGCCCTGGGGGCAGTGCACAACCACTTGATGCGCAACGGCACGCGCATGCGCGTGGGCCTGCTGATGGAAACGGGCGAGGCGCGCGAGGTCCATCACTTCTGCCTGCTGCTCGGCTTCGGTGCCGGCGCGGTCAACCCCTACGTAGCCCTCGACAGCGTCTCGGAGCTGGCCCGGGCCGGGGTGCTGGCCGGGGTGCGCGATCCGGCGGTGGCTCGCAAGAACTTCGTCAAGGCGGTCAACAAGGGCTTGCTCAAGGTGATGAGCAAGATGGGCATCAGCACCCTGCAGAGCTACCAGGGCGCGCAGATCTTCGAAGCGCTGGGGCTGAGCGCCGAGGTCACCGAGCGCTACTTCACCGGCACCACGTCGCGCCTGGGCGGCATCGATCTGGAAGACATCGCCGAAGAGTGTCGGCTGCGCAGCGACGCCGCGTTTCCGCGCCGGCGGGCGCCCAGCCCCGGGCTCGACACCGGCGGCGAATACCAGTTCCGGGCCCAGGGCGAGCGCCACCTCTGGAACCCCAAGGTGGTGACCTCGTTGCAGCGCGCGGTGCGCGACGAAGACGTCAAGAGCTACCGCGAGTACTCCGACCTGGTGAATCAGCAGTCGCGCGGGCCCATCACGCTGCGCGGCCTGTGGAACCTGATCCCCGCCGACGCGCCCCTGGCGCTGTCCGAGGTCGAGCCGGCCAGCGAGATCGTGCGGCGCTTCGCCACCGGCGCCATGAGCTTCGGCAGCATCAGCGCCGAAGCCCACGAGAACCTGGCCATCGCCATGAACCGCATCGGTGGCCGCAGCAACACCGGCGAGGGCGGCGAGCGACAAGAGCGCTTCCTGCGGCTGCCCTCGGGCGACAGCAAGCGCAGCAGCATCAAGCAGGTCGCAAGCGGTCGCTTCGGCGTCACCACCCACTATCTGGTCAACGCCGACGAGCTGCAGATCAAGATCGCGCAGGGCGCCAAGCCCGGCGAAGGCGGCCAGCTGCCCGGGCACAAGGTCGACGCGGTGATCGCCGCGACGCGCCACTCCACGCCGGGCGTCACGCTGATCTCTCCCCCGCCCCACCACGACATCTACAGCATCGAGGATCTGGCTCAGCTGATCTTCGACCTGAAGATGGTGAACCCGAAGGCGCGCGTCAGCGTGAAGCTGGTGGCCGAGGCCGGCGTGGGCACCATCGCCGCGGGCGTGGCCAAGGCCCGCGCCGACGTGATCTTGATCTCGGGTTTCGACGGCGGCACCGGCGCGTCGCCCCTGACCAGCATCAAGCACGCCGGCGTACCGTGGGAGCTGGGGCTGGCCGAGACTCACCAGGTGCTGGTCAAGAACGACCTGCGCAGCCGGGTGGTGCTGCAAGCCGACGGCCAGATGCGCACGGGCCGCGACGTGGTGATCGCCGCCCTGCTCGGCGCGGAAGAGTTCGGGTTCGCCACCGCGCCGCTGGTGGCCAGCGGCTGCATCATGATGCGCAAGTGCCACCTCAACACCTGCCCGGTGGGCGTGGCCACGCAAGACCCCGAGCTTCGCAAGAAGTTCGAGGGCAAACCCGAGCACGTGATCCGCTTCATGTTCTACGTGGCGGAAGAGGCCCGCGAGCTGATGAGCCAGCTGGGGTTTTCCACCGTGGAAGAGATGGTGGGCCGGGTCGATCGCATTCGTCCCCGGGACGTGAACGAGCATTTCAAGGCGAAGAAGCTCGACACCAGCGCGCTCTTGGTGAGCGCCGAGTGTGCCGCCGGCGTGGGCGTGTGCAAGAGCCTGGATCAAGACCACGGGCTCGAGCGCTCGCTGGACCACCAGCTCTTGCCCGAGGTGCGGGCTGCCATCGAGCAGCGCGAGCGGGTGCGCCTGACGCTGCCCATCAAGAACGTGCACCGCACGGTGGGCGCGCTCTTGGCCGGCGAGATCGCGCGCCGGCACGGCCCTGGGGGCCTGCCCGACGACACGCTGCACCTCGACTTCGAAGGCAGCGCGGGGCAAAGCTTCGGGGCCTTCGCGGTGGCGGGCATGCACCTGCACCTCGAGGGCGACGCCAACGACTACGTGGGCAAGGGGCTGTCAGGCGGGCTGATCAGCGTGCGCCCCCCACGCGCCGCCACCTTCCGCTCCGACGAGAGCGTGCTGGTGGGCAACGTCGCCCTGTACGGCGCGACCAGTGGCAAGGCCTTCATCAGCGGCGTGGCGGGCGAGCGCTTCGCGGTGCGCAACAGCGGCGCCACGGCGGTGGTCGAGGGCGTGGGCGATCACGGCTGCGAGTACATGACGGGCGGCCGCGTGGTGGTGATCGGCAAGACGGGAAAGAACTTCGCCGCCGGGATGAGCGGTGGCTACGCCTACGTGCTCGATCAGGACGGCGGCTTCGAGGCGCGCTGCAACCCCGAGCTGGTCACCCGCGAGGGTCTGGGCTCGGAAGACGCCGCCTTCGTCGCGGCACTGCTCGACGAGCACCGCCGGGTGACCGGCAGTGCCAAGGCCGCCGAGCTGCTCGCGCGCTGGGAAGAGACCCTGCCGCGGCTGGTGAAGGTGGTCCCTACGGAATACCGTCGCGTGGTCGAGCAGCTGGAAGAGCAGCGGCGCGCCGCCGAGAGCGCCGCCCCCACCGTGGACGATCCGTTGCCCGTGCCCCGCGGCAACCGCCATTCGACCGAGGCCGAGTGAACATGGGCAAGGTCACCGGCTTCCTCCAGTATCCACGCCTGGCTGCCCCCAAGCGGCCGGTCGCCGAGCGTCTGAAAGACCACCGCGAGATCGAGCTGCCGGTGGTGAGCGAGCGTCTGGCCGAGCAGGGCGCGCGCTGCATGGACTGCGGCATTCCGTTTTGCAACACCGGCTGCCCGCTCGGCAACCTGATCCCCGAGTGGAACGACCACGTTTACCGCGGGCAGATGACCGAGGCCGTCCAGGCGCTGCACGCGACCAACAACTTCCCCGAGGTCACTGGGCGCGTGTGCCCGGCGCCGTGCGAGGCAGCCTGCGTCTTGGCCATGGTCGCCGAGCCGGTGAGCATCAAGCTGCTCGAGCGCTCGATCGCGGACCACGCCTTCGCGCGTGGGCACATCTTGCCCGAGCCGCCTCTCAGCCGCACCGGCAAGAAGGTCGCCGTGGTGGGCTCGGGGCCGGCGGGGCTGGCGGCCGCGCAGCAGCTGAACCGTGCCGGCCACAGCGTGGTGGTCCACGAGCGCGCCGACCGCATTGGCGGGCTCCTCACCTATGGCATCCCGGACTTCAAGCTCGACAAGCGCCTGGTGCAAGCCCGGGTCGAGCAGATGCGCGCCGAGGGGGTCGAGTTCCGCACCGGCGTCGTGGCCGAAGCCGGCGAGCTTCGCACGCGCTTCGACGCCGTGTGCCTGGCCATCGGCGCGCGCGTTCCGCGCGATCTGCCGCTGCCCGGCCGCGAGCTCTCGGGCATCCACTTCGCGATGGACTACCTCGAGCAGCAGAACCGGCGCGTCAGCGGTGATCGCATTCCCGATGAACGGGCCATCACTGCCGCCGGCAAGCGGGTGGTGGTGATCGGCGGCGGAGACACCGGCAGCGATTGCATCGGCACCGCGCTGCGCCAGGGCGCGGCCGCCGTCGTGAGCCTCGAGATTTTGCCGCGCCCGCCCGAGTCGCGCGACCCGACCACGCCCTGGCCGCTCTGGCCGCTGATGCTGCGCACCTCGACCAGCCACGAAGAGGGCGGCGAGCGCACATGGAGCGTGTCCACCGAGCGCTTCGCCGGCAGCGCCGGCGCGGTCGAGCAGCTCCACCTGGTCGAAGTCGCGGAGCGTGCCGGTCGCTTCGAGCGCATCGCCGGCACCGAGCGCACCCTGGACGCCGACCTGGTGCTGTTGGCCCTCGGCTTCATGCATCCGGAAAAGAGCGGGCTGCTCGATGAGCTCGGCCTCACCCTCGACCGGCGCGGCAACGTCGCGGTCGATGTCAATTGCATGACGAACGTCAGCGGGGTGTTCGCGGCCGGGGACTGCCAGCGCGGGCAAAGCCTGGTGGTCTGGGCGATCGCCGATGGCCGGCGCGCGGCGCGGGCCATCGACGCGTTCCTGATGGGCAAGACCGAGCTGGGCTAGAGGGCGCGCTTTCCCCTGCGCCCCGCCCGTGGGATACTGCCTGCTGGTTTGACCCAGGCCCCGAAGAAGCGCCCGCCGAAGCGTCCGCCGCGTCCCCTGCCTCGGGGCGCGCCGCCCAAGAGCGAGGATTCGTCTCCCGAGATCCAGGTCGGCTTCGCGCCCGTGGGCCGCGAGACCTTGGCGGCCATCACCACCAACGTGGCGCCGAAGGCCGAGGGCCCCGAGCTCGAGTTCCATCTGGTGCCGGCGGGCCGCGAGACGCTGGCTGCGATCACCGCCGAGCTGGTGCCGCCCTCGGGCCGCGCCGGTCAGGCGGATCTGTGCGACGAGCCGACCACCGGGGTGCGCCAGCGGCAGCGCACCCACGGCTACTCGGAGCCGCCGCCCCAGGCGCTGACCGCAACACCCCGCATGACCATGCCGGGCGTGGCGCCGCCGGCCAACGCCCCCCCGAAGTCGAAGGCCGACCGGGTCAGCAAAGACACCATCGACGCGCTGGCCTCGGCCATGCTCGAGGTCGGCCCGCCGCCGCCCAGCGCGCGCTCCCGCGCGCAATCCCTCGAGGTGTTCGAGCTCGTGACCTTCGTGGTCAAGGGCGACGATCTGGGCCAGCTCTCCACCGAGGCCACGCGCCGCGAGTTCGTGGTCGAGCGGCTGATGCACCGCCTGCCGATCGCCGCCGTCGATCAGATCGACCGCGTGGACGTCACTCCGTGGACCGTGCGCGGCACGCTGATCTTGCGCGTGTGGTGCAAGGTCCGCTCCCCGCTGCGGTGATCAGCGCCCCAGGCGCTCGAGCCGTTCGCAAGCCACGGCGTCCCCCAGGTTGCAGGCCCGCTCGAACATCGCCTTGGCGCGCACCGGATCGGGCGGCGTGCTGCCCTTCTCGTCCGAAAGCAAGAGGCCCAGGGCGCGGCAGCCGGTGACCGCGCCGCCCTCGCACGACCGCTCGAACAGCTTCATCGCCCGCGCTTCGTCCTTCTGCACGCCCCGGCCGCCCAGCACCATTCGACCAAAGCCATGGCAGCCCTCGGCATCGCCGCCGTTGCAGGCCTTCTCGAACAGCGCCACCGCCTGCTCCACGTTCGGATCGGTGCCCATGCCGATGTACTTCGCCAGCGCCAGCCCGCCGCAGGCTTCGGCGCTGCCGAAGTCACAGCCCCGCTGGTAGTACTCCAGAGCTTTCTCTGGGCTCTTGGCCGTGCCCCGGCCCTTCTCGTGGCGCTTGCCCAGCGCCGCGCAGGCCTCGGCCTGCGAGCCCTGACAGGCGCGCTCGTAGAGCGCGATCACCCGCGGCTGATCGACGTTGCCGGTGCGCTCGGCCTCGAGGGCCTTGGCGAAATGCAGACACGCCGTGACGTCGTTCGCGTTGCAGGCGCGCTCGAACAGCTCGAACGCGCGCTTGTCGTCCCGCGGCCCGTCCAGACCGATCTGGTGTGACAGCGCCAGCTGGCGACACGCGATCATCTCGCGGCGCTCGCAGCGCGCCTCGAGCTCGGCATTCAGCCCCTGAGCGCGCCGGGAACCCAGCAAGCTGGCGGCAAGCGCGGCCACCACGCCCACCGCCAGGCCCGCGGCAAACGGCAGCACCGGCGTGCGCCGTGGCGCCGGCGCCCGGGGCAAGCGCGAGGGCGGCGCCCGGCGGGCGCGCTGCGGCGCGGGGTGTTCGTCGCTTTCCGTGTTCGACACGCCCCAGGGCCATAGCGCAGCGCGCGCGTATTCGCGAGAAAAACCGCGGCCCCAGGACTGTCCCCGCGCCGGGCCGGGTCGTTGTAGGCTCGGGCTCCCATGCGACCCGAGCACCGCGAACGCGCCCGAATCGAGGCAGCCACGCGCGTGGTCGACCGCCACGTGGCTTCGCTGCGCCCGCCGGAAGAGGTGGGGCTCGAGGCGCTGGTGAACGACACGCTTTACCACGAGCGCCGCCGCCTGGAACGCGAGCGGGGCGGCGACCCGCGCGGCGCGGAAGACAGCGCCTTCTACCATCGCATCCAGAAGCGCCTCAGGCACGCCTCGGCGCGCGACCTGCGCGAGATGCTGGACCAGATCGCGCTGCGCTTCGCCTCGGAGATCGTCGGCAACTTCGACGACCGCGTGTACAAGCTCTCGACCACGGTCGTGCCCACGGGGCTCAGCGTGCTGCTCACCGCCATGTCGCCGGGCAAGCTGGGCTCGCTGTCGTCGCTGCGCCACGGGCTGTCCGACCACGTGCAGATCCAGGGCTCGGTCGACCACGTGCGCAAGCTGCTCGACAAGGGCACGCTGGTGGTGGTGCCCACTCACTCGTCGCACCTCGACAGCATCGTGCTCGGCTACGCGGTGCACTTGATGGGCTTGCCGCCCCTGCTCTACGGCGCGGGCCTGAACCTGTTCAAGAACCCGGTGACGTCGTTCTTCATGAACAACCTCGGGGCGTATCGCGTCGACCGCAAGAAGACCGCAGGCCTGTACAAAGACGTGCTCAAGGAATACGCCACCGTCGCCCTCGAGCTCGACTACAACAACTTGTTCTTCCCCGGCGGAACCCGCTCGCGCAGCGGCGCGGTGGAGCAGAAGCTGAAGCGGGGCCTGCTGGGCACGGCGGTTCGCGCCTATGTGGGCAACCTGCAGAGCCGGCGCGACAAGCCGAACCTGTACGTGGTGCCCTGCACCATTTCGTACAAGCTGGGGCTCGAGGCCGAGACGCTGATCGACGACTACCTGAAAGAGGTCGGCAAGAACCGCTACATCATCGAAGACGACGAGTTCAGTCGGCCGCGGCAGGTGCTCAACTTCATGTCGAACCTGGTGAGCCTCGACAGTCGCGTGGTGATCACCTTCAGCCGGCCGCTCGACGTGGTCGGCAACTACGTCGACGAGGAGGGTCGCAGCCTGGATCCGCGGGGGCGCGTGGTCGATGCGGCGTCATACGTGTCGGACGGCGGCGCGCCGGTGCACGACGCGCAGCGCGACGAGGAGTACACCAACGAGCTTTCCTCGGCGATCGCCCGGGAGTTCCTCCGCGACAACCTGGCGATGAGCACCCACGTGGTGGGCTACGCGCTGCTCGACATGATCCAGCGCGAAAACCCCGACATGGACCTGTATCGCCTGCTCCGCACCGGCGGCCGCTCGCCCAGCGTCACCGCTTCGGACCTGGCCACCGAGACCGAGCGCGTGGTCGGCGCGCTGCGGCGTTCGGCAAAGGGGCCGCGCATGTCCGACGAGCTGGCGCGCGACCCGAAGGCGATCGTCGACGACGCGCTCCGCGCCTTCGCCAGCTATCACACGCACCCCGCGGCGGTGCGGCGCGGCGACCGGGTCTTCCACGAGAACCGCAATTTGCTGCTCTATTACGGCAACCGCCTGAAGGGCTACGACCTGGGCCGCAACCTGTCACGCGCCGAGGGCGCCACGGCCGAGCCGGCGGGAGCACGGGCATGACCCGAGACGAGTGCATCGGAGTGATCGGCGCTGGCAACTGGGGCACGACCCTGGCCAAGGTGCTGGGCGACAACGACAAGCGGACGCTGCTCTGGGCTCGGCGCGACGACCTGTGTCGCGAGATCAACGAGACGCGCCAGAACTCGAAGTACCTCCCCGGCTTCAGCCTGGGGCCCAGCGTGGAAGCGACCTCGGACCTCGAGCGCATCTGCAAGAGCACCTCGCTACTGATCGCGGTGGTGCCCTCGCACACCATGCGCGAGACCGCCCGCGAGCTGGGCAACCACGTGAACGGCGAGCACGTGATCGTGCACGCCACCAAGGGCATCGAGCAGGGCACCTTCAAGCGCATGAGCGAGGTGCTGCGCGAAGAGACCTGCGTACGAAAGATCGGCGTGATCAGCGGCCCCAACCTGGCCAAAGAGCTGGCCGCACGGCAGCCCGCCGGCACGCTGGTGGCCAGCCGCTACGACGAGGTCTTCGAGCGGGCGCACGCGGCGCTCCACAACGACTACTTCCGGGTCTATCAGGGGCGCGACGTGATCGGCGCCGAGATCGGCGGCGGCTTCAAGAACATCATCGCTCTCGCCGCCGGGGTGGCTGCCGGCCTGGGCCTCGGCGACAACACCAAGGCGTTGCTGCTCACGCGCGGCCTGTCCGAGATGGCGCGCTTTGGCGTGGCGATGGGCGCCGAGGTGATGACCTTCGGCGGCATGGCGGGGATGGGCGATCTGATCGCCACCTGCTCATCGCCCCTCTCACGCAACCACCAGGTCGGGGCCCGGCTTGCCCGGGGCGAGAAGCTGGAAGACATCCAGCGCGACATGGCCATGGTGGCCGAGGGCGTGAAGATGGCGAAGGCCGCCCACGACTTTGCCCTGCGGAAGCGGCTGGATCTGCCCATCGTGCGCGCGGTGCACAACCTGCTCTACGGCCACCACGAGGTGCCGCTGTTGCTCAAAGAGCTGATGAACATCCCGGCAGGGCCCGAATTCGCTGCGCTGACG
Organism: Polyangiaceae bacterium; assembly: GCA_023150915.1. Classification (GTDB taxonomy): domain Bacteria; phylum Myxococcota_A; class Polyangia; order Polyangiales; family Polyangiaceae; genus JADJKB01. Next base: position 50,738 of record JAKLKA010000079.1, read on the forward strand.
GTGTGACCGATCGGTCGTGAGGAATGGGGGGGCGCGCGAGGATTCTCTCGCTCCGCGGGCAGCCCGAGCGCCGCGCGACTTGCGCGAGCAGAGAAACAGCCGGCGCCCGGCCTCGCCGGGTTTCTCGCACTCGGGTCTCCGTGGCGGATCGTGGGCTGCTCTGAGCAAGACCCAAGAGGTCTTGGCGACCGCGAACGCGACCGCGACCGCGAACGCGAACGCGAACGCGAACGCGAACGCGAACGCGAACGCGAACGCGACCGCGAACGCGAACGCGAACGCGACCACGACCACGACCGCGACCGCGAACGCGAACGCGAACGCGAACGCGGACGCGGAGGCCAGCGCGGACGCGGAGGCCAGCGCTCGACCACGGCTCCCTCCGGCGTTCGCGCCGGGCCCCCGCCCGTTGGCGCACCTCGCGCGCCAACGGCCCTGCGATCGGCGCGGGGGGCTCGGTGTTGCGTGGCTCGCGCAGGGCCCTTGTCACGCGAGCTGCGCCGGGAGGGGCGAAAGCCCGGCGCGATCGCCGGAGGGACAACCGCCATGACCGACCATCGCCTGCCGTTCCAACGTCTCGACGCCTACGTAGTCGCGAAAGAGCTCGCCGAGCGCATGCACGCCGCCAAGATCGCCGACCGCGAGCTTCGCGATCAGGCCACCAGCGCCGCCAAGAGCACCTTCTTGCGCCTCAGCGAAGGCCTGCCCCTCGACGGCGCCGCCATGCGCCGCAAGTACTTCAACGAATCCAACGGCAGCCTCCACGAAACCCTCGCCGCCATCGATCTCGCCGCCGCCATCGGCGCCGCACGAGCCGCGGACGCCGCCGCGGTCCAGCTGCTCGGCGCGCGGCTCAAGAAGATGCTGCGCGCGCTCATGCACTCGCGGTGAGCTTCGGCGACCGCGACCGCGACCACGACCGCGAACGCGACCGCGAACGCGAACGCGACCGCGACCGCGACCACGACCGCGACCACGACCGCGACCGCGACCACGACCGCGAACGCGAACGCGAACGCGAACGCGAACGCGACCGCGACCACGACCGCGAACGCGAACGCGAACGCGAACGCGACCGCGACCGCGACCGCGACCACGACCGCGACCGCGGACGCGAACGCGAACGCGGGGCTCAGCGCTCAAGCCAAGACCGCCAAGGCCGCCCGAAGCAGCGGCTCGACGTCGAGGGCAACGCCTTCGTTTCGCACCCGCTCGACGGCCTGCTTCGCCTGTTTCGAGCGGAAGCCCAAGTGCGTCAGCGCTGACAGCACCTTGGAGCACGTCTTGTCTTCGGCCTGCTTCTTCGCAATGTACGCTTCCCCGAAGACCTCGCGCGCGCGATGGGCATTGTGAGCCTTGCAGAGCAAGGCGAGGTTGTCGATCGTGGGCGGGCCTCCCCGCGCGAAGGGCTGCTTGTGCTCGAGGGTGATGTAGCGCTTCTCACTGCACCGATGACCGTGCTCGTCGACGAAGGTGCACTGGAAGGCGTCGCGTTCCCAGACCGCACGCGAGACTTCGACCGGCACGTGTCGTGACCCCGCCCGGAGACTCCGGCGCGCTCGCGGCCTCTCGGCGCCCAACCGGCGCTTCAGCTCCGCGGCGAGGAGCTCGTCGAGGGCGCGCTCGAAGAGGGCGGCCAGGTCCCCGGTCGACACGGCATGACTCAGGAGGTTCTGCGCGAGCTCGAGCTTCTGGCGAAGCTCGGCGCTGGCCGTGAACTCGACGCGGAAGCTCGCCGCCGAGAGCGGCTCGACCCGTGGTCTGGGCACCGTCGACCCGGCGGAGTGCGCGACCTGCTCCGACTGGGTGACGGGGACCGAGTTACCCTGCTCGAGCAGGGTTGGTTGCAGCGGAGCGATGCTCGGCAGCACGTCGGGGCGGGGGAACCGGCGAGCCAACAGGGCCTCGATTTCCCTCCGGGTCTTCCCCCGTGCTTCGTCGAGCAACTCGTGCACGTTCGCCTGGGTCACCTTGGGGCAGAGCAATGCGAGGCCGGTCAGGTGAACGGATCCGCTCTCGAGCGCCTCGAGCGCCGCGGGGAACTGCGAGCACAGGCGGGCCACCTGAAGCCGGGTGTGAGCTTCGTTCTCGGAGTAGCCCAGTCGCTCGATGCAGAACGTGTACATCGAGGAGCAGGCCTCTGCCAGGTAGAGCCGCCGCCGCTCGACCTCCGCGAGATGGGCGATCACTTCCGCGATGGCGCGGCGCTCGAGCCCACGAACCTCGGGGAGGCGGGCGAGCAGTTCTCGATCGCTGAGGGCAGAGACGAGCGCGTTCATGCTTCTCGCATACCATGCGTTTTTCTGGCCTCGCTGTTGACTCCGGGCGCTCGCTTCGACCAC
>JAKLKA010000080.1 GCA_023150915.1 Polyangiaceae bacterium
CGACGGAAGGGGCGCGCCGGATTGCCGTCCGTGGTCTGTGGCAGCGGCAGCGTCATGGGCTCGCCGGCTCGCGAGGCGGCGCGACGCTTCGGGGTCGGAGCGGGGGTGAGCAGCACACGCCACGCACGCGGGCGGCGACCCGACGCACCTTGCCCGAAGGCCGGGCGAGGCGGAGGCAGCTCGCTCCGACTCCATTGCGAATTTGTGCTTCGCCTTCCAGCCCACACGCGCCACGCCTCAACTGGTCGAAGACGCGTCCCTTTTCGCAACCGTCCGGCCCGACAACCGGGCGGGGATGGGGGTCACTCCTCCCCGGTGCCCCCGTCCGGTTCGGGGCACTTCTCGCCGGTATGGCCCGGCTCGCCCTTCGGCACCCGGCATGGGTGCACGACCACGCGCCGCGTGCGCGGCTTGTACACCACCTTGCGCTTCTCTTCTCGCTTGGTGCCGCCCGCCAGCTCCACCTCGCGACTGACGAACACGGTCCAGCCAATCTGCCCCGCCTCCATCGTCTTGTCCTTCTCGTGCGACTGCGTCAAATCGGGGATGTACTCGATCGGCGGCTTCACCAGGTTCTGTTGCGGCGAGACCTTGATGCGCACCTTGCGCCCCCCGGTGTCGCCGAACACCTTCACGGTGATGTGGTCGTCGCCGTACTCGGTCCAGATCAACGCGCCCGCGTCGCTGTCGTTCTTGAATGCCACGTCGGGCTTCGGCCACGACAGCGTGGCGTCGCGCCCCATCGGATAGCGCGCGAACCAGAAGGTGTGCGGCGTCCGTTCGACGATGTCGTACCCCGCCAAGAACAACGCATTGAACAGCGTGGTGGCGAACTGGCTCACCCCCCCGCCCAGCGAATCGACCATCTCCCCCTCTTCGATGGTGGGCGCCGGCTTGAAGCCGCTCTTGGCGGTGCGTGGGCCAACCAAGGCGTTCACGCTGAAGGTTTCGCCAGGCTTCACCACCTGCCCGCGCAGCAGGTCGGCGATGCGGTGGATGTTCTCGACGCGCGGCTGGCAGCAGGGGTGGTGGGTGGTGTACTGCCCCACCAGCCGGGTGATGTTCAGCGCCCCGAGCGCCTCGGTGGTCACCTCGGGCGGGGCGCCGTTCTCGAGCGGCAGCGGCCCGGTCCGAGTGCTCGACAGCGCCGCGTCCAGTAGCCCCTGGGCCACCTTTTCGGCCTTCAGCACCGCGCCGCTGGTTCCCGGCTCGATGCGGATCTGATCGCGCCCTTCGACCACGAAGCGCGCGTTCTTGGGCGGCGCCTCCAGCTTTTCGCGCAGGGGCGAGAGCTTCTCTTCGATCACGCTCGCGTCGAGCAGAAGCACGACGCGCGGCTCGGCCGGCGTGGGCGCCAGGCTGCGCAACGCCCGCGCGACGTCTTCCCGATCGAGCCGGAGCTCGAGGCCCGAGTCCCCGCGCAGCGTCAACGCGTCGCTGGTGATGCGCATCGCTTGCTGCACGGCCGCCTCGACGGCGCCCGGAACGGTGAACGGCTCGCGCTCGACCAGTGGCAACGCCACCGGCTGCCGGGGCCAGCTGCCCAAGCCGCGCACGATGACCTCATCGGCCGACCCGCGGTCGACGACCCATCCGCGCCGCGGCGGGTCGGCGCTGACGGACCCGGAAGCGACCTTCACGCCGCCACCGAACGGCAAGTCCAGGTGGCGACGCTCCCACTCGTCGTACAGCGCGGGCAGGGGCCCGCGATCGATCTCGACCACGGGCGCCACCGCCCAGGGCGCCTTCAGCCGCGCCAGCCAGAATCGGAATTCGAACCACAGCCCGCCGGCCTTGCCCTCGGAAACTGCGCGCCGGGCCGTGGCCGCCGCGTCCAGACGCAGCGACAGCGTAGCGGGCGAAACGTCCACCGCGCTGTCGCGAACCCTCACCCCCAGCGCCTGCCCCCGCAGCTTCTGCTCCAGCTCGCGGGCAACTTCCTCGACCTCGGGCGCGGTCATGCCTCCGACGGGCACGTCGGCGAGCCAGACGTTGCGGAGTGCCCGATCGCCGTGACGAGCCCGGTCCAGCGCGTACGCGAGCACCAGCACGAGCGGCGCGGCGATGGCCACCAGCACAGCGATGCGCGCCGGGCGACGTGTGCGCAGCGTGGGAGCGCCCTCCCCTTCCGACCCCGGGTTCCGTTCGTTCGTCACCACGCGCCAAGCCTCGGCGAAGCCCCCGGAATCTCGACGAAGGGCGCCGCGAAGACAAGCGTGTGGCTGGCTATTTTGGGGTTGCACCACCCGCTCGCGTGCTAGAACGAAGCTCAGAGTGTGGGTTCGTAGCTCCGCCATCCGCCCCGTCCCGTCGTACGCCAGGGTGCCCACCCATGCTCTCGACGCGGTGCGCGAGAGCCTGGCCGACGACGACGATGCCGCCCGCGAGCAGCTGGACGCTGCCTTCGAGCGGTTCGAGCGGCTGCAGCCGGCGCTCGCGGCCCGGGTGGCCGAGACGCTGAGCAAGCCGCTGGACGAAACGGCGCTCGGCCTGGGCTACTTCCTGGCGCTCGCCGTGTGGCTGGCGTTCGAGAAGGTGCATGGCGACCACGTGGCCGAGATCCGAGAAGACGAGCTTCTGGCCACCGACGAGCTGCTCACCCTGGACGAAGAGCTGCGCCGCGCCGATCCGGCCGAGGCGTTGGACAGCGACGACGTGATCGGCATGGAGCAGCCCGATCTGGTCGAATTCGTCCACGAGCACGTCGACGCAACGCTCGAGGCCAACGCCGACGAGGTCGACGTGGACGACGTTCACCAGGTCTACCGAGCCGTGCTGATCGAGATATTGGCCCTTTCCTACGCGGTCCAGCGCCCGAGCGGCTACCCCGTCGCCAAGTCCGAGCTTCTGGCGTAACCTTCCGGCCGCGAGCGCGCCCCCTCTTCCGCTCGCATGGAGTCGAGATGCGTAGTCTTCGTGCCGGCTTGCTTGGGATGATTGCCGCCCCTGTCGCGATCTTCGTCGGTTGCGGCGGCGTGACCGACATCGGCTTCCAGGGCTCCGACGCCAGCGTTGGCGGTACCGGCGGCAGCGGCGCCACGGGCGGATCGGGCGGGACGATCACCGGCGGCACCGGCGGCGGCATCACCGACGGCGGCACGGGCAACATGGGCGGCGTCGCGGGCACGAGCGGCGGGGGTGGCACCGGCAACGTCGCGGGCACCGGCGCCACCGGAGGCACCGGGCCGGTGGTGTGCGGCGGCAAGGTCTGTCCGCCACCGAGCGTACCCATCGGGCAGGTCGACTCGTGCTGCGCCGGCAGCAAGTGCGGCATCAGCTCGAGCATGATCGGCGTCGGCACCTGCATCGAGCTCGGTCAAGCCGGCAAGCTCGACCCCACCTGCCCGCCACAGAGCATTCAAGGCCTCACGCTTCAGGGTTGCTGCAAGCCCACCGGGATGTGCGGCGTGATGGACACGTTCATCGGCGTGGGCTGCGTCGATCCGACCCAGTTCGGCGTGGGCACCCCGACCAAGTGCGGCGGCACTGGCACCGGCGGCACCGGCGGCACCGGGGGGGTCGGCGGAACCGGGGGGATTGGCGGCACGGGCGGCACCGGCACCGGCGGCACCGGCACCGGCGGCACCGGCGGCATCACCGACGCAGGCGTCGGTGGAACGTCGTCTGACGGCGGCATCGCCGGCGAGATCTACTGCGACACCTCGCCTTCCGTGCTGGTCTGCGCGGCCAGCCAGAACTGCTGCCTGCTGAACCCAGGCGCCGAATATTGCACGCCGAAGGGCACCGCGTGCGCCTGCACCGGCGCCAATTGCGACGCGACCACGGTGAGCTGCGACGGCCCCGAAGACTGCAGCGGCGGTCAGGTGTGCTGCGGCACCTTCTCGCAGCAGGCAAACGCCTACACCTCGCTGCAGTGCAAGAGCACCTGCGGCGGCCAGTGGGAGCGCGAGATCTGCAAGCCGAATGGCGGCAAGTGCACGAACGGCGCTCAGACCTGCTCGCAGTCGAGCTTTTTGCCGAACCACATCTGGCGCTGCAACTGACGGGTCAGAAGCCCAGCACGTAGGCGGCGCCGGTGCGTTCGTTGGCGAGCGGGGCTCCGATCACCAGACGCTTGTCCGAGAGCGACAGCGAGTAACCGAACCAGTCCTCGTTTTTGCCGTTCGGCGCCGTCACCGTGCGCGAAAGCTTCCACTCGCCGCCGCGCCTTTCGTACAACAGCACGCGCCCGGCTTCGACCAGGTGGAAGCCGATCGCCAGCCGGTCGTCGGTCAGGGCCAGGGCGGCGTCGGCGAGGCCAGTGGTCACCGGGGGGGTGATGCGCTGCGCGGCCTTCCACTGGCCGCCGCTCTCGGTAAACACGCTGATCTGCTTTTCGCTCGAAGCCACCAGGGTCGTCTTGGCCACGGCCACCGAGCTCCCGAAGTGGTTGGTCTCGGCGGCGTCTGCTTCGACGAGCTCGGCGGCCTGCACCAACCCGCCCTTGTCGCGGCGATACACGAACACCACGCCTTGCTCCGAGAGCTTGCCGGAATACGGCGCGCCGGCCACGACCCAGTCGCCACCGGCGGCGATCGCCTCGGCGGGCCCGTTCTGATGGCGGAAGGGCAGCGCCTTCTTGGCCACGAAGGCGGCCTTGTCGCGCTCGAACGTATAGAGAGAGCCGCCCGCCTCGCGGCTGTTCGCGACGACCAGCGTGCCGCCGACCAGCGCCACGCCGATCCCGAACGAGTCGTCGGGCTTGGAGTCCGCTGCCGAGAGCTTCTGGGCCTTGGACCACCCGCTGGCCTCGACGGAAAAGGCATACGCGGCCCCGGTCTCGGCGGCCTTGCCGGCGTCGTACAGCGCTCCGACCAGCAGCACGCTGCCGTCGAACGCAACGCTGTTGCCGATCTGGTGCGAGCCGTCGACCGTGAGCTCTGCCTCGCGCTCGGGTTTGCCGGCGACCAGCTTGAACACGAACACCGCACCGGGGTGTGCTTCGTCGGTCTTCCCCTTGCGCTTGTAGGCCGTGACGGCCACGCGCTCGCCCGCCGTGGCCACGGCGTAGCCGAGCTCGTCGCCCACACCGACCTCTGCCTCGAGCTGCACCACCCCCGCGCTGTCGGCGCCTGCGGGCGACGGCTCGGCGCTGGGCGCGGGCGCCGACGCCGACGCGACTGGGGGCGGAGCCGTGCTCGTGGCGGCGGGCACCGGGGCGGGGTCCTTCTTGCAGCCCCAGACCGCCAGCGCCGTCAGGAGCCAGGTGGCGCGCGACCTCATCGGCTCAGCCGTCCTCGCGCCCCGAGGCACGCGCCTCGCGGGCCTCGGTCAGTCGCTCGTGGATGATCCGCCGCAGCGTGCCCAAGTCGAAGCGATGGGGGCGGATGTCCTCGGACTGGTGTGCCACCTCGCGCATGATGGTGTCGGCGTGCTCCCGCGGCTTGTCGGGGATCTTCAGCGCATCGCCGAGTCGCTTCAGCGCGGCCGTCTCTTCGTCGGTCACGCTGCCGTCGAGCCAGGTCATCCACGATGCCACCGCGTAGACGAACAGCTTGTCCTCTTTCGACATTCCCCGCCGATCGATCTCGCCAATGTCGACCGGGAACTTGGTCGCCTTCTCGATCTCGGTGATTTCGGACAGGCCCAGCCCCTCGTCCGTGGCCATGCGCACGATGGCGTCCGCCTCGTCCGCGTCCAGGTTTCCGTCAGCCCAGCCGACCGCGGCCAGTGCGATGTACACATCCAAACCGAGTGCGCGTTTTTCGCCCGACATCGTGTCCTCCGCCGTCAGCGCTTCTACCACGCCAGGTTTCCTGCCAAAAATGCCAAAACTGACCTAACATTCGCCCGACCCATGGCGCACTCTTCTTCCGCAGCGCTCGCGCACGCCGCACTGGCCGCGTGCCTGCTGTTCGCTCCGCTCGCCCACGCCGGGAAGGCGGACGACCAAGCCAAGAAGGCGATCCGCGAGGCGATGGAAGACGACTACCTCGCGACCAACATGACTACCGCGGTCGCGAAGCTGCGCAACGCTCTGACGGCCTGCGAGAAGAGCGGCTGCAGCAAAGAGACGCTCGCCAGCATCTACGGCGCGCTGGGCACGGTGTACTCGGCGGGCCTCTCGGCGCACGAAGACGCGGTCGCCGCTTTCAAGAAGATGCTCGAGGCGGACCCGAAGGCCAAACCCCAGGCCGCGTACCTGACGACCGACGTGCAGAAGGACTTCGATCGCGCCAAGGCCGAGACCAAGGGGGGCGGCGAATCGTCGACGCCAGCGAGCGGTGGCAGCGTGGCGGTCTTGGAAGAGAAGCCGTGGACGGAGCAGGCGACCTTCCACCCCATTCCCGTGTTCGTCGAGGCGCCAGACGGCGTGAAGGTCGCTCGCGTGGTCGTGCGCTACAAGGGCCCGGCCGACGCCGAGTGGCGCGAGCTCGCGCTGGGCAAGCACAAGTCCGGGTTTGGTGGGCTCATCCCCTGCGCCGCCGTCGAGAAGGCGGGCACTCTCTCGTACTATGTCACCGCGTTCGACTCGAACCTGGACCGGGTGGCCAGCGCAGGGTCGGGGGACGAGCCCCGCAAGGTCAAGCTGAAGTCGGCCATCAGCGGTCGCCAGCCCTCGCTGCCGGGCAGTGTTCCGCCCGAGGCGTGTCCGCGGCCCGTTCAGGGCCTGTCGTGCGAGACCAACGACGACTGCCCGGGTGCCAAGGTGTGCGTGAACCTGTCGTGCACCGACGAAGGGAGCCTGGAAAAACCCAAGCCGGAAGAGAAGCCCGACACGACGCCGCGCAAGCGAAACTGGCTGTCGCTTGCGTTCTCGCCGGACCTGACGGTGATGTCCAACCTGTCGGATGCGTGCAGCCCGAAGGCCCAGCAAGACGAAACGCTGTCCTGCTTCTTCAAGGGCGATGTGGCGTACACGGGCACGCCGGTGCAGGGCAACGGCAACACGGCCAAGGGCGGCGTCGCCCTCGGCTCGATGCGCGCGCTCGTGGGCTACGACCGGTTGATAGGCACTCAGCTCACCCTGGGCGCGCGCGTGGGTTACGCTTTCGCGGGTTCGCCCAAGCGCCCGGGCGGCAAAGACTTCATGCCGTTCCACGCCGAAGCACGCGGCGCGTACTGGCTGGGCAGTGACCCCTTCAGCCGAGCCGGCGTTCGGCCTTACGTGATGGCCAACGCGGGGATGGCCGAGGCCACCGCGAAGCTCTCGACCGAAGTCGTCGAAGACGACGGCTCGGGGAGCTTCCGGAAGCTCACGCTCGACGCCTACAAGACCCACGGGCCGTACTTCGCCGGCGCGGGCGTCGGCGTGCAATACGCCGTCTCGCCCGAGGCTTCGATGGTGATCGAGGTCGCCGGCCGCGCCATGTTCCCGACCTTTGCGCCGGTGATTGCGCCTTCCCTGGGTTTCGCCTACGGGCTCTGAATGCTGCTCAGCGCCGACGCCAGCCTGCTCTTTCCCCGGCCCGTGGTCTTCGCTGCATACCGCGACCACTTGGCCGACCTGGTCGAGTTCTTGCCGAACATCCGACGAATCGACGTGCAGCGGCGCGAAGACCGCGGCGCAATCACCCAGCTCTTGAACGAATGGCATGGCGGCGGCGAGATTCCGGCCGCGGCTCGGGCGTTCTTGAGCGAGAGCATGCTCAGCTGGTCGGACCACGCCACCTGGAATCAGGACGAGTGGACGTGCGACTGGCGGATCGAGACCCATGCCTTCACCGAAGCCGTGCACTGCGCCGGCAAGAACCGCTTCGTCGAGATCGACGGCGGCACACGGCTCGAGATCCGGGGCGAGCTCACCATCGACGGCGCCAAGCTCAAGGGGGTGCCGAAGTTGCTCTCGAAGAAGGTCGCCTCTACGGTCGAGGACTTGCTGGTCAAGAAGATCACGCCGAACCTGCTCAGCGTCAGCGACGGCCTGCAGAAGTACCTGGAGCAGAAGCGGTGAAGAAGGTGCGCGTGCTGTACTTCGCCGGGGTGCGGGACCTGGTCGGCATCCCCGACGAAGAGCTCGAGCTTCCGGACGAAACCTGCAACCTCGATGCGTTCGTGCGGCTGTTGGTCGCGGCGCGTCCGGCCCTCGACGGGCGGCTCGGGGGCGTGCGGTTCGCGGTGAACGAGACCTTCGCCGTCGGGCCCGATCCGGTGGCGCCGGGCGACGTCATCGCCGTGATCCCCCCGGTGGCGGGCGGCTGATTTCGCCACAGCCGGGGTACACTTTCGCCCGTGTCCGCCAGCTTCCGCATCGGTGTCGACGAGAACGGACTGGGGGCGCGCCTCGGACCAATGGTCGTCACGGCGGTGCTGGCTCGGGTCGACCCGAGCGGCGCACGCCTGCTCAGCCGGAAGCTGCCGAAGCGCATCGCCGAGCTGATCGGCGACAGCAAGCAGCGTGTCTCGCACGACGACGTCGCGCTGGGCGAGGCTTGGGCCCGCGCGCTGGTCGACCCTGAGGCACCTTGCCCCGAGGCCGTCTTCGGTCGCCTTTCGCTGGAAGGTGTCGAGCGCTTGGCGGTGCCCTGCCCCGAGCACGTACACGCCCAGTGCTGGTCGGCGCACGGCGAATCGTTCAGCGCCGAGCACCAGCTGGTGGCAGGCGCCCTGCGGGTGCGGGCCGAGCTCGCGGCGCGGGGCGTGGAAGTCCTGTCGGTCAAGAGCAGCGTGATCTGCACCGAGCGCCTCAACGCAGCGCTCGCCGCGGGCAAGAACCGGTTCGTCGCCGATCTGCACGCGATGGAGTCCCTGGTGCTCGCGCACCGCGCACAGGCCCAGGCCGACGTCGTGGCGATCTGCGGCAAGGTCGGAGGCATGGCCGACTACTCGCGCTTCTTCGGCCCGCTCGGCGGCCGCCTGCACGTGGTGCTCGAGCAACGCCGCGCCCACAGTGCCTATCGCTTTCCGGGCTTGGGCGAGCTCCACTTCGTCCGCGACGCCGACGCCTCGGACGCCCTGGTGATGCTGGCGTCGCTGGTGGGGAAGTGGGTGCGCGAGCTGCTCATGGCGCGGGTGGCGCGCTGGTACGACGACGCTGGGGCTCCCAGCGGGTATCACGACCCCGTCACCGCGCGATTCGTCGAGGCCACGGCTCTGGTCCGCCATGGGCGCCGGGTGCCCGACACCTGCTTCGAGCGGGTCAGGGCCCGCGATGAGTGAGCGCATCCGGCGCGGGTCCGTCCCGGTAGAGGTCGCTCGCTTCGGCGCCCCGCTCGCCCTCGGAATGGGCCTGCAGGTCACGTTCAATCTGGTCGACGCCTACCTGATCTCGCGCCTGCCTCACCCGGTGGCGGGTCCGGCGCTCGGGGCCATCGGGATCTGCGACCAGCTCGCCGCACTGGGCACCATCGTGAGCTATGGGCTCAGCGTCGCCACCGGCGCCATCGTCAGCCGCAAGCAAGGAGCGGGCGATGCCGAGGGCGTGCGCGCAGCCGCGTGGCAGTCGCTGCTGCTGGTGCTGGGGGCCAGCCTGGTGTTCGGGCTCGCAGGCGTGCTCGGCGCGCGGTTTCTGCTGGTCGACCTGGTCGGCGCCAAGGGGCGCGTGGCCGAGCTGGGCACGAAGTACCTCACGGTGATGCTGGGCGGCAGCTTCACCATCTTCTTGCTCTTGCACTTGACCACGCTGCAGCGGGCACTGGGCAGCAGCAAGACGCCCGCGGCGCTCTTGGTCCTGGCCAACGTCCTGAACTTCGTGTTCGCCGTGCTGTTGGTCTACGGCCCGGGTCACGCGCCCCCGGTGTTCGGCTGGGGCCCACCCGTGGCCCGCGCTCTGGGGATCCCGCGCATGGAGCTGATGGGCGCCGCGTGGGCAACGGTGCTTGCCCGCGTGGTGGTGCTGATCCCGCTGTGGCTGCTCTTGACCCGACGCTTTGGCCTCTTCCGACGAAAGTCGTTGGTCAAGCCCGACTGGCTAGCGATGTCGTCACTCTGGCGGGTGGGGTGGCCATCGAGCACACAGCTGGTGGTGCGCATCGCCACCATGTTGGTGATGCACTCGCTGGTCGCACGGGCCTACACCACGCCGAGCGACCAGTCGGCCACCACCGCCCTGGGAATCGTGTTCCGACTCGAGACCATGGCGCTGTTCGTGGGGCTGGGCTGGGGCAGCGCGGCGCAGACCTTCGTGGGGCAGAACCTGGGGGCGGCCCAGCCCGATCGGGCGGCCGGGGCGGGATGGTTCGCGGCGCTCTACAACGCGGTCATGATGACCGCCCTGGCCGTGGCGTACCACGCGTTCGGACGAGACATCATCCGGTTCTTCGACAGCGGGGCGGAGGTCGTCGAGATTGGCGTGAGCTACGTCCGGGCCGTGGGCTTCAGCTATGTCGGGCTCGGCATCGGCATCGTGCTCGGGGCCGCCATGCAGGGCGCAGGCGCCACCAAGCGAACGCTGGGGCTCGACAGCGTCGTGGTGTTCGCGTTCCAGCTGCCGCTCGCGTGGCTGGTGGTGTTCGGGCTGACCCTGCCCCTCGAGCGGCTGTGGCAGGTCATCGCCTGGAGCTACGTGGCCTTCGCGGCGGTCTACGTCACGAGCTATCGCCGCGGTAAGTTCCTCACGACCGCGCTGCCGTGATCAGCCTCCGTGGCCGGGCCCCAAGATGCGCGGCCACGCCTGCTCCACGTTCCAGTCCTTCCCGACGTGCGGCGGGTGATGACACTCGGAAGCACACAGCGACTTGGGTGGCGCACGCACGATCAGGGTCTTGTCGTTGGGCGCTTCCGCGTGGCGGGACGCCGGCCCGTGACACACCTCGCACTGAATGTTCGTGAGCCCGCTCACGTGGGTGACCGTCGAGCCGCCCGGCTTGTCGTAGCCGGTGACGTGGCAGCCGACGCAGTCCAGGTTGAACTGCTTCTCTTGGGTCTCGAGTGGAGCGTAAGCCCGCGAGTGGTTGGTGCTTTGCCAGAACTTGTGCTCTTCGCCGTGGCAGCTCACGCACTTGTCCGCGCCCAGGTACGCGCTCTTGCCGGCCGGCACGGGCGCTGGCTTTCGATCGGCGAACGCCGTGCGGTTGTGGTCGTTGACACGCTTGTAGTACCCCTTCATGCGTTCGCTCACGGCCGCGTCCGCACCCAGGCTCTCGCGCACCGCCTCGAGCTCGTAGCGGAAGAAGCTGCCGGCGGCCGGCGGCTCGGGCACGCCGTTCTGTTCGATGTCGCGCTTCACGGCTTCGCGGTCCTTGCGTCGCGCCTCCAGGTCTTCCGGGCGCACGCTGCTTCCGGGCCGCTCTGCCTCGCTGATCAGGCGGTCCAGGTCTTCCAGGCGGCGCCGCAGCGTCTCGCGCTTCTCGGCCCGCGCCAGACCCGAGCCGTCCTGAAAGCGCATGTCGTCCCCGCGCACGAACAGGTCGACCACGGCCACGCCCTGCAGGTGGTTCGGGGTCTGCACCACCAGCGTCTCGCCGACCAAGGTGGGCGGCGTGGGGGCGTCGTTGACTTCGCCGCGGTCGACCGCCTTGCCCACGATCACCAGCTGATAGCCGGAGACGCTTTCGATCATCCGCATCGCGGCGCCGCGAGGCATGGCCAAGAGCGCGATGCGAATGCGCGCGCCGCCCGCGTCGAGCTTCTGCTTGGCCGCCTCGAGCGCGGCCTTCGCATCCGCCACCTCGACGCCGGCCGGCGCCTTGTCCGACTCGAGCGGAACGGCGATGCCCACGATCCCCAGCTTGTGGCCCTGGGCCTCGACGATCTTCACGCTCTCGGCGCCGCCGGTCTGCCCGCTCAGATTGGCCGCCAAGAGCGGAGCACCCGTCAGCTGGCGCAGCCGGGCAAGCTCGTCCGGGCCCGCCGCCCAGTCGTTCACCCCCGGCGTCCAAGCCACCAGCTTGGCATCGGCCAGCGAAGCCGCGATCGCCTCGGCCTTCCACAGCGTCTGCGAGCGCTGCTCGGCCTTCAACGCCGGGTCCATGAACAACGTGGGACCGGCTGCCAGCACCAGCGACGACGACGCCGACTCGCGGCGGCTGCGGATGAACGCCGCCGCGTGATCGATACCGCCGAGCATGTCCTTCACGCAGCCGCAGGGCTCGAGGGCGCCCGCCAGACTGGTAACTACGAACACGCGTACCGTGGGCGTGCTGGGCGCGCCCGCGGGCGTGGCCGGCGCGCGCTTGCACATAGCCGCCATCAGGCAGGCCAGCGCGACGATCACGATCCGGGCCGAGGCAGAAGACAGGCGCATGCGGTGCGGATCTCTAGCGCAGAACCGCGGCGATTTCAGGCCAAGATCGCCCGAAGGGTAGCGGCAGCGCCCGGCCGAGCGGCATAATGCCGAAACGCGGATGAGCAGGGAAACGAAAGAACCTGCCACGCCGTTCGGCCCCTTCGTGCTGGAACGGCGCCTCGCCGTGGGTGGCAGTGCCGAGGTGTTCCTGGCTCGGCCGAAGACCGGCACCGTGCCGGCGCCCAAGCTGGTGGTCAAGCGCCTCTTGACCGACAAGAACGAGGACCAGTTCGACGTGCTCAATCACGAAGCCGACCTGAACCGCGCCATCTCGCACCAGAACGTGGTGGTGGTGTTCGGCGCCGGCATGGTCGGCCAAGAGCCCTATCTGGCAATGGAGTACGTCGAGGGCGTCGACCTCTATCGTCTGCTGAGACACCTCGAGAGCGAGCAGCGCCGGCTTCCATTGGACGTGGCCGTGCACGTCACGCGCTCGATGGCGGCGGCCCTCTCGGCGGTCCACGCCGCCCGCAACTCCGACGGCGTGGCGCTGGGCATCGTCCATCGCGACGTGACGCCTTCGAACGTGTACCTGTCGGTCGACGGCGACGTGAAGCTGGGGGACTTCGGCATCGCCCGCGTGAGCGAGCAGCTGCGCCCGCCCTCGCGCGACGCCGGGCTCAAGGGAAAGTTCGGCTATCTGGCCCCCGAGCAGATCGCCGGCGAGCCCTTCGACCACCGCGCCGATCTGTTCGCGCTGGGCTCCATTCTGGGTGAGATGGTGCTGGGCGAACGCGTCTTCCCCGGCAGCGGGCAGCTGGCGGTGTTGCTCGCCATTCGCGATGCGAACATCGAGCCGCTGCGCGCCCAGGCGCAGCGCATGCCGCCGGGGTTCTTCGCGATCTGCGAGAAGACCCTGGCGCGCAGCCCCGGCGATCGCTACCAGGCGGCGTCGGAGCTGGCCCAGGCTCTGGCGCCCTTCGACGCGCCCGGCGCGCGGGCGGCGCTGGCCGAGCTGGTGCGTGATGCGTCGGACTCTAAGCAGCTGGCGCGCAAGATCAAGGACAGCGTGGACCGCATGCGCGCCGTCGCGCGCCGGTTGACGCCGAACCCGGACATGGCCGAATCGGTGCCGCCCATGGCGCTCGCGGCCCGGCCCACGGCACCCGCCGGTCCGCGCGCCTTCGGCCCCCAGCCCACCGTCCGCTCGGCCGACAGCGTCGAGGTCTCGCGCGTTCGCCGCACCGATGGGCGCGAGCTCGAGGGGCTCGCGCTGCCGCGCCTGCTCGAGTTGGTCGCCACCGGCGAGCTGACGGGCGACGATGCCGTCGCTTTCGGCGAGGGCGGCTTCTGCAAGATCCGCGACCACGCCGAGCTCTCTCGGCATCTCTTGCCCTCGACCACGCAGACCACCCGCGACCTGCACGCCCCGGGGGCGCCCGACTATCGAGCGCTGCTCTCGGATACGCCCATGTTGGAAGTGCTGGCCAAGATGCGGCAAGAGCGCGAGACGGGCGCGCTGTTCGTGGAGCGGGCGGATCGCACCGGCGCGCCCCAGCGTAAAGAGCTCTACCTGCGCGGCGGGCGACTGCACCATGTGGCCTCGACCGACCGCACCGAGCTCTTGGGTGAGTACCTGGTGCGCCGGCAGGCGCTGTCGCGGCAGCAGCTGGAGCAAGCCCTGGCGTCGCTCTCGCGCTTCGGCGGCCGGCTGGGCGACACCGTGGTCGGCCTGGGGTTCGTGGAGGCGATGGATGTCTTCCGCGCGATCCGCGATCAGGGGCGCGACCGCGTGGCGGCGCTGTGCGGCTGGAAGCGCGGCTCGGTCGTGTTCTATCGCAGCACCGACCCCGGTCACGTCGAGTTCCCGCTCGATCTCGATCTGTCGAGCCCGATGATGGCCGGCGCCATCGTGCAGTCGAGTGGCGATCCGCGCCTGCTCTTGCCGGGCGACGACACTCCACTCGTTCCCGGGCCGCGACACTACGCCGCGTTCGACACCGCAGAGGTCGGCACGGCACCGGTCTCGCTGCGCATGCTCCCGACGCTGGCCACACAACGGCTCTCCGTCGCCGAGGCCGTGCACCGCCTCACCACGCCGCGCCCCGCAGAGCGCGTGATCGGCGACAAAGAAGCGCACGCCGCCCTGGTCGCCGCGAAGGTGCTTGGCTGGGTCGAGTACTAGCGCGGGCCTCGGGTCACGGGCTCGGCGCGAACGGCAAGATTGTCTTCAGGTCGTCGTCGTTGAACTTGAGCTGAAGACCGATGAAGTAGTCACGCCGGCCGGCGCTCAAGATGTCGTCGATGCCCGCCAAGAGCCACAGCCGGCTCACGAACTCGTAGCCCAGCGACACGCGCCAGCGCGGCAGCACCACCTCGCCGAAGCCGAACAGGTCTTGTCGGATCTCGAAGCGATCGTCGAACAGCAGCGTGTCGAGCCCCACGCCGCCCGTGGACTCTTTGATGCCGAATCGCCCGACGAAGGGGCCCATGCGCTGGGCGAACTGCAGCGAGAAGCGGAACGAGTTGGTGGTGACCGTCCGCACCTCGCGATAGTGCGGCGGGTCGTTGGGGTTGGTCGAGTCGACGTCGATCTGCTCGAATCGGGTGAGACCGCGGGGGTCGTTCACCACTTCGATGGAATAGTACTTGTCCTCGCGCGGCTGCAGTCGAAGCTCGACGTAGCTCTTCACCGTGCTGGTCAAGAACTGATAGTCCGTCCTGAGCGCCACGATGGTCTGCAGGCGGTTGATGCCGCCCACGAACTCGCCCACGTTTTCGGCGACCCCTTCGACCTCGTTGATCAGCTTCTCGTCTTTGCTCAGGCGCCCGAGCGTGCCCTCGCCCCGCTCGAGCCGACCGGTGACCTTTTCCAGGTTCGACAGGGTCTTTTCCAGATCCACGCTGGCCCGGTTCACGCGCTCGATGACCTGTCGGACCTCGCCGGGCGACCCCTGCCCCTCTTCGCCCTTCTGCAGCAGCTCGCGCACGTCTTTGGTCGCGACCCGTACGTTCTCGAGGATGCGCTCGACCTCGGGCTCGCCCTTGTTGGTCATGCGCTCGACGTTGGTCAAGATGCTCTTGATGGAACCGCGGTTCTCTCGAACCGTCTGGTTCAATGCTTCGGTGACCTCGGCCAGATTCTGTAGCGTGTCTTTGAGGTTCTCTTCGCCCTTCTTGGTCCCGATGGACCCTGCCAAGCTGTCGGCGACCTTCTTCACCTGTTTGGTGATGTCGGCGACGTCCTTCAAGATCTGATCGGTTGTCGCCGCTTCGACCACGGCGTTGATGCGGTCGCCGTTCTGGAGCTGCGGCTTGCCCTCGGTGCCCGGCGCGACGGCCAGGAAGTATTCGCCCAGCAGGCTCGAGCTCACCTTGGCCACGGCCGCGTCTTCGTAGAGCGGCACGTCGGGACGAATGCGGATGTCGATCCGCGCCTTGCCGTCTTGCAGGCGAATGCTCTCGACCTGACCGATGGGAATGCCGGCGACCTTGACCTGCGAGTTCTTCGGCACCCCGGTGGCGTCGTTGAGCAGCGCCCAAACCACGTAGCCGCCCTGGCCGGCGGTCTGCTTGCTCACGAAGCGGTAAATGAAGACGCCCGCGACCACGGTGATGATCGCGAAAAGTCCCACCTTCGCCGCTGTCGAGATCCGGCTCATGCGCGCCCGAACACTGGGCAGACTACCAGCGGGGCCCGGGCGGGTCGACTTCGCGGCAAAACCCGCGGGGATCGCCGGGGTGCTACCCTCGCCCGCCGTGCGCCTGCCCATGGTCCTGACTGCCGCGCTGGCCGCGTGCGCGCCGGCCGAGGCGCCGCCACGGCCGGCCGCGGCGCCCGCCCACAGCGCACGTGCGCCCGCGGGGCCCTCGAAGGGGATCCCGTGGCAGTCGGTGACCCGGTCGCCCGTGCCGAGCGTGGCCAAGGGGCTGGCCGAGATCGTGGGGGCCGCCTGCGCGCGGAGCGATGGGGCGCTCGATCGCGTCGCCGCGCGGCTGGCGACGCGCGTCGACGCCGCCAACCTGGAGCCCGCGGAGCTGGCCTTCGAGCTCCGGGCCGCCGGCTCACCCCACGTGTGGCCGCGTGCCTGGTCGTACACCGGCGCCGCGCTCGACGCCGACGACACGGTCCGGCGCGCGCGCCGCTGGCTCGGCGGCTTCGGCGACGGAGGCGTGCGCAGCTGCGGCGCCGCCCACACGACGGCAGAGGGGCGCGAGTCGGTGACGCTGGTGGCCGTCGACGCACTGGCCGATCTGAAGGGTGTCCCGCTGTCGGCGCGCACCGGCCAGTGGCTCGACGTGACCGCGAGCATACTGGTTCCCGCGCGAGAGGCGAAGGTCGTGGTGCTGGGGCCCCAGGGCGCGCCCAGACCGATCCCGACCTCGCTCGAGGCCGGCGTCGTTCGGGCGCGCTTCGCACCGAGCAGCCCAGGCACGTGGCTGGTGCAGGTCTTGGCCGATGTCGACAAGGGGCCGCGCCCCGTGCTCGAGGCCTACGTGCACGCGGACACGACCCCGCCCACCGCGTTCGCATCGCAGCCCGCCCCCGGCGAAGGCGCGGGAGGCGCCGCCACCGATCCGACGGATGCGCTCCTGGCAATGGTCAACGCCGCGCGCCATGCCGAAGGGTTGGGCGCGCTGGCGCGCGTCGCCGAGCTCGACCGTGCGGCGCTGGTGCACGCCGAAGCGATGCGCGACGCACGCGTCCTGGGACACGACGTCGGCAAGGGCTCGGTGAAGCTCCGCCTCGAAGCGCTGGGGCTCGAGCCCGCCGCCTTCGGCGAGAACGTGGCACGGGCCGCCAGCGCGGCGCGCGCCCATCGAGCCATCTGGGCGAGCCCCTCGCACCGCACCAACCTGCTCGAGCGACGCTACGACTCGGTCGGGCTCGCTGCCGTGACCGGGCCCGACGGCCTGTGGGTGACCGAGGTCTTCGCCGACCTGCGCTGATATCGGCCGCACGAGGTCTTTCGGGCTTTCAATGGCCAGGGCGGCGGGGTAGCTTCCGGCGGGGTTCGCATGTTGGAAATTCTCCATTCACTCGCTGCCTTCGGCTCCCGTTTCGCAAAGAAGGCCCTGCCCTTCGGGCTGGGCCTCGCTGCCCTCGGGGCCGCCGCGCCCGCGGCCGCCCAGACCCGTGTCTGGTACCTCGACCGCGCCCAGATTTCCGGCGCCCCGGACGACGGCTTCATGGTCTGGCGCCCGTACATGGCCGAGCGGACGCGCTTCTATGGCCAGATGGCCCTGGGGTTTTCGCTGAACCCACTCCGGGACTCGAACGTCACCGACGACGGCACGACGCAAGAGAAGATCCAGAACCCGGTGCAGGGGCAGATCATCGACTACCTCAGCGTCGGCATGGAGCTCGCGAGCCGCGCCAGCTTCAACGTGGCGCTTCCCATCGCCTTCTACCAGTGGACCGGTGAGGACCCGCAGTCCCGCGGGGTGTCGCGCGACGGGCTCGCGGTGCGAAAGGTCACGATTCACGACCTGCGCTTCGACGCGCGGGTGAAGGCCCACGAGTCGAACAATCGGAAGTTCCGCCTGGGGTTCGGCGGCGGCCTCTGGGCTCCCACGGGCGATCCCGAGTCGTTCACCGGCGACAACCAGACCACCGGCTGGTTCTTCGCCAACACCGAGTACGACGGCGGCAAGTTCCTGATTTCTGGCCACCTGGGGCCGCAGTTCCGGCCTGAACGCTCGATCGGCGGTTCGAACGGCGCCCTGACGATCGAAAGTGAGATGCGCACCGCTGCGGGGATCTACTTCCCCCTGCGCAGCGGTCGGGTCCGTATCGGTGGCGAGATCTTCGGCTCGACCGGCATGACCAGCGACACCGTCTTCAAGGGGAAGAACACCCCCTTCGAATGGTTGGCGCAGGGCCGCTTCGCCCTGGGCGAGAAGCAGAAGACCTGGGCAATGGTCGGAGCGGGCACGCGCTTCACCGGCGGCTATGGCGCGCCCGATCTGCGCGTGTTGGCCTCGATCGGCCACTATGTGAACCTCACCGACTTCGATCCCAAGTCGCCGCCCAGGAAGGTGCGCGTCCGGCCGGACGTCGACGACTACGCGTCGGACCGCGACAAGGACGGGTACCCCGACGACATCGACAAGTGCCCGGACGTGCCGGAAGACGGCAAGCCGCCGGAGCCGGCCGATGGCTGCCCGGTGGGGTCGGATCGCGACAACGACGGCATCCCCGACAGCGCCGACGCTTGCCCCGACAACCCCGAGGACAAGGACGGCGTCCAGGACACCGACGGCTGCCCAGAGGACGACGCGGACAACGACAAGATCCCCGACCAAGAGGATCGCTGTCCGCTCGAGCCGGGTCTCAAGAACAAGATCGCCGAGAAGAATGGCTGCCCCGGCCTGACCAAGGTCACCGAGGACGGCGAAGTCGCGCTGCTCGAGCCGATCCAGTTCGAGACCGGCAAGGCGGTGATCAAGCCCGTCAGCTTCCCGATCCTCGACGAGGTCGTCGCCCTGATGAAGGCCCGGCCCGCGCTCAAGATCGGCGTCTACGGCCACACCGACGACGTGGGCGCCGACGCGATGAACATGAAGCTCAGCAAGGACCGCGCAGCCAGCTGCATGAAGTACCTCACGAGCAAGGGCATCGCCCAGTCGCGGCTCGAGAGTGAAGGCTTCGGCGAGACCAAGCCGCTGGTGCCGAACGACAGCAAGGAAGCGCGGGCGAAGAACCGCCGCGTCGAGTTCAAGATCCTGAGCGGCGACTGAGCGCGCTCGCTGGGCGCCTCGCACCCCCGCGGCTGCCTCTCACGAGAGCCGCGGGGTGCTGGCGCCTACCTCCCCCGATGTCGCCACGCGCGCGCGGGCGCGCGGCGCCGCGCCTCACTTGCTGTGAGGCGGCATCTTGGCTTCTTTGAACACCACGTGCTGGCGCGCGACCGGATCGTACTTCTTCAGCTCCAGCTTCGAAGTCTGGGTGCGCTTGTTCTTGGTGGTGTAGTAAGTGAAGCCGGTGCCGGCAGAGGACACGAGGCGGATGTTGTCTCGCATGGGAGGCGACGAACTATCACCCGGCGCTGCCCCGGGCAAGCCCCCGGGCGAGGCTGCTCGGAAGTGCAGTTGTCAGCTCGAGCTTGACTAGCTGCTCGGCCCGTGGCTGACTCCCGGCCCCTCGACGCCCGGGTCCGTCCCGACCGACCGAGGCCGACCCCAACCGCAAACCAGCGGGTACCGTCATGAAGCGCACTTTCCAGCCGAGCAACACCAGCCGCTCCCGCACGCACGGGTTCCGCAAGCGCAACAGCACCAAAGGTGGACGCGACGTCCTGAAGAGCCGCCGCCGCAAGGGCCGCTGGCGTCTCGCGGTCTCCACCTACAAGAAGTAGTGCCCCGACCCTCCGGTCGGTTCTCGCCTGCGGCGCGGGTCAGAAAGCAGGCGGAGTACCAAGAGATTCTGCGCGTCGCGCGTCGGGTCAACACCCCGCGCTTCGCGTTGCTCTTGCGGGCGCGTGCTGACGACCGCGGCGCGCGGTTGGGCTTGATCGTGAGCAGCAAGGTCGGCGGCGCGGTGGTGAGAAACCGCGTGAAACGGCTGATTCGCGCGGCATTTCGCCATACTCCCGAGCTGTGGCCGGCCGACATCGACGTGGTGGTGATCGCCAAGCGCTCGACTGGCGACACCCAGCTCGACAGCGTGATCGACGAGCTGCGAGCGGTGGCTGGGGTGCTGGGCCGACGCGCGTCGGACGCCCGCGCGGACCTCTCCCGGCGCACCCTGGCTGGCAGCCCCGGTGAAAAGGCGCGAGACTCCCGGGGCCCATGATCGCGCGGCTGCTCATCCTGTTGATCCGCGCCTATCAGATCGCGCTCTCTCCGCTGCTGGGGAACGTCTGCCGGTTCCACCCGTCGTGCTCCCGGTACGGGCTGCGCTGCATCGAGCTGCACGGGGCAGCCAAGGGCAGCTGGCTCACGGTAAAGCGCCTTTCTCGTTGCCATCCGTTCCATCCAGGTGGATACGATCCGCCACCCCTGCCGGAGGGCCACGCCGATGCGGCACTCCCCCCCGCCGACCCGACCGGCAGCGGCGCGCCCGAGCGGCGCGATCGCGCGGCTGACTCCGCCTGAGGTTTCGAAGCACTTTCTCGCCCCCAGAGCACGACATGGAACGAAGCGGTATCGCGCGGTGGCTCTTCATCGGCCTTTCCGTGCTTTTGGCAGTGCTCTTCTTGCCGAAGCTGTTCGGCGAGAAGGCTCCCGAGCGCCAGCCGCTGCAGTTCGAGGGCAAGGCCGTCCCCGCCGCGCGCAAAGCGAAGCAGCAGTGTGACATCTGGGGCCCGCGCTTCCACGCCCAGCTCAGCACCCAGGGGGCGTCGCTCGAGCACTTCTACTTGATCACCGCCAAGTACCGGCAGAAGGGCAAGTCCGTCGATCTGGCGACCACGCCCGACGTCGAGCTGCGGCGTCAGCTGCGCTTCCACTTCCGGAACGAGCGCTTTCACCCGTCCGACGACTGGCAGCTCGACTTCGACGAGGTCGACTACGACCTGGTGAAGGCCGACGGTAAAGCTTGCGAGTTCGTGTACCGCGACGCCAAGGTCGAGATCCGCCGCAGCGTGCGTGCCACCGAGCACCCCTACGAGCTCGAGGCCGAAGCCACGGTCACCAACCTGGCAGACAAGAAGCTCAAGCACGCGCTGACCGTGCACACCGACGCTTGGCGCACCAACCACGAGGTCGAGAGCGGGATGTTCCGGGTCAGCCCGTTCATCACGCACGTGGAGTGCATTTCCACCACGAACAAGGCGACGCGCATGCGGCCGCCGGATTTCGAGCCCGACAAGTTCAAGGGCGACGCTTTCACGGGCGATTTGAACGCCGGCGACTGGTACGACCCCAAGACTCCGGCGGCCTACGCCGCGGTCTCGAACGCCTATTTCTCGCACGCGCTGGTGCCGGTGGCCGCGCCCGACGACACCCGCCCGGCCTGCCAGCTGCAGATCGAGCAGTGGGGCAGCGCAAAAGACCCGAGCGCCGGCGCCATGTACCGTGCGCGCCTGGCCTACCCGCCGGTCGCCCTGAACCCGAAAGAGAGCGCGCGGTACTCGGTGCTCACCTATGTGGGCCCGAAAGAGCGCGAGGTGCTGGCCGCGGTCGGCGGTGGCAAGCGCGACCTGACCGAGCTGATCGATCTCGGCTTCTTCAGCGTCATCGCCAAGGTCCTGGTCGGGTTCCTGCTCAAGGTCTACCAGGTGCTGCCCAACTGGGGCCTGGCAATCATCATCCTGACCATCACGGCGCGCGTGCTCTTGTTCCCGCTGGCCGTGCCCAACATCAAGAGCATGATCAAGATGCGCGAGCTCAAACCCGAGCTCGACGCGCTGAACGAGAAGTTCAAGGACGACGCCCAGGCCAAGGGCTTGGCCCAGATGGAGCTCTGGCGGAAGCACAACGTGAATCCGCTCAAGGGCTGCCTGCCGCAGCTGGCCAGCATGCCGGTGTGGTTCGCGCTCTACACCACGCTGCAGACCGCGGTCGAGCTGTTCAACATCCCGTTCTTGTGGTTCCCCGATCTCTCGCAGCCGGACCGCTTCTTCATTCTGCCGTTCATCATCGGCGCCACCAACTTCGCCCAGCAGAAGCTGATGCCGATGCAAGGCGACCCGATGCAGCAGAAGATGATGCTGTATTTCATGCCGGCAATGTTCACGGTGTTCATGCTGTTCTTGCCGGCCGGCCTCGGCGTCTACATGTTCACCAACGGCCTCTTGACCATTGCCCAGCAGCAGATCGTCGAGAGCTACGTGCGCCGTCAGACGCTGAAGAGCGAGGCGGAAAAAAAAAGCCGGGAGATCGGCGTGAAGATCAAGGAGGAAGCGAGTAGCTGACGCACTCGCTTCACTCTTGCCATGGAAAGGCCTGTCAAATGAGCGACGTGGAGCAAGAGCTCGACCAAGAGTGGGACGACGAGCAAGACGACGAGGGTGACGACGAGGGCGATGCGGACGGCGACGGCGCCGCCGAAGCGTCCGAGGGCGGGGACGACGGCGCCCCGCGCCGCCGCCGGCGCGCTGGGCATGACGACGGGGGCCCGGACTGGGTTCCCGACAACGACCCGCGGGCGCTGTCGGCCCTCGAGTTCGTCGCGACCGTCGTCAAAGAGATGGAGATGGACTGCCGGGTGCGCCTGCTGCGTCCGAAGGAAGACGACGAGAGCCCCGAGATCAACATCGAGATCGCCGGGCCCGACGCAGGTCGCATCATCGGCAAGAAGGGCCAGGTGCTGATGGCGCTTCAGTTCTTGACCCACCGGGTGGTCAACCGCTCGGGGCTCGAGAAGCGCCACGTTCTGGTGGATGCCGAGGGCTACCGCAGCCGTCGCGACAGCTCGCTGGCCAGCATGGCCCGCCGCCTGGGAAAGCAGGCGGTCGAGCTGGGCAAGATCATCACCTTCGAGCCGATGAACCCGCGCGATCGCCGCGTGGTGCACCTGGCTCTGGCCAAGTTCGAAGGCGTGGTCACCAAGAGCGACGGCGAAGGCCAGAGCCGCCGGGTGCAGATCATCCCGGTGCGCCGGGCTTCTGCTCAGAGCCAGCCCTGAGCCACCGCCCGAAGGCCCGAGCCCCCGGCGGCAGGGTCGATCACCTGAGCGCGAACGCGCTGCCGTCGAACTCGTACTTGCGTGCGCCTGCGCTGCCCCACGGCAACAGCAGCGGCTCGAGCCCGCCGGCAGCGGTCGTGTCGGGGGGGAACGGATAGGTCTTGTCGGTCCAGCCGATGGCGCGACCGGCCCGGAGCTCGATCCGCACCCCCGCCTTCGCCGGGACGAACGCGATGGTCCCGACGACACGGTTGTCCTTGAGCGCGCGCCCAGTCTCGGCCGCGAACACACGACGGACTCCGCCGTCGGTCACCTGATAGACGAACAGCGCGTAGCGATCGACCACATCGCCGCCCAGCTCTTTGCTGGCCTTCGCGTGGAGCAGCCCACGCACGACGATCTCGGCTTTTCCGTCCCCCGTCAGGTCTCGGGCCGTCACGTCGACGATGTCCTTGGCGTCCGCGACCCCGATGGTGATGAACGAATACGTGGTCCCGGCACGGTAGCCCTTGCCGAAGACCACGATGTCCTTGTCGTGCACCAGCACGCGCTCGGTCTCGGACCCGCCCGCCACATCGGTCACGAAGTCGAAGCGCGGCGCCTTGGTGCCCAGCTTGCGATCCTTGCGATACAGGGCGTACAGCCGATCGAGCATCTCGTCGGCGGTCGGCGGGCGCGGCGCGGGCGGTTGGGGCGGCCCCGCGGGCGCGCTCTCACCCGGCTTCTTGCCCGGCTTCTTCCCCCCGGCCTTCGGCGCCTGAGCGCCCTCGCCGACCTTGGCGAACTGCTTGCCGTCCCACTGAAAGGTCCGAGACTTCACGCTCTCCCACGGCAAGAGCGTGCCGGGCATGTCCCCCGAGACCGGCTCGGCGTAGCTGTCCGGCTCGAACCCCTCGGCCTTGCCCTGCGCGATCTCGATAGTCGGCAGCTTGCCGCGAGTCCCCAAGAGTACCTCGTTCTGGACCTTCCCCTTCTCGGTGACGATGGCGACCTCGTGCGAGAACGCTGCCCAGGGCGTGTCCTCGGAGCCGATCTTCATGATCTGCACGATCTCGCGGTACTTGTCGGAAGCGCCGATGCGCTTCTGGATCAAGATGTCGTCCTTCCCGTCGCCGTCGAAGTCGCGCAGCTCGAGCCGGGTCACCATGCCGGCGTCCGACACGCCGAGCTCGCCGAAGTAGAACTGATTGCCCCCGCGGTAGCGCGGCCCGGTGATGGTCAGATACCCGCCGTAGACGGCGACCCGCTCCAGCATCTTGTCGCCTGACACGTCGCCGTACGCCTCGCGCGCGGGCGCGCTGGGCAGGCTCTTGGCGCGGATCAAGCTCTTGTCGAGCCCCTGCTCGTTCTCGAGCAAGAGCGGCGGCAGCGAGCCGCCGCTGCCAGCCGCCGTACCGATCACGCCTTTGACCGAGCCCGCCGCGTCCGAGTCGGTGTAGCGCAGTGCGCCCCGCAGGCCGACCCGAACGGTGCCGGCCTTGGAGAACGCGCTCCACGGAACCTTGGCTTCGAACACGAAGCCGGTCTTGCTGGGCGCTTCGACCAGCGTGGCGCCCGCGACGGCACCAGACTTGGTGCGCACCGCACCGCCAACCTTGCCCGGGTCGCCCTGGAAGAGCAGCAGCTCTTCGGTGACGTAGCCGCCCTTGCCCGTCGGGAAGGCGACCACCAGCGAGGCGTGATCTTCGCTCGTGCCGTAGCTCGAGGTCCGCACCAGCGTCTTGTCCGAGACGCGGAATGCGACGTAGACATGGCTGTCGTCGTAGCCGACGTGCCCCGATGCCGCGTCGGACGAGCCCTGAAGAGACTGCGTCAAGTCGGTCATCTTGCCGGGCCACTCGCGCAGGTCACCGTCGATGCGGATCTTCGCCCCGGCCATCGGGATGGCCTCGAGCGTGCGGCCCGCCGCGGATGCCGGGGGCGCGATGCTGACCGCCGCCAGCGCGCCCAGAACGACGGCAGCGGGCTTCATCGCTTCATTCGGAGCTCGGCCTGCTCCTGCGCCTCGAGATCGGCCAACGCCCGCGACAGCTCTTCTTGTTCCGCGGCGTCCAACTCGGGAAGCTCTTCTTTGTGCTCCACGCGCACGGCCTCGCGCGGCGCGGGCGGCGGCTCGGGCGGAAGCACGCCCATCTTGCGCTTCAGCGCTTCCAGATCCGAGTCGGCCCCGGCGGTCTGCTCGAGCTGGGCAAACTTGGTCGCCAGCACGTCCCCGCTGTACTCCTCCGCGATTTCGGCGCCGGCCTCTGCCTCTGCCTCCATCTGGTTGATGCGCTGCTCCATCTGGTCGAACGCCTCGAATGCGCTCGCGTTCTTGAGCCCGCTCATCGTCTCTTGAATCTGCTTCTGGGCCTCGGCGCGCTTCTTCCGGGCAATCAGCAGGTTCTTCTTGC
The DNA here is from genome assembly GCA_023150915.1 of Polyangiaceae bacterium. Lineage (GTDB taxonomy): Bacteria > Myxococcota_A > Polyangia > Polyangiales > Polyangiaceae > JADJKB01. The sequence goes on from JAKLKA010000080.1 coordinate 25,070, forward strand.
GCTTCGCCTCTTCGATCTTCGCATTCAGCGCTCGCAGCGCGAGCTTCAGCGAGTCGACGGCCTGCTTCTGCTTCTGCCACTGCAGCTTGTACTGCTCGGCGAGCTGCTCGTGCTCTTTCTTGCGAGCCAGCCCCTCTTTGGCCAGGTTGTCGTCGGCCGCACGCACCGCCATCATCGCGCGGCGCTCCCACTCGGCCGCCGTGGCTGCCTCTTGCTCGGCCTGCTTGGCCAGGCGCTTCTCGTCGGCGATGGACGAAGCCACTTGCTTCTTCGCCTCGATGAGCTGTGCGCTCATGTCGATGACGATCTGGTTGAGCATCTTCTCCGGATCTTCGGAGCGGCTGATCAGATCGTTCAGGTTGGATTTGATGAGTCGGGCGAGGCGCGCGAAAATTCCCATGGTCGTGACTCCAGCCAGGCCTATTTCTTGGTGAGCTCTCGCAGCACGCCCACGTGTTTCGACAGCGCCATGCCCATGTCCGAGAGCACGGCCTCGAGCTCGTTGTCGTCCAGGTGCTCAAGCTCGAGGGCGGCGATCAGCACGATGCGCCCGTCTTCCAGCGCATAGGCGGCATGCAAGAGGTCCCCGGCGTTGAACTCGAGCAGCTTGCGGAAGACCTTGGCCTCGAGCGCGGTGTCGCCCTTCGGCGCGTCACCGATGGCCACCTGAAACACCAGCACGGGTGCAGCGATGCGCAGCGCCACCGGGGCAGACCCCGCCCCCACTGCCACCAGAAACGTGCCGCCCTCGATGCGCTCGAAATTTCGTCCGAGCTTGCTCAGAATCCCCTCGAGATCTTCGTCCGTCTTCAGCATCGGACCGCTACCGTACCATGGCACCGGGGCAGCCGGGTGGGGCCGAATTTCACCGGGCTCAACCCGCCTTCGTGATCGGCGCGCCGTGGCGACTGGCACGCAGGCTGACCACGGCGTCGGGTGGGGGCGCCTCGGGTTGTATGGTGGCGTGAGCCAGACCGAACTCGGCCTCGAGCTTCTCGGCCACGGCGCGGCAGACCTCGACCCCGTGGGCGCCCCGCGCCAGCGTGACGTGGACGGTGAGCGCGTCGAAGCGATCGGAGATCCGCCACACGTGCAGGTCGTGCAGGTCGACGACCCCGGGGCAGGCACGGATGGTCGCTTCGATCACCGACACGTTCAGGTGACTCGGCGTGGCTTCGAGCAAGATGCTGGTGGTCTCGCGCAACACGCGCCAGCCGCTGTAGGCCACCAAGAGGGCGATCAGCACCGAGAGCAGCGGATCAGCGCGGGTCACCCCGAAGAAGTGGACCAGCCCCCCGGCGATCAGCGCCGCGACCGAGCCGAGCGCGTCCGACGCGACGTGGGCAAAGGCCGCCCGAACGTTCAGGCTGTCGCGCTGCGCGCGCATCAAGACCGCCGCAACCAGCAGGTTGACGACCAGACCCGCCCCGGCGACCGCGAGCATCACGTCGGCGCGGATCTGCGACGGCGTCAGCCAGCGCTCGACCGCCTCTTTGATCACCCACAGCGCGGTCACGCCGAGCGCGATGCCGTTGACGAACGCCGCCAGCACTTCTGCCCGCCTGAGGCCAAAGGTCGAGCGTTCGGTCCGCGGGCGCTGCGCCCAGCGCTGTGCCGCAAACGCCAGCGCCAGGGCGCCGGCATCGGCCAGCATGTGCCCGGCGTCGGCCAAGAGCGCCAGGCTTCCGCTGATCAGCCCGCCGGCAAGCTCGACCAGCATGAAGCTGAAGGTCAGCGCCAGCGCCACGCCCAGCACCCGAGAGGGGGCCGCGCCGTGCGTGTGCCCGTGACCGTGCGCGTGGCCGTGGCCGTGAGCGTGGTCGTGGGCGGACACGTCGCTAGCTTACCTGGTCTTCTCGGGGCGCACCCGATCGAGTAAGGGGACCTTCCTCCCATGAAGTACCGCCTTTTCGCCGGCCTCACCGCGGCACTCTCGGGGTGCAGCGGCACCGCGGCACCGCCCCCGCAGGGGCAGCCGCCCGCGCCCCAGGCCTGCACCACCCTGGGCTGCACCAGCGGGCTCGAGCTTCAGCTGGTTCGCGCCACGCCCTGGCCCCCCGGCACCTATCGGATCACCCTGCGGGTCGACGACAAGTCGACGAGTTGCGAGGGCAAGCTGCCGCTCGAGCCGTGCGATCGCGGTCCGACCTTCCATTGCACCGACGCCTCGCTCAGCGTGGCCGAGAGCGGCTGCGCACTGCCGGCCGACCAGCATGCCATCACCGGGCTCAGCTCGAAGGCCACGCAGGCCGCGAAGGTCTCGCTGGCCATCGAACATCAAGGCTCGATTCAAGCCAGCGCCCAGCTCAGCCCGACCTTCCAGACGGTGCAGCCCAATGGCCCTGGCTGCGAGCCGGTGTGCGAGACCGCAGCGATGCGGCTCCAGCTGCGCTGAGCCGCACGCTAGCGCTGGCGGCGCCGACGAAGCGCGAGGCCGGCGATGACCAGAGCCCCCACCGCCCAGGGCACGGGGCGCACCGGGCCGCTGACGGCGCAGCCGCCGTCGTCCCCCGAATCGTCGCTCTTGGCCTCGGGTACGCAGACCTTCAGGCTTGGCTCGCAGCGGGTACCCGAACCGCACGCGGGCGCAGCGGGATCGCAGGCGCCGGCACAGATCCCCGTGTCGCCGCCGTTCGCCGCGTAGCACGAGTAGCCGCCGGGGCACGGCGCGGTCGCCCCACACGCTCGCCCCTGGGCATCGGCCCCAGCGTCGCCGCCGGCGTCGGGCTCGGGCGGCGGCGGCCAGCTCACGCCCGACTTGGCCCAGAACGGCGCTTCGTAACCACCTTGGGCGGCGGCATCCAGCGCCGTCGCGATGATCATCTCCTTCCACTGGCTGACGTCGCCGTACGTGGCGTCGCCGCAGCCCTGCGGCCCGCGCGACAGCACGCCCATCACCCGCCCCTTGTCATCGAGGGCCGGGCCCCCTGAATCGCCAGAACACGTCCCGGGCCCGCCTTGCCACTCGGTGGCCTTGACGCTGCTGAGTCCGCCGCAGTCGTCGCCGACGCACTTCACCTCGAGCCCGTCGCGTCGCATGCGCGTCCCGCTCGAGCCCTGGTCGTTCGGGTCGGTGAGGCCGTAACCGACAGCCGAGTACTTCTCGAACTCGGCGGGGCGAGAATCGATGCGCGGGATGATGGGCTGGGTGACGCTGGCGGGGATGCCCGCCCCCTCGAGAACGATCAGCGCCACGTCGTTGCCGCAGATGTCCGTCGATTCCTTCGGGACCACCAGCGTGCCGGTGCCCTTGTAGAACTCGGGGCCGTCCTTCTGCGGACGCACCGTCTCGGTCGTGACCCGGAAGACCGAACCGCTCGGCGGGTTCGAGAAGTTCGTCTGGCCGCAGATCACGCTGCCCTGCGGACCGCCGCCCTGGGTGAGCGCCACGCAATGCCGCGCCGTGAGCACCAGGTTCGGGGCGATCAGGCTGCCGCTGCAGTGGCCCATGAAGTAGCTGAAGATGTTGATCGCCAGACCCACCGCAGCCTTGTCGGTGTCGTCGACCTGGCCGTCGATGACGCGCGCCTGCGTGCTCTTGGTTTCGGGATGGGCGCTCGGCTCGCCACTGCCACAGCCCGCAGACAAGAGTGCAATCCCCAAGAGACACGACGTTCGCTTCATCTGCGGCTCCCGACCGGCGCCCGAAATGTACCGGGCTTCCTCGCCCGCGCAAGCTCCCTTCCATTGGGTCCTTCCGAGACGCCGGCGCCGAGAGTATGCTGCCGCATGCTCGACGGTGAGCTTCGTGAGTGTCTGACGTTCGACGACGTCATGCTGACGCCGGCCTACAGCGAGGTGCTGCCGGCGCAGGTGGACCTGAAGACGCGCGTGACGCGCGGCATCGAGGTGAACATCCCCCTGGTCAGCGCGGCGATGGACTCGGTGACCGAGGCCCGCGCGGCAGTGACCATCGCCCGCGAGGGCGGCATCGGCATCATCCACAAGAACCTGCCGCCGCGGGACCAGGCCGCCGAGGTGGATCGGGTGAAGCGCGCCGAGAGCGGCATCATCACCGATCCCGTCACGGTGGGGCCCAGGCAGTCGCTGCGCGAAGCGCTGGCGGTCATGCACGACCACGACGTCTCTGGCGTTCCCGTGGTCGAGGGCGACACGCCCGTCGGCATCCTGACCGCCCGTGACATCCGCTTCGAGAAGAACCTCGATCAGCCGGTCAGCGCGCTGATGACGACCCAGCTCGTGACGGTGACCTCGGGTGTGAGCAACGACGCCGCCCGCCAGCTGCTCCACAAGCACCGCATCGAGAAGCTGCTGGTGGTGGAAGGCAGCAAGCTGGTGGGTCTGATCACCATCAAGGACTTGCTGCAAGCCGAGCGCAACCCGTCGGCAGTGAAAGACGACCGCGGTCGGCTGCGCGTCGGCGCCGCCATCGGTCCGGGCCCCGAGGGCGTGGAGCGGGCCGACCTGCTGATCGAAGCTGGCGCCGATCTGGTGGTGGTCGACACCGCCCACGGCCACTCTCGCGGCGTGATCGAGGCGGTGCGTGCCGTGAAGCAGCGCCACCCCGGCATCCAGCTGGTGGCGGGCAACATCGCCACCGCCGAAGCCACCCAGGCGCTGATCGATGCGGGTGTGGACGCGGTCAAGGTCGGCATTGGCCCCGGCAGCATCTGCACCACGCGCATCATCGCGGGCATCGGGGTGCCGCAGATCACGGCCATCGCCGACTGCGTGCGCGTGGCCGACCGCCACGACGTGCCCGTGATCGCCGACGGCGGGGTCAAGTTCTCGGGGGACGTCACCAAGGCCATCGCCGCGGGCGCGTCCTCGGTGATGATCGGCTCACTGTTCGCCGGTACCGACGAGTCCCCAGGCGAGCTCGTGCTCTATCAGGGGCGCAGCTACAAGGTGTACCGCGGCATGGGGTCGCTCGGGGCGATGAAGCGCGGCAGCAAAGACCGCTATGGCCAGGCCGGCACCGCCGACGAGAAGCTGGTGCCCGAAGGCATCGAAGGGCGCGTCCCGCACCGCGGCTCGCTGCGGTCGGTGATCGATCAGCTGGTCGGCGGGCTTCGCTCGGGCATGGGCTACACCGGCTCGCGCACCGTGAGCGAACTGCGCAAGAACGCCAAGTTCATCCGCATCACCGGCGCGGGCCTCAAAGAGAGCCACGTGCACGACGTGATCATCACGGAAGAAGCGCCGAACTACCGCGCGTAGCCCACGCGCGTCGGCGACGCGCTGGGTGAGTCGTCCAGATCGAAACGGTAGGCGAAGCCCAGCCGGGCGCCGACCGCGGTGATGGACCCCGAGCCGGGCGCGCACCCTTCGATGCTATCGCCGGTCTGGCGGTGAGCCGCGGCATCGACGCCGGTGACGAACGCCAGACTGCGAGTCATGTCCACGTCCAGACCGATGCCACCCCCCAGGGCGAACCCCGGGCCGTCGGTGGCGCTGCAGGCGAATGGGTCCGACGGCTTCACGAAGTCACCGTCCGCGCGGGTTCCGGTGCCGCGCGCGGTCTGCCACGACGCGCCGAGCCCGAGCCCCACGTACAGGCCGACGTCGTCGGTGCGCCAGGGGTAGGCGCGACCCTTCAGCCAGACGGCATCGAGCGAGCGCTTCACGTCGACGGTGTTCGCAGCTGCCTCGGAACGATCGACGCCGAGCGTGGCGTGCTCGTAGCCGAGCCCGACGGACCAGAGCCTTGCCGGTGCGAACCACACGCTGGGGCCGAAAACCATCCCGCTCGACTGGTCGCGCTTCAGATCGTAGTCGCTGCTCCCACCGAGCCGGCCGATGACCCCGACGTCGACCGCCAGGGCGAGCGTCATCTCGGGCGGCGGCAGCGCGCGCTTCTCTTCGGGAGCGGCGTCCATGGCCCCCGGAGGGAACGCCGGCTGCACCGGCGGCACGACCACGGGCGCCGCGGCCACGGGCGGTGGCGCCGGCTCGGGCGCGGGTGGCGGGACGGGCGCGGGCGGCGGGACGGGCGCGACCTCTGGGGCCGGTGCACCGGGCGCGGGCGCGCCAGGAGCAGGCGTGGCGGCAGCGGGCGCGCCGCCTTCGGACGGCTTGTCGCCTGCTTCTGCAGGCAGCGGGCTACCCGGTGCGACGTTGGGTGGAGGCACTTGCGCCCACGCGAGCGTGGAGAAGCTGCAACACACCAGGAAGGAACTGACGAGTACGCCCCGAGCCATCACGCCCGGCACTATCGCCTTGTCTGCTGCCATAGGCAACGCGACCGAACCCTCGCCACCCAGCGAGCGACAGCCGGTGGATGCGCAACTTTGGGCGGGCGAGGCGCAGGGTCTCGTGAGCCACGACGGCAAACGCCGGGGCGACCATGGCGACGAGAACCGCGGCCGAACCGACGGGCCCGAGGCTGCTGAAAATCGCTTCAAACATCTGACCTCCAATAAAAACTGGCCGGTTGGATTGTTTTTAAGCACTCTTGCGCGACGTGTCAATAGGACAAAAATATCCCATCGTTTCGGTAAGTTCGCCGCCACCCCCCCGGCCGCGAGCGGCTCTCAGCCCCCGATCAACGACAGCGCGATGGTCTCGAGGGCGGACTGGACGAACTCCTCGTCCTCCGGGCTCATCGGATCGAAGAAGTCGTGGAGGGCCAGGCCGTCGAGGATGCCGATCACCAGCCGCGGCATCACGTGCACCGGAACCCGCGGCGTGATGCCCAGCTCTCGGAAGCTCTGTTCGAGGTGCGCGTGCACCTCTTGGCGGTTGGCCTCGAACATTGCCGAGAGCGCCTGGCGGAGCTTGGGGTCGTGGATCCCTCGAGCCATCAGGTCCGCCAGGACCCTGAGCTCGGCACTGCCCTGGCTGCGAGCCGCGCGCATCTCGCGCAGGGCACGCCGGACCTTTTCTTGGGGCTCACCGGGGGCATCCCATGCGGCGCGGACGCGCTCGCGCATCACGTCGGCGCAGCGGACGAGCACCTGCGCGATCAAGTCGTCCTTGCTCTCGAAGTGGTAGTGGACCGCGCCCTTGCTCATACCGGCGGTCTCGGCGATGTCGCTGACGCTGGTGTGGGCCGAACCGTTCTCGGCCAGGGCACGGATCGCGGCGTCCAGCACCTGCTGCCGGCTGGCCTCGCTCTTCTTGTAGGTTCGACGCGGACGCACGGGCCTTTTCCCCTTGAATCACGGCCCGTCCAGCCAAGGCAAGGGCGTTGACAGACTCGAAATCGGCTGCCAAAGTCCGCCGCGGAGAGATGACCGAGCGGCCGAAGGTACCTGATTCGAAATCAGGCGTACCCTAACGGGTACCGTGGGTTCGAATCCCACTCTCTCCGCTGCGTGCCTGGGTCGTCGTCTCGATCGGACCACCAACCTGGTGAACCCGATCGGGGTCGACGGCTCGGATCCCGGAGCCCCTGTGCACCGG
>JAKLKA010000081.1 GCA_023150915.1 Polyangiaceae bacterium
CTGCCGCGGGCGCGGGCGCAGGCGCGGGCGCTGCCGCGGGCGCGGGCCGCGCGGCGGCTGCCGGCGGCGCTTCCGCCAGCCGCCGAACCAACGCGCTGGTCTTGTCGAGCAGCTGCTGGGTGTCGAACGGCTTGTCCATGAACTCGTCGGCGCCCACCGACGTGCCCCGGGCCTTGTCGTAGGGCTGCTGCTTGCTCGACAAGATCAGCACGCCGACGCTCGGCGCCTCGCGCTTGATCTGTTGGCACAGCTCGTAACCGCCGCCGGCGGCCCCGAGGTTCGCGTCGATCAGCGCCAAGGTCGGCTTCTCGGAGCGCAGCTTCTCGAGCGCCTGTTGGGCACTGTCCGCAAGAAGTACCTTGTACGTATCGCCCGAGAAGGTGATCTCGAGCACCTTGCGCATCGTCTTGCTGTCGTCGATAGCCAGCAGCGTCGTGGTCAAAGGCGTCCTCCCGCGGACGAGGATTCGGAGTTGTCGCGGGATCAAACCGCACCGGCCGGAAAAGTGTCAAGGATTTCGCTGCCCGAGGGGCACGACACTTAGCGAAGCGCGGGGGATTTGCCGGGTTTTCCCCCGGTGGCGCAATTGACGGTCGGGCCTCCGTGGAGAATCTTCCTGCCGTTGTCCCAGCCGCTCGCCAAGCGCGCCCGCTCGATCCTCTATTCGGTGGTCACCGAGTTCATCGCCACCGGCGAGCCCGTGGGCAGCCGGACCCTGGTCAAGAAGTACGGCTTCGACCTGTCGGCAGCCACCATCCGGAACGTGCTGGCCGATCTCGAGGACGCCGGCTATCTGGCGCAGCCCCACACCTCGGCGGGCCGGGTGCCGACCGAGAAGGCCTTCCGGCTGTTCATCGACGCGCTGATGCGCGTGCGCCAGCTTTCCGAGGACGAGGCGCACCGGATCGAAGAGCTGCTGAGCGATCCCCACGCGGGCCCGGACCTTCTGCGCCAGACCGGCCGGTTGCTCTCGGATCTGACCGGCGCGGCGGCCATCTTGGTTCGGCCACGCATCGAGACACGCACCGTGCTCAAGGTGCGCTTCATCCCAACGCGCCCCACGGAGCTCTTGAGCGTGATCGTGTTCTCGGATGGGAGCGTCGAGAACCGCTTCATCAGCCTCGAGTCGCCGATTGCCGAGTCGGATCTGACCCGTCTTCACAACGCGCTGGAAGAGGGTCTGGGCGGGCGCAGCCTGGTCGAAGTGCGCGATCACTTCGCGCGGGCGCTTTCGGACAGCCGAGACGAGCTGGCCTCGCTCAGGCAGCTGGGCCTCTCGCTGGTCAACTCGGCCATCGAGGGCGTCGGGCGCGCGGTAGACATCGTGATCGAAGGGCAGGCGCGCTTGCTCGAACGGCCGGGGTTCGCCAATACCGAAGAGCTGCGCGGCATGATGCGCGTGCTCGAAGATCGCGAGCGGCTGGTGATGCTGCTCGACCGCGCGCTGAGCTCGGCGCGGGTGCAGGTGTTCTTGGGTGAAGAGACCAGCCAGGCCGTGGGGATCCCGATGAGCCTGGTGGCGGCGCCCATCGTGGAAGACGGCCGACCCGGCGGCGCCGTGGGGGTGATCGGCCCGACCCGCATGGACTACGCGAGCGTGGTGCCGCTGGTGGGTGCCACCGCCGATGCTGTCAGCGCGGCGCTGTCGCGTGGCCGCGAGGCCGCCGTCAGCGGCGATGGTGACGAGCCCGGCAAGAACCGCGACGACTGAACCGTGATAGGCTCGCCAGCGATGACCGCGCCTCCGAGTTTGCCGGGCACTCAGCAAGCCGACAGCCCAGCGGATCGCGCGCTGGCACTCTCGCTGGCCGACGAGCTGGACGCCGCACTGCGCTGGGCTGCCGCGCTGGTGAAGAGCGAGCCGGCTGGGCCGCTGGGGCTGATGATCACGGCCCGCCTTTTGTCGGCCGCGGGCCGGCGCGAGGTGGGGGTCGAGGGGCTCGAGCTGGCGGTGCTGCGGGCCGTCGACATCGGCAACTTGCCGCTGGCGCTGGCGGCGTGTTGCGACCTGGCCACGCTCGGGCACGACCCGGCGAAGCACCGGGACGCCATCGCCAAGACCTTCTGCAAGAGCTCGTCGCGCCTTCTGGCCAAGGGCGCTTCGCCGCCCGAGCTGCCGCGCTCGGCCGAGGCGTTCCAGCCGTTGCCGGCGGCGCTGTCGGGCAAGGCGCTGGTCGGCAAGGCGCAAGAGCTGGTGCACGAGGCCAAGAAGCTCTGCGAGAAAGAGCTGGCCGAGCACCCGAACCGCCCGAAGGTGGCACCCCAGCCGCTGTTCAGCGCGCTCGACCAGGGCGCGCTGCGCGCCATGCTCGACGTGTTCGAGGTGAAGACCGTCGCCGCCGGTGCGGTGATCATCGAAGAGGGCACACCGGGCGCCGAGGCGTACATCCTGGCTCGCGGCGAGCTAGAGGTGCGCCGCAAGACGGAAGACACCGACGCCCTGCTCTTGGCGCGCCTGGGCAGCGGCGCGCTGTTCGGCGAGATGGCGCTGCTCTCGCGCGCCCCCCGCGCGGCCAGCGTGGTGGCGGCCCGGCCCAGCATCGTCTTGATGGCGCGCAAAGACGCCCTGGACGTCATCGCCGACGAGCAGCCCGCGGTGGGTCAGGTCTTCGCCGATCACTGTCGCCGCCGCATGGTCGAGAACCTGGTGCGAACCAGCAGCATCTTGAGCGCGGTGAAGCCCAACGAGCGGCCGGCGCTGGTCGAGCGCTTCGTCACCCGGACCTATGAAGATGGCGAGGTCTTGATCACCCAGGGGCACGCCTCGGAGGGCTTGCACCTGATCGCCTCGGGCGAGGTGGCCGTGATGCACAACGACGGCGAAGACACCACGCTGCTCGCCAAGCTGGGCGTGGGCGAGGTCGTGGGCGAGGTTGCGCTGGTGCTGCGGCGCCCATCGACCGCCAACGTGATCGCCGCCTGCCCCACCGTCACCCTGCACCTGCCCCGGGACCGCTTCTTGGAGCTGATCAAAGAGCACCCGGCGATCCTGGGCGAGCTGTACGAGCTGGCCGTGAAGCGCGACGAAGAAACCAGCAGCATCGTGGCGCAAGAGGCCACCGAAGCCGACGATTTCGTGCTGCTTTGAGCGGCCCGGCGCCGCCGCCGGGCGCCGGTGTCTTGACCCGCGCTCGGCCGTCTCGTATGCCCCTCGGCATGTTTCGTCTTTCGACTCGGTTTGCCCTGAGCCTCTCGCTGTTCGTGGCCGCCCTGGGCGTGGCGGGCACCGCCAGCGCGCAGAGCAAGATCGCGGTGGTCGACACCCAGCGCGCGATCATGGAGACCGAGGACGGCCTGCGGGCTCAAGCGACGCTGAAGAAGCTGTTCGACAAGCGCCAGCACGAGCTCGACAAGAAGCAGACCGATCTGCAGAAGGAACGCGAAGACATCGAGAAGCAGCAGAACGTGCTGAGCAAGGCGGCGCTGCAGAAGCGCGTCGAGAAGTGGCAGCGCGAGATGATGCAGCTGCAGACGGTCTTCGTGGAGTACAACAAAGAGCTGCAGAAGAAGCAGAACGAGCTGACGCAGCCCATCTTTCAGAAGACCATGGGCCTGATCCGGCGCATGGCGTCGAACGACGGCTACGACCTGGTGGTCGACAAGCAGGCGGTGCCCTACGTTCGCAGCGACCTGGACGTGACCGATCGCGTGATTCAGCAGTACAACCAGGGCGGCGGCGCGGACACCAAGGGCGACAAGGCCGACAAGGGCGGCGCCAAGGGCCCGGCGGCACCAGCGCCGGCACCGGCACCCGCCCCAGCGCCTGCGCCTGCGCCCAAGCAGTGAGCTCGGGCGTACCGCTCCGGCGCGCGCGCCTCGGCGAGCTCTGCCAGCAATTCGGCGGCACGCTCGACCCGGCCCTGGCCGATCGCACGATCGAGCGCGCAGTCTCGCCGGCGCAGGCAACCCACGGCTCGGATCTGGTCTTGCTGGCGGCGTCGCGCTTCGTCGCGGCCGCGAGCGCGTCGAACGCGGTGCTGCTCTGCAAGCCCGAGCTGGGGGGCCGGGTCGAGGCCGGGCGACGCTGGCTGCACCCGCACGCCGAGTGGGTGCTGGCCGAGCTGCTCGACCAGGCCCCGCCGCCCGAGTCGGGCGCGGGGGTGGCGCCCTCGGCGCAGATCTCGCCGGGCGCCGTGGTGCTCCCGGGCGCGAGCATCGGCGAAGGCTCGAGCGTGGGACCGAACGCGGTGATCTACGGGGGCAGCGTGATCGGCACCCGTGTCTCGGTGGGCGCGGGCGCGGTGATCGGCCGCCCCGGCTTCGGCTGGGTCACGGGGCCGGACGGGCGCCTGCGTCGCATGCCGCAGCGGGGCGGCGTGCGGGTCGACGACGAGGTCGAGATTGGCGCGCTGTGCACCGTGGATGCCGGCACCCTCGACCCGACACGCATCGGCGCGGGCACCAAGCTGGACGCGCACGTCCACGTCGGCCACAACGTCCAGATCGGGCGGCGCTGCCTGGTTGCGGCGCAGTCGGGCTTCGCCGGCTCGGTGGTGATCGAGGACGACGTCTGGATCGGCGGGCAGGTCGGCGTGAAGGACCACGTACGGATCGGCGCCGGCGCAAGGCTCGCCGCCAAGAGCGGCGTGATCGGCGACGTGCCCGCCGGAGCCACGGTCGCGGGTTTCCCGGCGGTGCCGCGGCTGCGCTGGCTTCGAGCGATGGCCCGGCTGCTTTCCGGCTGAGGGCTCCCGTGGCAGGCTGGCGCTGGCCGATGAGCAAGCGCCCCACGACCCTCGACATCCAGAAGATCCTCGAGATCCTCCCGCACCGCTACCCCTTCGTGCTGGTCGATCGCGTCACGGATCTCGTGCCGAGCAAGCGCATCCGTGGGCACAAGAACGTCAGCTACAACGAGCCCTGGGTCAGCGGGCACTTTCCCGGGCGGCCGATCATGCCCGGCGTGTTGATCATCGAAGCGCTGGCGCAGATCGGCGGCATCTTGGCCTACGCTTCCGAGCCCTTCGATTCGAGCAGCAGCCTGATGTACTTCCTGGGCATCGACAAGGCGAAGTTCCGCCACACGGTCACCCCCGGCGACCGGCTCGATCTGGAGGTCGAGGTGATGCAGCACCGCACCAACGTGTGGAAGCTGCGCGGCGAGGCCACTGTGGACGGCACGCTCTGCGCCCAGGGCGAGCTCTTGGCGTCGATCGTCGATCGGTCGGGTTAGGGTCGTGCCTGCCGTTCACCCTTCTGCCGTGGTCGAGCCGGGTGCAGAGCTGGCGGCCGACGTGAGCATTGGCCCCTTCTGCCACGTGGCCGCCGGAGTGCGCATCGACCAGGGCACGACCCTCTTGGCAATGGTCAGCGTGCTGGGCCCGGGCACGCGCATCGGCAAGAACAACCGTGTGTTTCCCGGGGCGGTGCTCGGCGCGCCCCCACAAGACAAGTCCTTTCGCGGCGAGCCTTCGAGCCTTCAAATCGGTGACGACAACGAAATCCGCGAGCAGGTGACCATGCACCGCGGAACGCTCAAGGGTGGCGGGGTCACGCGGGTCGGTTCTCGCGGCCTGTACATGGTCGGTGCTCACGTCGCCCACGACTGCACGCTGGGGGACGACGTGGTGCTCACCAACCTGGCGACTCTGGGCGGCCACGTGGTGGTGGCAGACCACGTGGTGTGTGGCGGGCAGGTCGCGGTTCAACCCTTCGTCACGCTCGGTCGCGGCTGCTTTCTGGCAGGGGGCGCCAAGGTGGAGCACGACGTGCCACCCTTCGTGATTGCCGCCGGCGACCGCGCACGGGTGCGAGCGCTCAATCGCGTCGGCCTCGAGCGGATGGGGGTCCCCGAGCCGTCGCGCGAGGCGCTGAAGCGGGCGTTCCGGATCCTCTGGCACAAGGGCCGCCCGCTCGCCGACGGGGTTCGCCTGGTGCAGGCAGAGCTCGGCGCCGACCCGTACGTGGCGGAGCTGGTCGGCGCGCTGACGCGCTCACGAGCGAGCAGGGATTAGCCGCCAAGCGCCAAGAAGAACGCCAAGGTCGCCACGAAGAGCTCCAGCGCGCTTGGCGTCTGGGCGGTTGAGAATGCCAGGCGACTTGCAGCGGGCGAGCGCTAGCCCTTCGACTCGAACAGATCGTCGAACACGCGGTCGAAGTCCTCTTCTTCGTTCACCGCGCGCGTGCCCGATGCCGGCCTGGCGCCGGGCTGCAGGGCCGCGATCCGGTCCGAGACGCCGCGATACTTGGCGTCTTTACGGGCGACCTTCTCGAAGTAGTAGAGCGCGTCCTTGGTCGAGCCCTTCATCTCGTAGACGTTGCCCAGGTCGTAATACAGCGCCATCTCTTGATCGACGGTCTTCTGTGCGGCTTCCAGCCCGCGAATGTACGCCTTGGCGGCCAGATCGAGCTCGCCGCGCTCCAGGCGGATCATCCCGATCATCGCGTAACACATGCACTCGCGAGTCGGGTCCCGCGCCGCCAACCCGAACTCGTTCATGGCGTCGGGCAAGAGGCCCATTTCTTTGTACGCCACGCCCAGATCGTAATGCGTCGAGCTGTCGTGCTCGCTGACCTGCGCTCGGATGCCCGCCTTGAACTTCTCGAAGACCTGCTCGACGTCTTGATCGGAGATCGAGCTCGGGGCGGCGGGCGCGGGCGGGTCGAGGCTGTCGAGCGCCCCGAGCGAGGCGGCGATGTCGAACGAGCGGTCTTCGGGCTCTTCGCGCACCGCAACCGTGGCCGCCAGCGCCGAACGATCGATGGTCACGCTCTCGCGCGAGGCCGCAATGATGTGCTCGATCTCGCCCAGGCGCTCCACCAACAGCGGATGCGCCGGCGCCCGCGTCAGCTGATCGACGACGATCGCCTTCGCGTCGTCGTAGAGCCCGCGGGTCGCGAAGAAGTCGGCCTCTTCCAGGGCTTCTTCGATGGCCTCGACGTTCACCACCCCGCCGTCGCCCACGGTGGTGGGGTGCGCTTCGTCGAAGCCCTGCGCCGAGTCCTCGTACTCGGGCTCGGCGTCGATGTATTCGCCTTGGTCCTCGGCGTACGCCGACGACTGTGCAACGTCGTCGAGCAACGCGTCGTCTTCCGACCCGAGCGGGAAGCTGGGCAACGGACCGGCAGCCGCGGCCGGGTCGCTCGAGACGGCGAACGGGTCGTCCATCTGGAACGCGCCGCCGCTCTCGGGCATGGGCACCGGGCTGGCCATCGCGCTCGACGCGCTGACCTCTTCCAGGTCGTACGAGGGCAGCGGACCACGCGCGCGGTATTCGTCCCAGCTGGGCCCGGACGGATAGGCCACGTCGACCCCGCCCTGCTCCAGGTAGTCGGGCGCGACTGCCTCGGTGGCAGAATCGGCGCTCCACGCCTGGGCTGCCGAGCCGCCCTGGATCTGCGCCAGCATCTCCAGCGCCACCGGGTGCTGCGGCTCGGCGTCGAGCACGTCGTACAGCAGCATCTCGGCGCGCTCCAGATCGCTGCGCTCCAGGTAGATGGCGGCCAGCGTCACCGACTCGCCGATGGCGGCGTCGCGATCGCCCGACTCGAGCAACAGCTCGCGTAGCTTCTCGCGGGCGTCCAGGCTGCCCGGGCTGACTTCGAGGGCGATCTGCAGCGTCTCGAGGGCCTTGCTGTAGAGCCGCAGCTTCCGGAACGCCTCGGCGTCGACGACCGCCTTCTTGGCGTGCGCCTCGACGTCGAAGTCGTCGTCCCCGGCATAGCCGTCCGAGACCACGTGCGCGTGCCCCACCACCACGTCGGGTGCGCTGGCCTGGAACGGACGCACCTCGGGGCGGCTCGGACGGTTCAGTGCAAAGGGCGCCGGCGGCTCTTCGGGCTCGACCTCTTCGACCTCGGGCTCTTCATCGACGATCTCGACGTCGTCGTCGGCGACGTGGACCGCAGACGGCTCTTTGGCTTCGGCCGGCGGCATCGACGGCGCAAGCGAGTGCAGGGCGCGCACGCCCTCGTCACCCGGCGCAACCTGCTCCAGGTGCGCGACCAGCTGCTCGAAAAGATCTTGCCGCCCAGCCTCGCGGGCGATCCGCGCCATCTCCTTGTAGACTTCGATGGCCTTGTCGGCCTGCCCGATCACGGTGAAGGCCTGGGCCAAGAGGCCCAGGGTGTCGAGGTCGCGGGGATCGACCTGGAACGCGATCTGCAACTTGGCCAGGGCTTGAAGCCCGTCTTCGCGTCGACCCTTCTGCAGGTAGAGCTGCGCCGCCATCCGGGCGTATTGCGGGTCGGCCTTGAAGTGGAGAATGCGCTCGATGACCTTCAGCGCATCTTCGCGGCGCTCGAGCTTGAGCAGCAGCTCGGCCGCGGTCCAGAACGCCTGAATGGCCTCGTCCAGATCCTGGACGCGACAGCACGCCTCGGCAAGCCGCAGGTACGGCAGCGGGTTGGTCGAATCGAGCGCGACCATCTTCTGGAACACCTCGATGGCGTCCCGATCCAGATTGTTGCGCTGGTAGCGAGCCGCCACCTCGTCCCAAGCCGCCAGCGCGTCGCTGGTCAGGCCGAGCTGCGCGTAGATTTCCGCGAGCTTCGGCACGATGTACGCGTAGCGCTCGGTGAGCGCCGGCGCGTGCTTGCGGATCACCTCGCGGATCTGCTTGTAGACGGCGATCGCCTTGAGCGCGAACCCCTGCTCGGCGTAGAACTGCCCCACGCGGTCGTAGGTCGCGATGGCCTGGTCGTAGGCCTGAATGCGGGTTTGAAGGTCCCCGACCTTCAAGAGCGTCCGCATGTCCTTCGGATCGAGCTGGACGACCTTCAGATAGTCCTCGACGGCTCGGTCGTACCGCTTCTTGTCGACCCACTTCTGGGCGCTCTGAAGTAGTTTCTCGCGATCCGACACTTGGAGCTTTCGCCCGGAGCCGCGGGCGTGGCTCGGGCCGGGGATGGGAAGCGCCAAATCGTACGCGATGGCAGCCCTCAGCGTCAAATTGACGTGGGATTTCGGGCGAGTCGACCGCAAGTTGGGGGGCGGACACGAGCTTTCGCCCGGCGGTTGCGGCTCGGAGCGAGTGGCTTCATCGTCTCGCCCCCATGACGGCGAGCAGCACTTATCGAGCGCCATTCTCTCCCGGCGGGCCGTTGGCCATCGACGCGGAGGTCTGCCGGAAGCTCCTGGCGGCCGCCCTTGGACGTGGTGGCGACTACGCCGATCTGTTCTTCGAATACCGCGCCGGCGGCGGGCTCGCGTTCGAAGAGGGCATCACCAAGAGCGCCTCGCGCGGGGTCACGCTGGGGCTGGGGGTTCGGGTGCAGCGCGGTGAAGCGACCGGGTACGCGCACACCGAAGATCTGACGATGGAAGCGATGAAGCGCGCCGCCGAGACGGCCGCTCGCATCGCCAACGAGGGGGGCAAGGCCCCGCCGGCCCGCCTCGAGCCGCTGTCGCTCTCCAGCCGCTACGAGCTGGACGTCCCCAGCATCGACGTGCCCGGGCTCGACAAGCGCCGGCTGCTCGAGCGGGCGAGCCGCGCGGCGCACGCCTTCGACTCGCGCATCTTGAAGGTCGAGGCCAGCTTCGCGGAAGAGATCCGCGAGATCCTGGTGGCCACCAGCGACGGACGAATCGCCCACGACATCCAGCCGCTGCTTCGGTTCAGCGTGCGCGCCATCGCCGAGGACAACGGCAAGCGCGAGTCGGGCTCGAGCGGCGGCGGCGGGCGAATGACGCTGGGCTACTTCGACGATCGCTCACCCGAGTGGCACGCCGAGCGCGCCGCGCAGCAGGCCCTCACCATGCTCGGGGCGAAGCACGCGCCGGCGGGACAGATGGAGGTGGTGCTGGCGCCCGGCGACAGCGGCATCTTGCTGCACGAGGCAGTGGGCCACGGGCTGGAAGCAGACTTCAATCGCAAGGGCACCAGCAACTACACCGGAATGGTGGGCAAGCCCGTGGCCAGCGAGCTGTGCAGCGTGGTCGACGATCCGACGCTGCTCCAGAGCCGCGGCTCGATCAACGTGGACGACGAGGGGATCGAGCCGGAAAAGAGCATGTTGATCGAGAACGGCGTCCTCCGCGGGTACATGCAAGATCGGCTTTCGGCCCGGCATTTCTCGGTGTCGCCCCGGGGCAACGGCCGCCGCGAGAGCTTTGCCTGCGTGCCGATGCCGCGCATGACCAACACCGTGCTCTTGGCCGGCCCGCACGACCCGGAAGAGATCACGCGCAGCGTGAAGCGCGGGATCTTCGCCAAGTCGTTCGGGGGCGGTCAGGTGGACATCGCCAATGGGGACTTCGTGTTCTCGCTCACCGAGAGCTACTTGATCGAAGACGGCAAGATCACCGCGCCGCTCAAGGGCGTGAACCTGATCGGCAACGGCCCCGAGACACTCCGCGAGGTGACCATGCTCGGTAACGACGTCGTGATCTCGGACGGCATCTGGACCTGCGGCAAAGACGGCCAGAGCGTGCCCGTGGGCGTGGGTTGCCCGACCATCAAGATCCAGAAGATCACCGTCGGTGGCACCGAGATCCGTTGACTCGATCGGCGGGCGCTCCCGCGCCTTCGTGGGGGTGATCGGCCATGGTCCGCTGCTCGAGCGCGAGGACGGCGCCGCGTCCACGCTTCGGCAGCTGGGCGCCACGGTGCGCACGCTGGACCTGTGGGACGACCCGTTGAACCTGATCGAGGACGACGACGACGAGCGTGGGGTCCGGTCGCGCGCGCTGGTGTTCGAGGCGCTGGATCGCCCCGACCTTGCGGTGGTCGCCCTGCGGGCGGTGCGCAAAGAGAGCTTTTTCGACGGAGTCGGAGCGCTGGTGGCGCTGACCGTGGGCCAGCTCGCCCGGGTCGAGCCCTCGAGCGGCTTCGACGACTTCGTGCTGCACCCCTACGTGCCCGAAGAGCTGTATGCCCGCATCCGCGCCATCGAGTGGCGGCAGAGCGAGTTCTCGACCGACGAACGCCTGAAGGTGGGCGCGCTGATCGTGGACAAAGCCGCCCACAGCGTGAGCGTGGGCGGCCGGGACGTGCCGCTGACCGCCAAAGAGTTCGCGCTGCTCGCGTATCTGTGCGAGCGCCGGGGCCGCGTGCTCACGCGCGAACACCTCTTGGCTCGGGTCTGGGGCAACCGCTACGAAGGCGGGGCGCGCACGGTCGACATCCACGTGCGACGGTTACGGGCCAAGCTGGGCGACGCGCTGCCGCTCGAGACGTTGCGCGGGTCGGGCTACAAGCTTCGCACTCCCGAGGGGGCCGAGCCGCTGCGCGGCACCTCCGAACCGCCCCCCACCCCCGAACCCCCCGACGTGACGGAGGACGAATGATCGTCGTGAGCACGGGTTGCCCCGCTGGTGTCGGACCCGAGGTCTCGGTGGCCGCCGCCGCACGCCTGGGTCGGCCCTGCGTGCTCGTTGGCGATCGCGAGACGCTGCTCTTGGCGGCGCGCCGCGTGGGCGTCGCTGCGCAGCGGCTGGTGCCTTTCACCGAGCGCGCGAAGATGGGCGACGTCCACGTTCTGCACGTGGGGCCCGCGCTCGGCGCCGCCGATCGCGCGCGGGCCACGGCCCGGGCCGGCCGGGCGCAGCTGGCGTACATCGACGTGGGCTACGGGCTGGTGCGCTCGGGCGTCGGCACGGCGCTGGTGACGGGCCCGGTCAGCAAGGAAGCCGTTGCCCGCTCTGGCGCGCCCGGCGCCCGGGGGTTCACCGGCCACACCGAGCACCTTGCCGCGCTCGACGGCGCGAAGCACCCCGTGATGTGCTTCGCCGCGCCTGGTCTGGTCACCAGCCTGGTGACCACGCACCTGCCGTTGGCTCGCGTTCCGAGGGCGATCACTCGCCCGGCCGTCAGCCACGCGATCGTCGCGCTCTTCCAGCTCTTGACCGCGCTGTCGCGCCGCGTGCCGCGGATCGCGGTCTGCTCGCTGAACCCTCACGCCGGCGAGGGCGAGCTCTTGGGGACGGAAGAGCGCACCGCCATCGTGCCCGGCATGCGCGCGGCGAGCCGCGCCCTGGGGTCGAAGGTTCGACTGGTCGGCCCGATCGGCGCCGAGACGGCTTATCGCAAGGCCCGCGCCGGCGAGCTCGACGGCGTGGTGGCGATGTACCACGACCAGGCCACCATCCCGCTCAAGCTGGTGGCCTTCGGCAGCGCAGTGAACGTGACGCTGGGTCTCGGGATCACGCGCACCAGCGTGGACCACGGGACCGGTTACGACATTGCCTGGCGGGGCCAAGCCGACCCTTCCGGCATGCTGGCGGCGATGAAGCTGGCGCTGCGGCTCTCACGACGACGCTGAGGCGGTGTCCGCCACGCTTTCCATGCGCCCGGGCCTTCGCTAGAGTCGACGGCGGTGGCCTTGACGCTGAAAGAGCTGCGCAGGCTCGCGGCGCTGTGCGTCGCCGAGCACGGCGAGCCTGCCGAAGCCGGCGTGCTGCGTGTCGCCGCAGAGGCGCTGGCCCGCGCGCGGGGCCTCGACGCCGACGCGCTGCGGCTCATGGCGGCACCGACCACGCGGAAGGCGGGGCCGGGCACGGCGGCGCTGGCCGAGCACTTCGCGGGCGAGTCGGTGGTGGCGCTGGGCCAGCTGTACGAGGTGCTGCTCGACGCGGGTGGCCGCAAGCGAAGCGGAAGCTACTTCACCCCGCAGCCCATCGCCGCGCGGGTGACCGAGGCAGCCCTGGCAGCCGGGGCCCATGCAGCCCCACGGGTGTGCGACCCGGCGGTGGGGGGCGGCGTGTTCTTGCTCGAGACGGCCCGGCAGATCGCTGAGCGCACGTCACTGCCGAAACGACAGGTGCTCGAGCTGCTGCACGGCGTGGATCTCAGCCCGCTGGCCGTGGCAGTGACCGAAGCCGTGCTCTGGCTGTGGTGTGAAGATCCCAGCCTGGACCCGCGCTCGCTCGCACCGCGGCTGGTCGCCGGGAACGCGCTCGCACGCGGCTGGGAGCGAGCGCTGGGCGACTTCGATCTGGTGATCGGCAACCCGCCGTGGGTCGCGTACGCGGGCCGTGCGGCACAGCCCCTGGCGCCCGAGGCGCGACGCGAGCTGGCCCGATCGTTCCGATCGTTCCGCGGCTACCCCACGCTGCACGGTCTGTTCGTGGAGCGTGCCGCCGAGCTCTGTCCGCACGGGGTGATCGCGCTGCTCGTGCCGAGCCCGCTGGCCGATCTCGAAGGCTATCGTCCGGTGCGACGCGCCCTGGGCACGACCCACGCGCCCTGCGAGCCGCTGCTCGAGCTGGGGCAAGACGCCTTCGAGGGCGTGACCCAGCCCTGCTTTGCGCTGATCGCAAAGCCCGGCAGCGGCGCAGAGGACGGACGGCCGTTCCGGCTGATCGAGCGGCAGCGCGCTGCCTCGGAGGCCGCTCTGCTGTCGGCCCCCGACGTGCTCGGACGGATCGCGGGTTTGCCCAGCTTGCCCCGAGAGCTGTTCGGCGAGCTCGGCTTCCAGAGCGCCGGCGACGTGGCCAAGACGCTGTTCCTTCGGGCCGAGGCGCCCGATGCTCGGCACACGCTGCCGCTCTTGGAAGGCAAGCGCGTCGGCGAGTTCCGCGTCGGGCCGCCGGCGCTCTTTCTCGACCCCGATCGCGAGGCGCTGGCCCGGGCGGGGTGCCGGCTGCGCCCGGCCGAGCACTATCGGCGCGCGCGCTTCGTGGTGCGCCAGACCGCCAAGTACCCCATCGCCGCGCTCCACACCGGTCTGCCGTTCCGGAACACCCTGCTCGCGGGCTTCGAGCACCCCGAGATTTCACCCGAAGTGGCGGTTGCGCTGCTCAACAGCTCGCTCTACCGCGCGCTCCACCTGGCCCTGCGTCGAGACGCTCGCCAGGCAGCCTTCCCCCAGGTGAAGGTCTCGCACCTGCGCGCGTTGCCCCGCCCGCCGGCGGCACCGCGAGCGCTGGCCGCCCTCGCCGCGCTCACCCGGCACGCGACCGACCGCGGCCTCGACCCGCACACGCGCGCCGAGCTGGACGCGCAGGTCTTCGAGTTGTTCGGCTTGTCCGCCTCGGAGCGCGCGGCGGTGGCCGCGTTCGTGCTAGCCAGGGGGTGAGCCCATGCCCACCGCACCGGTCGTCGACGCCTGGATCCAGCACCCGAACCCCGGCTTCCTGGCGCACCCGATGTTCGCGTCGCTGCGCCGCTGGATGGGCGCGGGGGAGCTGCCCGACGCGTTTCCCATCGAGCTGACCGTGGGCGCGCTCGAGGCAGCGGGGGTCGGGCACGCTTTGCTCTCGGCGTGGCACGGGCCCAGCGGTGCGCTGATCTCGAACGACGAGGTCGCTGCCGCCGTGCGCGCGCACCCGAAGCTGCTCTCGGGGGTGGCCTCGGTCGATTTGCACCGACCCATGGACGGCGTGCGCGAGCTGAGGCGCGCGGTGAAGCAGCTGGGCATGAAGGCGCTGCGGATGCTGCCCTGGCTGTGGAACGCGCCACCCAACGACCGGCGCTATTACCCGCTCTACGCCGAGTGCATCGAGCTGGGGATCCCGTTCTGTCTGCAGGTCGGGCACACGGGGCCGCTGGCGCCTTCCGAGCCGGGCCGGCCCATTCCGTATCTGGACGAGGTCGCGCTCGACTTCCCGGAGCTGGTGATCGTCGGCGGTCACATCGGTTACCCGTGGCAAGGCGAGATGATCGCGCTCGCCACCAAGTACGAGAACGTCTACATCGACACCAGCGCGTACAAGCCGAAGCGTTTCCCCGCCGAGCTGGTGACGTTCATGCGCGGCCACGGCAAGAAGAAGGTCCTGTTCGGCTCGAACTATCCGATGATCCTGCCGGGGGACTGCCTGGCGCAGCTGGGCGCGCTGGGGCTCGAGGCCGAAGCGCAGAGCGCGTTCTTGCACGACAACGCGGCGCGCGTGTTTCGGCTTTGAGCCGGATCGCGCAGCGAGCCCGGCCGAAGCATGGTACCTTCACGGGCCATCGCCTCCTGGGATCGCAGACTCTGCTGGCTGGCGCTGGGCGCAGCCCTTGTCGCCGCGCCGCCGGCGTGCGCCGGGCAGGACGAAGAGCTGGTGATCCCCGTCGCACCGAACTGCGACGCGGCCAGCTGTACCACGCTCGGGGGCAGCGGCGGGGGCAGCGGCGCTGGCGGGAGCGACGCCGGCGGTGACGCCGGGCCGACGTGCTCGGTCCCGAGCAGCACTGCCGTCGCGTTCTCGGTCGAGAGCACGTCCGACTCGGTGACGTTCAGCTTGTTCTGGGTGGACTACGCGTGCAAAGAGGTCGGACAAGCCACGATCGCGCCGAAGACCACGCACACCGGCAAGAGCGCCACCGGGTGGATGTGGCGAGTGCGAGCGCCGGGCGGCGCGCTGGTGAAAGAGTTCGTGACCGGGCCGGGGCCGAACACGGTGACGGTGCCATGAGGCAGGTGCTCGCCGCCACCCTGGCCGCCGCCATCGTCGCGTGCAGCGGCATCGAGGCGCTGCCCGAAGACCAACCGTGCCGAGACGTGGGGATCAGCATCGCGCAGCGCACCATGGACTGCACCAGCGACGAGAAGCTGGCGCGCGAACGCGCAGATGCCTTCGACGAACGTTACTCGTGCATCGACGTCGACGTGGCCAAGGACGACGTCGGAAACCTGTACCACTGCTCGTCCATGGTCGGCGGCATGACCTGTGGCGAGGTCGAGAAGGCCGGGGACGATCTGGATCAGTGGCTGACGGTTTCGCCGGCGTGCGGCCTGGTGATCCGCCGCGCGGACGGGAGCCCGCTGTGATCCGCGCGCGGTGGGCGCTTCTGGCCCTTTTGTGGGGCGGCGTGGCTCAGGCCGGCGGCACCGAGAAATGCGTGTACAGCCGGGTGATTGCCAACACTTCGGGCTACCGCAACGCACGCGTGGCGGTCGACCATGCCTCGGACTTCGGAATGCCGCTCTTGCTCGACCGGCGCGTGATGCCCTTCATGGTGGCGCCGAAGAAGGGCAAGTTCGCCATCGTCGGGGTCGGCGACACCAAGTGGGTCACCGACGTCGCACACCTGCCGGTGCTCGAGATCGACATCCCCGAGAACTGCCCCGACGAATATCGCTACACGCTGCGCGACTGGGACATGGGGATCTACAACGTCGGCGCGGGCCTGCAGTACCAGTGGCTGGGCGCCTTTCTCGCGATCTCGCTGTACAACGGCGGCACCATGGGCAACGCCACCCGGCGCGCGTTCGTGAACGTGGCGTACCCCTATTTCGTCGGCGAGTTCCAGAACGTGTACGGCCAGTTCGCGCGTTACGAACAGCGCAACCCGCGGCAGTCGGTGGTCTCCGACTACACCCTGGGCGTGGCCGCCCAAGGCGGGCCCGTCGCGGTGCGGGTGGGGTACTCGGGCTTCGGCGGGCTGATCACCAACCTGGCGGTCCCCGACGCACACGTCAGCGGCACGGCGGTGTTCGGCGACGAGCTGCGGGCGCTGACCTATCTCCGGCTGGGTGCCGACATGGTGCCGACGCCGGCAGGCCACACCAACGCTTACGTGCGCCGCATGGGCTGGCGCATCCCTCCGCGCTACGACGTGAACACCGGCGACCCCATCGAGGACCGCCCGCATCGCGTCGGCTTCTGGACCGCTCACGCCGAACAGAAGGACGTCTTCGAGCTGGTCGACGTGTCGGCGGCGGCCGTGCTGGCCCCCGGGACGGCGCTGCACGAGGCGCGCGCCATGATCCACAGCTACGACTTCAACACCGCCGACCCGCGTGCGCGCCACCAGCGTTCGGGGCGCTCGGGGGGGAAGGCCGCGCCGCGCTTTGCGCTGGGCGGTGGTGTGGCCGGGATGCCCGACCGGCCCTACTACGGTGAGAAATCAGCGATTGTGCCTTCGTTCCGCGCCGACGTCGGGGTTCAAAGCGGTGAAGCCAACCACGGCCGGATGGCCTTCGACCTCACCCTTCGGTATGCCGAGCCCGAGACCCTCGCGCTCTTCCCGATGGCGCACTACCCGTGGGAGACGGGCTTGGTGTTCACCGGCGAGCTGTGACACACGTTCAAGGGCAGATGCTGTCGCGCAGCGGGGGACGCGTCCGCAGGTATTCGACGAAGTCCACGTTGGGGATCACCACGTTCAGGACGTGCATGCGGGCGCCGTCGGCGTGCCGCGTCAACGCCAGGCCCTCGGCTTCCGACTTGGGCGTGCCCAGGGTGAAGCGCTTCATCACCATGCCGGTGTCGAGATCGATCGCGTAGACCGACTTCTGCTCGTCGTCGCTGGAGGCATAAAGCAGCCCCCCGAACACCTTGGCACCCTGGATGCGTCCGATGGCAGGGGTGAGCGGGATGGTCTGGACGAAGGCCAGGTCGTCCAGATCGTAGACGTTGAGGTGATCGGTCGGGTCCCACTCGGCGGTGTAGAGGCGCCGGCGTGGCCCATCCACCGCCACCCACGGCACGCCGTCGGGCTGGCGCTCTTTCGGCAAGAGTCGGTTGTCGCCCGTCGGCTCCAGCGTCTTCGCGTCGTAGGTGACGATGTACGGGTGCTGAAAGGCCGGCGCGTCTTCGATCGGCGCGTACAAGAGACCGTCGTGCACGTCGATGTCGCCGATGTGCTTGCCGCCGTCGTCGCGCACTTCTTTGGGAACCGGCTGCGCGTTGGCGACCAGCTCTTCGAACGCCGCGCCCGACCGGAGCAAGTGGTTCGCCGACGAGAAGATCCACGCGTCGCCGTCGCTGGCGACGCCTTGCCCGTGATACACCGAGTCCGGAAACTGAAACGTCCGGCCTTCTTGCGGGGTCCACTCTTCGTCGTCGACTTGCAGGACGAATCGCTCGAGGGCGACGTCAGCCGCCACCAGCGTGGCCCCCGGGCTGATGGCTTCGACGGCCTGTGCCAGCTGGCCCTCGTCGAGCCCAGCGACCGCGACGGGCTGCCCGGCGACGGGCAGCTCGGGCACTGCGAGGCCGTTGTCCGGGTCGGCGTCGACGTCGAGGCTTTGCAGCGCTTGCAGCACGCGCCTGAGCGGCGCCCCGACGGCACAGCCGCTGCCGTTGGCCAGTTGAAAGGGGCTCACCCAAGCCGCCCCCGGCGTCGGCTCGAGCTCGAGGGCGCCGACCGAAAAGCGCACGCTGTCACCGCTGCGGTATCGGAACGTGCCGGCGGCGTCGGTGTAGCCCTCGTGGTCGCCGGCACGGTAGTGGACGCCCTGAATGGCGCCCGGCAGCGGCCCGGTGCCACCGACCAACGCGCCCGCACGCTCGGAATCGTCGGGGGACGACGAGCACCCCGCAAGCGCGAGCGCGGCGGAGAGCACCGCTCCGTGGCGCCGTCGGGCGAGTTCCATGCCGGTCCGTCAGTCTATCACGCGGCAGGCGCGTCCCCCCGTGGGGGCCCTCGACCAACACCGCCGTGCAGTGTTGCGAGTCGGTTGGTGGAGTCGAGGGGGATCGAACCCCTGACCTCCTGGATGCCATCCAGGCGCTCTCCCAGCTGAGCTACGACCCCGGGAAGGGACGCGGGGTATTACATGGGTCGCGGACAAATGCGAGCGCTTTTGTCGGCGACACGCGAGCCCGCGGCCACCCGTTTTGGAACCTTGCCCGCCGACCGGCGGGCTCAGCTGCCTCAACCGCCTTTGCGTGGCGCCTCGCCGCCGGGAGCGGCGGGCGCAGGCGCAGGCGCAGGCTCGGGCGCGGGTGGCGGGGCGGCCTTGGCCTTCGCCTCTTCGGCGGCGGCTTGCGCGGCCCGCTGCAGCTCTTCCGTCGACTTGCCCGGCGGCTGAGTGGCCACGAAGAAGATGGCGGCGCTCAAGAACAACACGCCGCCCAAGAGGGGCATCCACCCGGGCGTTCGCGGCTCGTCCGCGGACAGCTCGTCGGGTTCTTCCGTGGGGTGCGAGACGACGACGCCGGAGGTCTCGTCGGGGGGGTGAGACGCCATGGCGCCTTCCATAGCACACCTTCCTGCGGGGGCAGCCCGGTGGGGTGACTTCCGGCAGAAGCGGGGGCATACCGGCGGGGCACCTTGCCCGAGCTGACCTTCGCCGCAGTTTCCGCCGAGCCGGCCACCGCCGAGGCGCTGGCGCTTTTCTGCGAGAAGCTCGGCCAGGCCACGGGCATGGCGTTCCGCGGCCAGGTGCTCGAGTCGTATGCCGAGCTGCGGGCAGGCGCCCTTTCGGGGGCCCTGGACCTGATCTGGGCGCCGCCGCTCATCGCCATCGACCTGGAGGACGCCGCAGCCGCCGAGAGCGCGGTGGTCGTCCATCGGTCGACGCGGGCCGGGTACCACGGCGCGCTGTTCGTCCGCGCCGACTCGCGCTTCGCCAAGGTCGAGGCGCTGTCGCAGGCGCGCGCAGCCTGGGTCTCCAAGGACAGTGCCTCGGGCTATTTCGTCCCCCGCTGGCACCTGCGGTCGATGGGGCTCAGGCTGGAAGACTGCTTCGCAAGCGAGACGATCTTGGGCTCGCACGAGGCCGTCACCCGGGCCGTGCTCGAGGGAAGCGCGGACGTCGGCGCGACCCACGTGGGGCTCGACGCCGTGACCGGCAAGCTGGCGGCCGCCTCCTGGCTGTCGATGGGGTATCCCGCGAGCTCGGTGCGCGTGCTCTTGCTCCTGGGTCCGATCCCGGGCGACGTGATCGCCATCGGCCATCACGTCGAGGGCACGGTGCGACGGCGCGTGGTCGCTGCGCTGGTGACCATGAGCGAAGAGGCCACCCGCCGCAGCCTGTTCGAGGCCAGCCAGTTCGACCCGGTGCCCGACGGGCACCTGGAGCTGCTTCGCCGGCTTTCGCGCTTCCGAGAGACCCGCGCCTGAGCGTTTGGGGACCCGACTTGCGTTTTGCGCAAATTCAGCGAAGATCCTCGTTCTTGACCCCCGCTCCCGCGGGCGCCTAGGCTGCCGTTCGCGCTCGGACCCTGCGCGTCTTTTCTGCTTCGACGCCGCTCATCGCGATGGCCGCACAGCAACAACGGTACAGAGTCCTCGAGAAGATCGCTTCCGGCGGCATGGCGGAGGTGTTCCGCGCAGAGAGCGCGGGCCTCGAGGGCTTCAAGAAGACCGTCGCCATCAAGCGCGTCCTTCCGCACCTGTCCGAGAAGAAGCAGTTCATCGGCATGTTCTTGGACGAGGCGCGCCTCTCGGCGCACCTCTCGCACTCGAACTGCGTGCAGGTCTTCGACATCGGCGTCGGCGACAACACCTACTTCATCGTGATGGAGTTCGTGGATGGCGCGGACCTGAAGGCCATCATCGATCAGTCTCGCCGGGGTGGGCAGCCGTTCCCTCTGGAGCTGGCGGCCCTGATCTGTCTGCGGATTTGCGAAGGCCTGTCATACGCCCACGAGGCCACCGACGGTCGCGGCCACACGTTGGGCATCGTGCACCGCGACATGTCGCCGCCCAACGTGCTCATCACCCGCCACGGCGAGGTGAAGATCGTGGACTTTGGCCTCGCCAAGGCAAACAGCCAGCTCGAGAAGAGCGAGCCGGGCATCATCAAGGGCAAGTTCAGCTACCTCTCGCCCGAGGCCGCCCTGGGCCAGCCGATCGACGCGCGGACCGACATCTTCGCGGTGGGCATCATCTTGTGGGAGATGCTGGCGGGGCGCCGGTTGTTCCTGGGCGACAGCGACCTGGACACCGTGCGCCAGGTGCAGGCGGCGCGCATCCCGTCGATCCGCGACTTTCACCCCCACGCCACGGCCGAGCTCGACCGAGTGCTGGCCAAGGCGCTGGCCCGCGATCCGGTGCAGCGCTACCAGACGGCGCGCGACCTGGGCCGGGATCTGAACACGCTGCTGTTCCACGCCGGTCACCCGGTCAGCTCGTTCGACATTGCGGCGCTGGTCGAGCCCATCGTCCGCGGCCGCGAGGACTCGAAGCGCCGCGAGAAGGCGGACAAGCGCTCGATCATAGGCTCGCTGATCGAAGAGGCGCTGTTCGAGTTCACCTCGCTGCAGGGCGGCGAGAGCGGCGATCGGTCCAGCGCCGAGCTGGGCGCCGCGCCGCTCAACATCGGCTCGTTCGACGAACCCCAAGACTGGGGCAGCCAGATCGGGGTGGGGCCGGCGTCGGCGCCCGCGGCGGGGTCGTCGCCCGTTTCGTTCGAGCTGGGCAACCTCGCCGCGCTCGAAGACGACACGCTCTCGGGCCGAACCCGGTCCCCTTCGGCCGCCCCACCCTCGGCGGTGGTGATGGCGTCGCCGCCCAGCGCGCACCTGCCCTCGGTGCCGCCCGCACTGGCGCCGCCGGCCAAGCAAGGTGGGAAGGGCGGCCTGATCGCCTTCTTCCTGGTGCTGGTGCTGATTGGCGGCGTGGTCGGCGCGTACTTCGCCGGCGTGCTGCCGCCCAGCATCACCGGTCTCTTGAAGCGCTAGCGCGCTCGGGCTCCGGCGTGGGTGCCGCAGCGCACCCAGCCGGAACGGAAACCGCGCTCGAGCCCGGAACCTCAGTTCGCTGCTTCGCCGTCGTCGCCGTCGTCGCCGTCGTCGTCGTCGTCGTCGTCGTCGTCGTCCGGCTCGTGAAGCGCTTCCTCTTCTTCCTCGGGCACGGCGTTGAACGGCTCGCTCTTGCCTTCGGCGCGGGCCTTCTCGCGATCTTTCTCGCGTTGCGCGCGCTCTTGAGCCACCCGCTGCATGACCTGCGGCTTGGGCGACACCACCGCGGCCATGGCGCGATTCTCCATGGCCGGGTTCTGCTCGATGTTGCAGAGGTCTTCCATCTGCTTCAGCAGGTAAGAGAGCTGGCGCTGCGCCACCTCGGGGTGGGTGATCTCGCGACCGCGGAAGCGGACCGTGAAGCGCACCTTGTTGCCGGCCTCGGCGAACTTGCGAGCGGCGCGGACCTTCACCTCCATGTCGTGGTCGTCGGTCTTCGGGCGAAGCTTGATCTCTTTGATCTCGACCACGGTCTGCTTGCGCTTGGTCTCGCGCTGCTTCTTCTTCTCTTCGTACTTGTACTTGCCGAAATCGAGGATCTTGCAGACCGGGGGCGTGCCCTTCGGGTTGACCTCGACCAGGTCGAGCCCGGCCTCTTGAGCACGCCGGATCGCGTCGCCGGTGGGCAACACCCCCAGGTTCGAGCCGTCTTCTGCGACGACACGCACCTCGGGCACGCGGATGCGGTGGTTGATGCGGATCTGAGGAGCCCGGGGCTCCCGGCTGAATCGTCGCCCGTTACTCATGTGCTGATGTTCGGTCCCTGTTCTCGCGGCGACGCCGCGTGAGCCTGTTGAAGTCGAGGTGGGCTGGCTTCGCGGAGCACGCGCTCGGCGAACTCGCCGACCGACATGCTGCCCAGCTCGCCCGCGTCGCGCGAGCGCGGAGCCACCGTCTGGGCGGCGGCTTCGTCGTCGCCCAGCACGACCATGTAAGGGTGGCGCATCATGCGCGCGTTCCGGATCTTGGCGCCCAGCTTGTCGGCGCCGGCATCGACCAGCACCCTGAGCCCGCGGGCCCGAAGCTGGGCCGCCACGCTCGCGGCGTAGTCAGCCTGCCGCTCGCTCACGGTCAGCAAGATGACTTGCTCGGGCGCCAGCCACACGGGGAACTTGCCGGCGCAGTGCTCGAGATACACGCCGTAGAAGCGCTCGAGCGAGCCCAGGATGGCCCGGTGGAGCATCACCGGGCGGTGCGCCGCGCCGTCGGAGCCGATGTATTCCAGGCCGAACCGCTCGGGCAGCGCGTAGTCCACCTGGATGGTGCCCAGCTGCCAGCTGCGGCCGATGGCGTCGGTGACGTGGAACTCGAGCTTCGGACCGTAGAAGGCGCCCTCACCCTCGAGCTTCTCGAAGGGCAGCCGGGCCTCGAGCAAGACCTGCTCGAGCGCCGCCTCGGCGCGGTCCCACATCTCGTCGGTGCCCACGCGCTTCTCGGGTCGAAGCGCCAGCTTGATCGCCACCTTGTCGAAGGCGAACGCGTTGTACACCTCGAACAGCAGGCGGTTGAACGCGCTGATCTCGGCCACCATTTGCTCGGGCGTGCAGAAGATGTGCGCGTCGTCCTGACAGAAGGTGCGAACGCGCGCCAGGCCGTGCACCACGCCGCCGCGCTCGTAGCGGTGCAGCCGCCCGAAATCGGCCACGCGCCACGGCAGCTCGCGATAGCTGCGCCGCCGCTGCCCGAAGATCAGGCAGTGGCTCGGGCAGTTCATCGGCTTGAGCCCGGTGCGGATCGAGCTCTCGACCCACGACTCGAACCACTCTTTCTGGCCCTTGGCCTGCATCGCGGCCAGCGCCTCGGGATTGCCCGCCACGATGTCCTGATAGGCGTCGCGCGTGACGCTCAGGAACATGTTGTCCTGATAGTTCTCCCAGTGGCCGCTGGTCTCGAACAGCTTCTTGTCGAAGACCTGCGGCGTGATCACCTCGTCGTAGCCGTAGTCCACGTACAGCTCGCGCACGTACTGGATCAGCCGGTGATACACGCTGGCGCCGCGCGGCAAGAAGAACGGCATGGCCGGCGCGTATTCGTGGAACATGGTCAGCTCGAGCTCTTTGCCGAGCTTTCGATGGTCGCGCGCCTTGGCCTCTTCCAGTTGCTTCAGATAGGCGTCCAGCTCGGCTTGCGAGGGGAACGCCGTGCCGTAGATCCGCTGCAACATCGGGTTCCGCTCGTCACCACGCCAGTAGGCACCGGCGACGGTGGTGAGCTTCACCGCGCCCAGGTGGCCGGCGTGCGGCACGTGCGGACCGGCGCAGACGTCGAGCCAGGTGCCCTCTTTCCGGCCCGGGCTGCCGTGGCGATACACGCTGATGCGCTCACCGCGCGCCGCAATGCTGTCGATGATCTCGCACTTGTACTTCTCGCCCATGCCGTCGAAGAGCGCGCGCACCTGCTCGTGCGTCATCTCTTCGCGGGTGAAGGGCTTCTTGCCAGAGATGATTTTTCTCATCTCTTTCTCGATGCGCTCGAGATCTTTGTCGGTGAACGGCCCGTCGGGGCGGTCGAAGTCGTAATAGAAGCCGCTGTCCACCGAGGGGCCGATGGTCACCTGCGTGCCGGGGAACAGCCGCTGCACGGCGTCGGCCATGACGTGCGCCGCCGAGTGACGAATGACCGAGAGCGCGCGCGGGTCGGAAGCGCGCAGCGGCTCGAACGCCGCGCCCTCGGCCACCGGCGTGTGCAGGTCGACGATCGCGCCTTCGATCAAGACGGCGACGATGTCGTCTGCGAGCTGCCCGCGGGCCTCCAAGAGCTCGCGCGGCGTGCGTTGCACGTCCGCCATCAGCTCAAACGGTCCTGGTCAACATGAAGAAAGTCGTAGGCGCGATTGGGATTGAACCAACGACCCCTACCGTGTCAAGGTAGTGCTCTACCACTGAGCTACGCGCCTGGAAGGTGAAACCCTCAGAAACCAAGGGGGAAACCAACTACCCTCCAGGTCCCTCAGTGTCAAGGCACGGAACGCGCCCCCCGCGCGGAGCCTGCACCCCCGTTTAGGTGCCCGGGCGCGTCCTTGCGGACCCCCCACAAACTGGGTATGAGCCGGCGGCTTCGGCGCATGGTGAGCTTCGCCGCTCCGCCGGGGAGGCGTCTCGCGCTCGACGTGGGGTCGCCCGAGAAGCCTCTCGCGGCTCGCCGCGCACACGGACTCTACACCGCGCTCCAGGAGACATCAGGTTGACTTCTTTCTTCCAGGCAGTCCCCCCCGCCCCGGGTCGCCCCGAGGCGCCCGGCGCACCCGCACCCGCGCCGGCCCAGCCCGCCACCGGTCAGACGCAAGCGCCGCCGCCCGGCGGTGGCGAACCTCCGGGTGGCGGCATGTCGATGCTGTTCCCGATCCTGCTGATGGCGCCGCTCTTGTTCATCATGTTCTGGAGCTCGCGGAAGCAGCAGAAGAAGGCGGCAGCGGCGATTGCGGAGTTGAAAAAGGGTGACCGCGTGCTTACGCAGTCGGGCCTGGTCGGAAAGCTGGTCGAAGTGGGCGGGCGCTACGCCAAGGTCGAGCTGGCTCCGGGCGTGAAGGTCGAGCTGCTCAAATCGGGCCTTCTGGGCAAAGACACCGGCGAAGAACAGCCGGCCGCGAAGAAAGACTGACTCGTGCTCGCACAGATCAACCCCCTCACCTTCGTCTACGGCGCCTTCGCGGCGATGTTCCTGGCCCTGGGCTGGGTCAAGCGTGCGCACCGCGTCTCGCTCTGGCTGGCGGCCGGGCTGGCGGCCTCTGGCGCCGCTTCGGCCTACTTCCACGCGTTCTGGCCGATGGTGATGTTCGGCATCTTGGCGCTGTGGAGCGGCTTCGTGGCCGTCGAGTGGATCGACGTGCCCTGGCGCTTGCGAGCCGGCCTGGTGTTCACCCTGGTGACCACCGGGTTCTTCGTGCTGTGGCCCTCGCTCGAGCGGCTTTCGGGCGGGAAGTTGCCTTGCCCCAGCTATGTGGAGCAGCACAACAAGTTCCGGCTGGTGGCCGGCCTGGATCTGCGCGGCGGCCTGCGCCTGGTCTACACCGTGGACGTGGACGAGGCCGTCAAGGACAAGCGCGACCGCTATTACGAGCAGATGCGGGCCGAGCTGGCCAAGGTCTACGGCCTGCACACCGGGGACGAGCTGCCGAGCGAAGAGGCGCTGGTCAAGCTGCGCGACAAGGTCGCCATCGAGGCGCCGCGCAAACCGGCCAACGAGATCCGCTTCGACGTGAAGGACGACCCGAGCAAGATCGACGAGCGCTTCTTGGAGCGGTTCCGCGCCGACCTCACCTACACCCAGAGCCCGGACAAGAAGAAGTGGGTGTTCCGGGTGCGCGAGATCGCCGAGAGCGGCATTCGCGACCGCGCCGTGGCTCAGGCCAAGGACATCATCTTGCGCCGCGTCGACGACCTGGGCTTGCGTGAAGCCAGCGTCTCGACCCGTAACGAGGACATCATCGTCGAGGTCCCGGGCGAAGACGAAGCCAGCTTCGCCACCATCCGTGACATCATCAGCCAGACCGCACGCCTCGAGTTCAAGCTGCTCGACGACGAGACGGACTACCTGGGCGAGGTGGCCAAGGCGGCCACCAAAGAGAGCCTGCCCGAGGGTCTCGAGTTCGCCCGCGAGGTGGCTCCGGTCGGTCTGGACGAGAACGGCGACCAGAAGAACAAGCAGATCACCTACGCCTATCTGAAGAAGAAGCCGGAAGAGAAGATCAAGGACGCGCTCACGCGCTTCAAGGAGTGGGCGGCGACGCTGACCCCCCCGCAAGACCGCGAGCTCGGCTTCGAGGTCGTGTACGAGACCAACCCCGAGACGCTCAAGCAGAGCGAGGCGGGCTGGCGCACGTACCTGCTCAAGTCCCGCGCCGAGATCACCGGCGCCCAGGTCACCGAGGCGCAGGCCCAGCCCGACCAGCAGGGCGGCCGCAGCGTGGGCGGCTGGCACGTGGCCCTGACCTTCACCGAGTCGGGCGGCAAGGCCTTCGAGCGCATCACCGGCGCCAACGTGAAGAAGCGCTTCGCCATCATGCTCGATGGCCGGGTCGAGAGCACCCCGGTGATCTTGAACCGCATCGCCGGCGGGCACGCGCAGATCACCATGGGCGCGCAGGACCCGGACATTCAGCTGCGCGACGCCCGCAAGCTGGAGCTGGTGCTGCGCTCGGGCGCGCTGCCCGCACCCATCTCACCCTCGAACGAGCAGCGCATTGGTCCCTCGCTGGGCAAAGAGGCCATCGGGCTCGCGGTGCGTGGCTCGGGCATCGGCGCCGGGCTGGTGCTGCTGTTCATGTTCATCTACTACAAGCGCGGCGGCCTGATCGCCGACGTCGCGGTGGCGTTCAACGTCTTCTTGCAGCTGGCCACGCTGGCCACCTTCGGAGCCTCGATGACCTTGCCCGGCATCGCCGGCATCGCGCTGACGGTCGGCATGGGCGTGGACGCCAACGTGCTGATCAACGAGCGCATACGCGAAGAGCAGCGCGCGGGGAAGAGCGCGCGGGCAGCGATAGAAATTGGCTTCAACCGTGCGCTCTCGGCCATCGTGGACGGCAACTTGACCACTCTCATCTCGGGCATCGTCCTGGCGCAGTACGGGTCCGGGCCGATCAAGGGCTTCGCGGTCACGCTGACGGTCGGCGTGCTGATCAACTTGTTCACAGCGGTGGTCGTGAGCCGCGTGTTCTTCGAGCTCTGGGCGCGCGGCTTCGGGCGCAAGACCCACTTGGACATCGGGTGACGCCATGAATCTGATTCCGCTAGGCCGTCTGTACGACTTCATGGGCGCGCGCCGCCTGTTCATGGCCATCTCGCTCGCCGCCTTCTTCGCGGCGCTGGTGGGCCTGTTTGCGCCGGGGCTGGGCCTCAAGCTCGGCACCGACTTCAAGGGCGGCACCGAGGTCGAGGTCGCGTTCACCGGCAAGGTGTCTTCGACCGAGGTCGAGAACGCCGTGAAGGCCTCGGGCTTCTCCCATCCGGACGTGATCCGGGTCGACGACGCGAACAACGCCAGCCACTACATCGTCCGCGTCCAAGAGGTGAGCACGATCTCGCCCGAGAAGCAGGCCGAGGTCGAGAAGAGCCTGTGCGTGGGCGAGGGGCAGCCCGCCGACTGCACGCCGAACCGCACCGCCACCGAGGTGAAGTTCAGCCCCGGCGGCGACAAGATCACGGTGCGCTTCCGCGACGCGCCCGACATGGCGTTCATCAAAGAGCGGATCGCCGGCGTGGGCGGGCTGATGCTCCGGCCCGGCGCCAACAACCCCTCTTTGCAGAGCGAGCGCGACAACAAGGTCGAGATTCAGCTGATGAGCAAGGGCGACCAGCTGATGGCCGGCCTGCGCGACAAGCTGGGCGCCGACAAGGTGCCGGCCGAGCCGCTGCGCTCGGAGTGGATCGGGCCGAAAGCCGGTGCTCAGCTCCGCGACGCCGCGCTGAAGGCGGTCTTGATCTCGATCGTGTTCATCATGGCGTACATCGCCTTCCGCTTCGACCTGCGCTTCGCCCCGGGCGCCGTCTTCGCGCTGGTCCACGACGCGGTCACCGTGCTGGGCTTCTTGGTGCTGGTGCGGCGCGAGGTGAACCTGACCACGGTCGCCGCCATCTTGACCATCGTCGGCTACTCGATCAACGACACGGTGATCGTCTACGACCGCGTGCGCGAGAATCTGGGTCGGCTCAGAGGCAGAACCTTCCGGAGCCTGGTGAACCTGAGCGTATCGGAGATGTTGAACCGCACGTTGCTGGCCAGCGGCACGACCATCGTCAGCTTGACGGGTCTGTTCGTGTTCGGCACAGGCACCCTCAAGGACTTCGCGCTCACGCTGATCGTGGGCATCACGCTCGGCACGTACTCGTCGATCTACGTGGCGTTGCCCTTCACCGACTGGCTGGACCACACGTTCTTCGCCAAGGTCGGCAAGGGGAAGAAGATCGGCCAGACGCGCAAGGCCGAGGCGCCCGCCGTCTGAGCATGCTCGGGCGCCCGCTGCTTTCGCTGGCGCTGTGCGCGGGCGTGGCCTGCAGCGCGCCGCCCGAGCCGGCCGCGCCGGCGCGCTCGTCGCCCACGGCCCAGCCTGCCGGGCGACCGGTGAGCTGGGCCCAGCGCCTCGAGCGACCCGGGCTGCCCAACCTGCACCGCGTGAGCCCGGTCTACTACCGCGGCGCCCAACCCACCGCCGAGGGCATGGCCGAGCTCCACCGGCTGGGCGTTCGCACCGTGGTCAACTTGCGCGCCGTGCACTCTGACCGCGACGAGATCGGCGCGCTGCCCCTGGCCTACGAGCACATCAGCGCCAAGGCCTGGCACGGCGAGGACGAAGACGTGATTCGCTTCCTGAAGATCGTCACCGACCCCGCCCGACAGCCGGTGTTCGTCCACTGCCAGCACGGCGCAGACCGCACCGGAACGATGACCGCCATGTACCGAATCGTCGTTCAGGGGTGGAGCAAACACGAGGCCATCCGGGAGATGACCCAGGGCGATTTCGGGTTTCACTCGATCTGGAAGAACCTGATCGAATACGTCGAGCAGGTCGACGTGGAGAAGATCCGGAAGGCAGCCGGGTTAGCGAAGCCGGCGGGGCGGTAGGTTGACATTCGGCAGCAGGCCGCACGGAGGGCGGTCACTTGCGTACGCGGTTCCTCCGGCTCGAGGCGCTTCGCGGTCCGGAGAAGGCCATCGTCGCCCGGGCGGGCACCAGCCGCGAGACCGCGCGTTTCCGAGGCCAATCACGTCGGCTTCGGCCAGTGTTCGCTCCGTCGGCACAAGACGATGACGCGACGTGATGTCGGTGGAACGCGCACCGCTCGATCACGTTGACGTTACCGAGGGCCACGCCGTAATGTGGATCCACCTTCGGGGAGGTCGGCTCATGCGCACGCAGCACGCAGCACGCAGCACGCAGCATCTCGTGGGGTTGTTCTTCTGCGCGCTTGGGGTCGTGCAGTTCGCTTGCTCGGATAGTCGCGGTTCCGTGGACCGCGCAGGCGAACCCGTCATCTTCGGGACCGACGATCGGAAGAACCCGATCGATCCCGCGGTGACCCCGGCAGCGCGGGCCTGGGCGGACGCCGTCGGCGTGATGGCCGGTCCGCCTGGCAGTGTGGCCTCGGGAAAATTCCCAACGGACGCGCTGTGCCTCAAGACTTCGTCTCCTGATGTCTGCTACCTGAACACGGCCCTTGCGATTAAGGGCCCGGTGTTCATTGCCACCGTGCCACCCCAAACAGGCTACGGCTTGTGCCCGGACGAGAAGTTCGCAGAGGAAACGGTGCTCCGCGCGGATAGTTGCACCGTGTTCCGGTTGCCTCAGACCTCCGGGGGAGAGGAGCTCTTCCTCACCGCCGGTCACTGCCTCAAGGCAACGGGGGCCGCCGGGTCGGAGAAGGGCCGCGAGTGCAAGGACGTCGAGTTCGCCTTTGGATACCAGGTCCGGTCGTTCGGGACGGAGCATCCGACCGCGGGTCTCCCGTTCGCTCTGCGCCGCAAATGGGACGTCTACAAGTGCAAAGAGGTCGTCTCTCGCGCGCACCCCCTGTCAAACAGCAGCGGCGACGACTCCGACTTCACGCTCTTCAAGGCCGATCGCGTCGTGCGGGGCCGGCACCTGCTGGATGTGCGCCGCACCAACACGCTGGCGGCCGACCAACCGACCACCGTTGCCGGCCACGGAGCGGGCTTCCCGCTGAAGATCACGCCCACCGGCGCAGTCAAGTTCGTGGACGCGTCGGCGAACACCTTCGCCTTCTCTAGCGACGCCCTTGAAGGGGACAGCGGCGCTCCGGTGATCGATGTCAACTCGGGTCTCGTGACGGGGATTCTGGGCACGGTCCCACAGGAGAACTTCTACGTGGACACGGCCGCAAACTGCGCTCGAGTCGCACCGAAGCCGCCATGCAGCGACTCGGCGGGTTGCCCCACAACGGGCTTTGCCACCGCAACGGACATCATGGAAATCGGGAACGTGCCGAACCTGCCGGGGACCCCGACGGTATTCGCCGACCTGGACGGTGATGGAGTGCCGGACAAGATCACCTTCGTCGTCAGCTTCCTGGTATGGGCACTCGACATCAAGTTTTCGTCTGTTGGAAAGACTTGCACGGGATGTCCGATCGCGACGCCCATTCCGGCGTTCGTGCCCCTCGGCCAGGTCGCCGCCGCGGCATACGTCGGTGACTTCAACGGCGACGGAGCGCACGACATCATCGTCCAACTGCCGGGCTACGCGACGGTCTACCTCGAGGGAGTGAACCTCACCAAGCTGACCAATCCGCTGGCGGTCTCGCAGGCCTTCTTCGGGATGGACCAGTACGTCGGGACCTTGGTCGGCGACTTCAACTCCGACGGCCTAGACGACGTTCGTGCGTTCAGCTCGTCGGGCACGCACGCCGACGTGCTCATGGGAACTCCGTCTGCCGACCCGGGGCAGAGTGCCGCCTTCTCCGGAGGGCTTGCGCCGAGCATCGAAATCCCTGCCGAGTGTGGCAACGACGTCGCCTACATCGTCCCTGGCAACTACAGCTCGATGTTCCCGTCTTTGACGGCGTACACGTCCACGCGCGGGGTCGCCGTCGTTCCCGGTAGCGTCGTTGGCCTCTCGGACCCGACGCTGCTGGTCATCGACTGCCCTGGCGCGACGAAGAAAAACCAGCTCAAGCTGCTCGATCCGCTCACCGGGCAAGTTCGCAAGACCCTCACCATGACGGGGACGTCCGAATGGCGAGCGCTTGCCTATCGGGCATCGAAGCAGGATCTGATCGGTCTAAGGAGCCCCAACGATCCGAAAGGGAGCTACGACGTGGTCCGGATAGGGCTTTCGTCGTCCAACTCGCCGACCACCTCGGTCCTGGCCACGCGCCCCCAAAGCGGGATTGCCACCGGCATCGCATGGGACGACGTCAGCGGCGAGCTCGGCGTGCTCGTGACGAACAGCTGCTTTTCCCCAGGCTATCCCTGCAGCGACGATCGCATCGACTACTTCGGCGAGAGCACGCCGGGAGCCTGGTCCTTCAAGTACCTGAGCAATCTCTTTCAGAATGCGTGCTCGGAAAACTACTCGAAGCCTTCGACGGTCGAACCGTCGGGCTTGATCATGAGCGGGGCCGACGAGTTGGTCGCCTGTAACCGCCGCGGCTTTGGCATCGGCTACCGCGACGCTCGATCGAAGCTCGTCTTGAACGAAGTCCCGAGCGTCCCGGTGACGCCGTGGCATACCGCACTGCACCTCCACGACGTCGAGTGTGACCCGAAGACCTATGCTTCCGTCTTCCAGACGGTCGTGTGGGGTGTATCGCGCAGCGGGCGAGTTCTCCGTGCCTTGCCGGTGACCTCGTCGGACTGCGGGTTCGGGGGCCAGCCACCGGCAACGGCGAAGTGCGTCGTGAGCGAGAGCGGGGTGTCTCGAGTCGCAGCCGGCGGTTCGAGCACGCTGTTCGTTTCGGACGACGGAACTGTGCGTGGCGCCGGCGACAACACACACGGACAGCTCGCCCTGCCGGCAGGGGCGAACGTCGCGGCGGCCACGCCGGTCCCAGCGTATTTCGGGGCGTCCGACGTGGCTGTTGGGGCCGGTCATTCTCTCGCGCTCTTCGGCGACGGCGTCGTGAAGGCTGCCGGTCACAACTCCACCGGTCAGCTCGGGCGCGACGACGTGACCGCGACGGCTGTTCCCGCCCCGGTTGCGGGACTCCCGCCAGTGAGCGCCGTCGCCGCAGGAGATGACTTCTCCCTCGCTCTCGGCGTGGATGGCAGCGTGTGGGCGTGGGGTGCCAACGACGACGGGCAGTTGGGCGACGGAACGCGGTCCTCGCGCTTCACGCCGGTCAG
>JAKLKA010000261.1 GCA_023150915.1 Polyangiaceae bacterium
GTGAAGCCTGCGCCCGCGCCGGCGCCGGCGGCTGCGAAGCCCGCGCCGGTGGCGGTGAAGCCTGCGCCCGCGCCGGCGGCGGTGAAGCCTGCGCCCGCACCGATGGCGGCGGATCCGAAGGCGATCCGCGCGGCGGCCCCGTC
The DNA here is from genome assembly GCA_023150915.1 of Polyangiaceae bacterium. Taxonomy (GTDB): domain Bacteria; phylum Myxococcota_A; class Polyangia; order Polyangiales; family Polyangiaceae; genus JADJKB01. The sequence continues at coordinate 144 of JAKLKA010000261.1, forward strand.
GAAGCGCGAGCGCCGCGAGCACCAGCGTCGCGAACGCGCGGCGGCTGCCGCCAAGAAGGCCGAACGCCGTCGCTCCAAGAAGGCCGAGCGCGCCGAGCAGCTCAAGGCCGAGCAAGAAGCGCGACGCATCGCGCAGGAAGCCGAGCGTGCCCAGGCCGACGCCGAGCGCCGCGCCCGCGACGCCGAGCGCGCGCAGAAGGCCGAGGCCGAGCGCGCGGCTCGCGCAGCGGAGCGGGCAGCCCGCGCCGAACGCGACGCCGAGGCAGCCGATTCCGAACGGCAACCGGAGAAGCCCAAGCCCGCAGCCAAGCGCGCCGGAGCACGCGCCGAAGCACGCGCCGAAGCACGCGCCGAGCGCCGCCCCGACGACGACAGCGGCGCGAAACGCGCCCCCTCGCCGAAGAAGGTGCGCGCAAAGGCCGCGACCCCGGAGAAGGCCACGGCGCTGAGCCCGATGGCGCTCTTCGGGATCATCGCCCTGGTGGCGGTGGCGATCGTGGTGCTGCTCTACTCGCGAAAGTAGCGCAGGCGCCCGCCTTCGGATCTCAGAGCGCCACTTCGCTCAGCTTGATCTTGCTCTCGGCGTGCACGCCCAGACCCGCGTCGGCGGCCTTGGTGATGTACTTCGGCTCGCGCCCCGACTGCGCCAGGGTCTTCATGCCGTTCTCGGTGCGGGCCTTGTCGACCACCTTCCAGCCGATGGTGTCCATGGCCACCGGATCGGTCGTGGCATACACCGCGCCGTGCGGAATGCGGCGCTTCGGATCTTTGTCGAGCGGCCCCTTGTCGTACATGATCTTGAAGGCGTCCACGATGTGCAGCCGCACGCGGCTCTTCATGATCTCGTGGTTGTAGAGCGCCACGATCTGCCCGTGGGCCCCGGCGCCGTGGTGCTTGCCGGGGTTGGTGATCGAGCCGTGGGTCATGTTCTTCAAGCAGCCCGTGAAGCCGCAGATCGAGTGGTCTTTGATCTGAGTGAAGTTGATCACGGCCGTGGCTTCGGTCAGAAACTTCACATATTGCGTCTCGACGTTGCCGTAGACCTTGATCTTGGGCATGTCGACCACGCTGTTCATGTGGATGCCGGTCTTCACGCCCGCCGGCAGCGCGTTGCCCTTGCCCCCGATGCGCGTCCCCTTGAGATAGCTGGGGAACTGCTCGTAGACCGTGATCTTCTCGGGCGGCACGCCGAGCTTGATCAGCGCCTCGATCAGCGGCATCACGACCTCGGCGTTGGCGGCCATGGTGGCGCCCGACTGGCCCGCGATGCCGTTGGGCTTGATCGCCACGACGTCGTCCTTGTGGATGAACTTGCCCAGCGCTTCGACCAGGTTGGGCGCGCCCGTGAGATCCATGAGCGCGCGCTCGATCATGTTCTTGGCGACGTCTGCCTTGGGCCAGAGCTGGTTGGGTTGCATGAGCGAGGCGAAGTCGTTGCCGCGGGTGACCTTGACGATGCGGCCCGGCTTGTTCATCGGCTTGAAGCCCGCGGGCGGCTTGGCGCCGAGGCTTGCCGGGGCGTCTGCCGCAGCGCTGGGCGCCAGCGCGGCAGTGGCCAGCGCCGCAGCGCCGCCCATCAAGGAACGTCGGGAAAGGCTCGACTCATCGTGATTCGCCATCGGGTACCTCGCTGCCCATTCCGGGCGCACTGAGCATAGGCCCAGGCCCCCGGGTTGGCGAGGCAGGCCGCCGCCCCAGCCGAGCAGACAGCCGAAAAACCAGGCAAAAAGCCCAGCACACCGGTAGCCCCACGACCACCAGCAGGCGCAAGCCGATGAAGGCCACCCCGAACGCCAGGGCCAGCAGCTGCGAGTGCGCGCCGGGTGAGAGCAGAGCGGCCGCGAAGCTCCAGCGGGCGGCGACCACGAGCAGCGCGCCGTGGGCGACCCAGAGCGCCAGGCTGACCCAGGCCAGGCGCTTCACGCCCGCCTCCAGGCCGAGGCCGGCTGCGCGGTGAGCATGGCCAGCACGATGGCGTTGCCGAGCGGTCCGCCGGACGCGAAGGCGTGCTCGCCGTCCAGCGCCACGGGCGCCCCGAACAGGTAAAACGCGCGGTAAAGCTCGGTGAAGCACGCCCGGTCGCCGTGCGTCCGACATCCCGAGAGGCCGAAGCCCATGGCCGAGATGCTGAAGCCGAAGACCAGCGGCCCCGAGTCGATGTCGCCCGGGCGAAACGCCGACCCCCGCGGGTATTCGCGTACCACGCCGAACCCAGCCACCGTGCCGCCGAGCTCGGCCCGGAGCGCGCGGTGCAGATCGCGGGAAGCTTCGTCGTCGGCGAAGGACAAGAAGTACGCGGCGAGCGCGGTGCCCGAGCCGCGAGGCGCATCGGTCGCTCGGCGATCGGACCCGACGGCCTGGTGCAAGAGGCCGGTCTTTGGATCGACGAAGCGCTCGCGCAGCTGCCGCAGGAACCGATCCACCACGGCCGGTGGGGCCTGGCCCAGCGCCCGGGCACGAAGCGCCATCGATGCGGCGACAGCGGCGTTGTCCACCGGGTAGATCTCGCCGGGGTAGGTCTCGATCACCTGGGCCTCGGCCGCGGCGAGCCGACGCTCCAGCGTGGCGCTGATCCGATCGTTCAGCGCCGCGAAGCGCGACTCGGGCTCGAGGAAACGCCGCACCGAGAGCGCCAGGTTCGCGTAGCCCAGATACGCCGCGTGGCCCCGGTCTTCGTCCAGGGATGCGAGCGGATCTTCGCCCCACGCCTCGGCGTCGAAGGCCCGTGCCCGCGGCGAGAGCATGGCGTCGAGGGCGCGGTCCATCCGAGCCAGGGCCTCGGGGCCGAGCTCGGCGTGCTCGCGGGCGGTCTGCCCGAACCCCATCGCAGCCATCATCGCCGTGCCGAAGTGCCACTCGCCGTCGAACCGCCGTGAGCCCGTGCTGAAGCGCCCCGACGGAAGCTCGCCGACGTGGCGATCCACGTTTGCCCCGAAAGCCCGGACCCGGCCGCGATCGCCGGACCAGAAGGCAACCGCGCCGGTCTGGCACCAGTGCCGAGGAACGATCGCGAAGGCAAACATCAGAGCGGCCAGCGCCAGGCCGCGCGGCAAGAGGAATCGACCCATCCCCGCTTCGACGACGGGCCGAGGTCCGAGATTCCGCCTGCGCGGTTTCTCCACGCTTCCTCCACGCAAGAGCGCGGCTCGGGTGGTGGCCGCTGCCACAACCGGGTAGAGATCGAGGGA
>JAKLKA010000262.1 GCA_023150915.1 Polyangiaceae bacterium
GCAGGAAAGAATGCCCCCACCGCAGTCGTTCTGCCCCTGGCACGCCAGCACCGGGTTCGCGAGGTTGCAGTTGTCGCACGCGCCGCCCACCGCGTCGTCGTCGGTGTCGTTCAGCTGACCGGTGGGGTTCTGCTTGAGAGGGCAGTTGTCGCACGCGTCGCCGACACCGTCGCCATCCAGGACATCCTGCTGACCCGGGTTGGAGCAGCTCGCGTTCGGCTGCCCTCGTTGGCTACACAGCGAAGGTGGACAGTTGGACGAAGCCGCTTGCGCGGCGGGGGTCGTGACCTGCGGCGGTGCGCGCAACTGAGTGCGCCAAGACGTTCGTGTCATGCGCTGATCTCCTGGTGATTCTGGCCAGCAGCGGCGCAGCTCGCAGTGAGAGCGCAGCCTCCTTGGTCCGCGGTGTCGGAAGCGCCGCAAACCAAGGAGACCACTATGACCAAACTGCGAGCACAAATGATGCAGGATCTCGAGCTGGGCGGCTACGCCGAGACGACCCGCGCCCACTACCTTCGCTCGATCGCGCAGTTCGCGAAGTTCCACGGTCGTTCGCCGGCCGAGCTGCACCAGCCGGAGGTCCGCCGGTGGGTCCAACACCTGATGGGCCAGGGCTTGGGCACGCAGCGGCTCCGCCAGCACTTCGCTGCTCTTCGGTTCCTCTACAGCAAGACGCTGGCTCGCCCGGCGGAGACGGCGTTCCTGTCGTGGCCGCAGGACACGGACAAGCTGCCCGTGGTGCTGAGCGAGGAGCAAGTTCATCGTCTGCTCGACGCGCTGGAGAAGCCGCGCTTCCGCGTGTTCTTCACCACGATGTACGCCGCCGGCCTGCGCATCAGCGAAACGTGTCGCATCCAAACTGGTGACATCGATGCTGCGCGCGGCGTGATCCACGTGCGCAAGGCCAAGGGTGGCAAGGAGCGCTTGGTGATGCTCAGTCCCCGCCTCTTGGTGATCCTGCGCGCGTACTGGAAGCTCACCCGACCGCCAGCGCCGTGGCTCTTCACGGGACGCACCGGACGGCCCATCGCGGCCGAGGTTGCCCGCAACGCGCTGGCGAGGGCCGCCGCCGCAATCAAGCTCGACAAGAAGGTCACGCCGCACGTGCTGCGACACAGCTTCGCAACGCACCTGCTCGAGGCCGGCACCGACTTGCGGGTCATCCAGGTGTTGCTCGGTCACGGCAGCATTCGCGTGACTACGCGCTACACCCGCGTCTCCGCGGGAATGATCGCCAAAACCAAGAGCCCGCTGGAGCGCTTGCCCAAGACGGGCTGACGCTCGATGACTTCCCGTCCGGCACCCGCCGGGCGGCCACTCTTCGACATCGCGGACATCGTGCGCGCGCATCGCGGCGAGCTCGAAGCCGAAAGCTGCTTGTCGCCCGCACAGCGGCAGGTGCTCTCGGCCATTGAGCTCTGCCGCACCGCAGCGCTCGGTGGCCACCTCGACGTGTGCCGCTCGTGCGGGCACCAGCATCCCGCCTACAACTCCTGCCGCAACCGGCACTGCCCGAAGTGCCAGGCTCTGCGGCAGGAGCAGTGGATCGCAGCGCGCGCCGCGCGCCTGCTCCCGGTGCGGCATTTCCACGTGGTTTTCACCCTGCCGCGCGAGCTGCGCTCCCTCGCCAAGGCCCTGCCACGCCCGGTGCTCGACGCGCTCTTCTCCGCGGCGAGCGGCACGCTCTCCGACCTCGGCTCGTCCCGTCTCGCCGCTACGCTCGGCATCACGATGGTGCTCCATACCTGGACCCGCGACCTGCGCTTCCACCCGCACGTCCATGCGCTCGTCACCGCCGGCGGCCTCGCGCACGACCGCAAAGCCTGGGTCCGCACCGACCCCAGCTATCTCTTCCCCGTCACGATGATGGGCACCGTGTTCCGAGCCAAGATGCTCGCGTGCTTGCATCGCCTCCACGAGCAAGGCGTCTTTGCTTCTTTCGACGAGCTGCGTGACCCTCGAGCCTTCGACCGTCTCATGGCTCGTCTCGCTCGCGTGTCCTGGGTCGTCTTCGCCAAGAAGCCGTTCCGGCGCCCCGATCACGTCCTGCGTTACTTGGGCCGCTACACTCACCGTGTCGCCATCTCCAACAGCCGCTTCACCGCCGTCACCAACGACGCCGTGACCTTCCGCACCAAGCACGGCAAGTCCGCCACGTTGCATCCACTGGACTTCTTGCGACGCTTCGTGCAGCACGTCTTGCCCGACGGCTTCCACAAGATCCGCCACTATGGCCTCTACGCTGGCACCGCCGTCGCCGACGCCTTGCCTGCCGCTCGTTCCCTGCTCGCCCCCAACACGACTCCGCCCACCAACAGCGCACCTCCGACCTGGCGCGACCGCCTCTGCTCCCTGACCGGTCGCGACGTCGATCGCTGCCGCGTCTGCGGCGCCCTCGTCGACCACCTGCCGCTCGCGTCTTGCGACATCCGTTCCAGAGCACCGCCGTTGAGGCGGGCAGCATGACCGCACCGACCGACCTGTTCTTCCTCGACGCCCTGCGTGAGCTCCATCTCCTTCTCCCGCGGCTGCCCTTCGTGCCCGTCGCTGCTCCGTTTCGCCCGCTCCAGCACCTGGCGATCCGACCCGTTCACTGCTCCTGCGCACCCCCTCCGTCCAGTGTCCCACGTGCTCCCGGCTCCGCCGACCACGTCCCCCAACCCCGCCGAACACCGAATTGCCCATAGCGCCACTGGCTGCGCCCCGCGCCCCGCCGCGCCGGGCTTGTCCAACGCCGCGCTTCACCACCGGACCCTCACGCCTGTTCGTGACCTGCCTCGCTCACCCGGGCGTCGGCGGTGAAGCGCTCAGAGTTGTCAGCCTCCCGGACCTCAGCGACCGTGCTGTAAATGTCCACCGTGTGGAACACCCAGTAAGTGGTGTTCGCGGCCATTGTCGGGAGCGGGTAGTACACGGTCCACGTGTAGAAGCTCCGGGGCTGGACGTCGCTGAACCAATTGAAGACGCCGGCGCCCCCCGTCGGTCCTGTCGGCCCGGACGCGTAGCACGTCGGGCATGGCCCCAGGTACACCCGGGCAGTGAACGAGTCGTGGTAGGTCCCGTGATTCCCGACCGTGAACGTGAAGTAGAAACTCTGCCCAGGGCAAGCTGTCACGGTCCCGGCGAACATGGTGTTCGCGACTTGAGACCAGGAGCTGCTCCAGAGCTGCGCCTGGGCGACGAGGTTGTGGAAGCTCGAGGGCTGCCCGTAGGAGTTCGCCGCGCCCAGCCGGTCGTCTGGATACGGAGTCACGTGGCTCCAGATCAGGCCTCC
>JAKLKA010000082.1 GCA_023150915.1 Polyangiaceae bacterium
GCCGCCCGTGCCGGCACCGCCCCCGGAGCCGCTCGCGCCGCCGCCGCTGCTCGCGCCACCGGTCGCGCCGCCGCCGCCGATCGCGCCGGTTCCGCCAGCCGCGCCGCCGCTCGCCGTTCCGCCGCTCCCGGTCGAGCTCGAGCCGTCGTCCGACGCGCATGCCCCAAGGCCCAGGATCAGCGCCACCGCGCTCCAGTGTTCGAGCTGCATGCCGCCAGTCTACCTGAGCGCGAAATTTGGCCAATCCGGCTCAGGGGACCTACCTCCCGAGCGTGGCCCCGTCCCGCATTCGGACGTGGCGCACGGGAGGCAGACAATGAGCTACGAAGAAGAACGGCGTGCCGGTGGGATGCAGCGAGTGCCCGTGCAGGCACTGGTCGAGATCTGCGGGCGAGACGTCGGGGGCTCCCCTGCCTTCGAGGCCGAGAGCATCGACGTGAGCGGTCGCGGCATGCAGCTTCGCACCGCCTATCTGCCCGAAGTCGGCGCACCGCTGGTGTGCCGCTTCGACAACGCCGGTCAAGAGATCGTGGTCGAGGGCGTGGTGGCCTGGCGCCGCGAGCAAGACCGAGGCGGCGAGTTCGGCATCAAGTTCACCGCCCTCGACAGCGGCAGCGTCGAGGTTCTGAAAGAGCTCTGCGGCATGAACGCCAAGGCGATCGTCGAGAGCGCGCCTGCCGCCGGCAAAGACGAGAGCCAGGCTCCGGCCGGCGCCGGCCTGCGGGTGCGTCTGCACATCGACGGGCTCGGCTCGCCGATGAAAGCCTGCGTGCGCGGCGGCAGCTCGAAGCAAGTCCAGGTCGCCTCGAACCTCGAGTTTCTCAAGGTTGGCCGGCACCTCGAGATCGAGGACGTCGGCGCGGGCGAGCGTCGCGGCGCGCAGATCGACGGTGTCGACGTGCTGATCGACCCGCAGACGCGGGTCCCGCAGCTGGTGGTGGCGCTGCGCTACGACGGGGCGACGGACGACACGCCGGAGCCGAGCGTGATCGACTCGGAGGACGGCGCCGAGGCCGCAGCCGCCGAGATCGGTGGGTTCACCGCTGCGGCGGCCAGCACCGACCAGGACGCGCCGCTTTGCGACGACGACTTCGTCGACGGAGCCGAGATGAGCGAAGAGGCCGCCATGATGCGGGGCAAGGTCGCCAACATGGCGGTGGAGGCAGGCACCGCGGCCAAGAAGGGCGGCGCGATGTTCGCCAAGATGAGCGGCGCCGCGGCGGTGGGGATTGGACGGTTCTTCAAGGGTGCCGGTGCGAAGATGATGGACCTCAAGCACAAGAAGCAAGGCAACGCGCCGCGCCGGACGACCGCGGCGGCCCCCATGTCGCAGCTGGGTCGCAAGCTGCGACCGCAGTCGGGCGGCGTGGCCGAGGCCGAGCCGACCGAAGTGGCGCTCGATCCGGCCGCGAAGAAGCGCCGCGTGAAGAAGATCGCCGCCGCCAGCGCCCTGGGTGTGCTGCTCTTGACGGTGGGCGTGATCGCGATGAAGAAGCCGGCAGCTCCGCCCGGCGCCGACAAGGATCCGGCGGCGTCCATCGCCGTCGCGGCCAAGCCCGGCGACGTGACCGTGGTCGACGAGCAGGGCAACCCCGTGGCCGACAAGAAGCCCGCCGACAAGCTGGCGGCGCCCGGCGAGAACGGCACCACGGCCGACGTGCCGCTGTTCGGCCCCACCCCGATGGCCACCATGGAGCCCGCGCCGCTTGGCGCCGCGCCCAGCGCGGACGAAGAGGGCGCCGAAGAGGCCGACCCGAAGAACGACGAGGCGAAAGAGAAGGCCGCCGCCAGCGCCGCGGTGGACGACGAGACGTTCGGCGAATCCGACGGCAAGGCCGCGGGCGGCGCCGCACCCTGGGGACACGGAACTCTGAGCGATCCGGTGGTCCACCGCCTGCGTCTGGACAAGGCAGGGACCGCGATTCAAGGCGCGGTCAACGCCACCGGCTTCACCGTGCTCTTGCCCGGCGTGAAGGTGATGGAATCGGCGGACGGCATCATGAAGCGCGACGAACGCATCGCGCGCGTGAAGACCAAGAACGGCACGGCCGGCGCCGAAGTCAGCTTCCAGTTCAAGGACGGCATTCCCGGCTACAAGGTGCGGCTGAAGAAGGACTCGGTCGAGTTCCTGATCAGCGCCGCGAACAAGGGCGGCGGCGGGCAAGCGACCCCGTCGAGCACCGGCGGCGCGAAGAAGGCCAGCAAGAAGACCGCGAGCGCCAAGAAGGCCGTCGCCGCCAAGAAGGCGAGCAAGGGCAGCAAGGCGACCGCCAAGAAGAAGGCCAAGAAGAAGGCCGGCTGAAGTCCGCGCACGCGCGAAGGGCCCGCTGCCGATCGGTCGGCCGCGGGCCTTCGCTCATTTCTCAGTTTGTGCCGACAGCCACGCCAGGTAGCTGGGGGAGCCCGCCACCACCGGCAGCGCGAGTATCTCGGGTTCTTCGTAGGGGTGGTGCGTGCGCAGCCACGCCTCGACGTCGGCGTAGCGCCCCGGCTCGGTCTTGATCACCAAGAGCGTCTCGCGGTCGTCCTCGAGCTTGCCCTTCCAGCGGTAGATCGAGACAACCGCCGGGATCAGGTTGACGCAGGCAGCCAGCCTTTGCTCGATCAACCCGCGGGCCAGGGTGACGGCCACGTCGCCGTCGGCCGGAGCGGTGCACACGATCACCAGGGCAGCAGGTTCCATCGCCACACGATGCGCCGGCCCGCTTGCCGCCGGCAAGGGCGGCGTGGCGTGGCCCCGCCGCGAGCCCCGGGCTCGCCCGGCGCGGCAACCTCCGCTACGCTGGGCCAATGCGCGACGGGTGGCCGCTCCGGACGAACGGCGCCTGCGCAGTGCTCGGCGCGCTTTTGGCCTGGACGTGCAGCATCGATCCCGTCGACCTCGAAGGGAAGGACTGCCCCTGCGCCGCCGAGTACACCTGTGACCCGCGGACCAACACCTGCATCATCGGCAACGCGACCGGGGGCGCCGCCGGTGCGTCGACCGGCGGGGCCGCGGGCGGCGGAGGGGCCGGCGGGCTCGCCGGCAGCTCGGGTTCGGGCGGCACGGCCATCGATGCCAGCGCCGACGCCAAACCCCCCGACGGCAGCGCAGGCGACTCGGGCAGCACCGATGCGAAGGCCGACGGCGCGGGCGGCGGCGGTCCCGATGCGTCGGGCACCGACGGGGGCAAGGGCAGCTGCGTGGGGCACTGCAGCCTGGCGAACCAGCCGGTGCCGGGCAGCGTGCCGCCCTGCTATTGCGATGCCCTGTGCGAGGGGCTCAAGGACTGCTGCGCCGACAAGATCGCGGTGTGCGGCAAGACGCCCACGGACGCGGGCGCCGACGGCGCGGGGTGAGCCCGCTCACTCGCAACGCCGGAAGGCAAGGCTCTCCACCGCGGGGCCGCCGGCCGCGACGCAGTTGGCGCCACTGGGGCAGAGCCCGTCCAGGCTGCAGTCCCGCGAGCACTTCTTGGTGTTCCGATTGCAGTAGCCGAAGAAGCAATCGCCGTCTTTGCCACACGCCGCGCCGACCTCGCCGCTGCCGAGTGCAGGCAGGCAGAGCCCGATGCGGCTGGCTGCGCCGATCGAGCCCAGCGCAGTGCACTGCATGCCCCACGGGCAACCGCCTTGGTAGCGACACGAGTCCACGCAGGCGTCGCCCGCCAGGCCGTCGGTGGTGACGGGCGATGAGCAGCTCACCGCGGGTGCGTTGGGTATGGTGAACGCGGCAAAGTCGATGTGCTGACCGTCGCCGCACACATTGACGACCTGGCTTGCCGCGTTGCACGCGTATTGCGCCGGGGCCGTCCCGCCCTCGAGCGGGCCCCAGATCGCCGTGGCGCCGCTGGTGGGTCGCCGGCACAGGCCGTTGCACGCCCAGGGCGCCATGCCCTGCGCGCGCTGCGGGCAGTCCGCGGCGGTGGAGCACGCCAGCGTGCACCCCGCGACCACCAGCGCCGGCGACGTGTCGCACGCTGCCGGCACGATGCAGGCGGCCGCGTTGCTCGAGTCGCAGGGCTCGGCAGCCTTGACGCACACCTTCTGCCCCGACACGGCCATGCAGCCCCAGCCGTTGGGGCAGTCGCTGCCCGAGGTGCATGGCGAGGTGCAGTACTGGGTCGACGTGACGCACGCGAACTGGCAGTCGCTCGCGACCGAACAGCCCCGCCCGACGTCGCTCTGGACGCAGTACTTCTCGCTGCCGATCGCCTCACACCGCGCCCCACTCCGGCAGCTCGCGGTGCTGGCGCAGGTGCGCGTGCACCGCTTGGGCAGACCCTTGGCGTAGGGGCGGCACACCAGCGCACCGCACTCGCCGTCGTTCTGGCACAGGTCGAGCTCGAGCTTTGGTGCGGTCGTGCCGCCACTGCCCCCGCCGCCGGGTGCGCCGCCGCCGCCACTGCCCCCGCCGCTGGGCGCGCCGCCCGCGCCACCCGCGCCACCTGCGCCGCCCGCTTGACCTCCGCTGCCGCCGCCTGGCCCCGCGCCGGTTCCGGCGGACCCGTCCGGCGGCGCGCCTCCGGTTCCGGCGCCCCCGTCGGTGGGCGGATCGCAGCGGCCGACCTGTACGTTGCAGACCAGCCCGAAGTCGCAGTCGATGTCGAGCTTGCACTCGGACACACACTCGCCCGAGATGCACTGCGCGTTCACGCAGTCACTGTTGCGCTCGCACGTTTCACCGGCGCACGCGCCGACCACTGCGCACGGCGAGGCGATCAAGAGGCAAGCCGCCAGGGTACGCGCGAAGCGCCACATCAGTCCGTAGCATAGCAGCGGCTCGACCCGGTTGGCTTCGGACTTCTTCAGCGGCGGAACAGCGCGCGCTCGAGCTCGTCGGCGGCGGCGGTCAGATCCGGCTGGCTGACTCCGAGGGCCTTCGCCGCCTTGGCATCGGTGAGCGCGCCTTCTTCCAGCAACAGCGAGCCGTAGCTCCGCGCCGATGCGCTGACCGAGTGCAGCGCTTGCTTGACGTCGATCGCCACGCGCACGTCGTTGACCGCGCGCTCGAGGAGGCGCAGCACCCGCAGCGCGCGCACCTCACCGCCCTTTGCGTCGCGGCGGGCCGCGGGGCGGCGCCTCTGCGCCGGCGCCTGGCCAAAGCCCGGCGCACCCGGGCGCGAGCTCAGCTTCTCGATCAGCACCTCGCCCTTCTCGAACGGGAAGTCGTTCAAGAGCACCAGGCTCTCGCCAGCGCGCTTCAGCAAGAAGCTCAAGATCGAGACCTGGAGCCCGCCCACGGTCTCGATGTCTCCCGGCTGATCGATGCTGAGCACCGAGCGGCAGCGTTCCAGGCGTTCCAGCACGTCTGGCTCGAGCGTCAGCCGGAGCTTCTGGTAGGCGGCGCGCGCTTCGTCGGGCGTGGGCATCGAGCCCCCCGCGCCCATCTCGCCCCACTCGTCGTCGCACTCGGGGTGCGCTTCCAGATACTCCTCGACGGCGCGGATCGCCGTCCCTTCGAGTGCCAGCATCTCGCTCGGCGTCAGGGTGCTGATGATGGAAAAGGTCGCGCTCATGGAAGTATGAGCGAAGCTACCACGGACTGCCCACGCCGCGCGCCATCGGGTACAGGACCGGGGCGTGGGGTCGCGACCGGCGCCACCGCTCCACGAGGGCGGGGCCGGGCGACCTGCGCCGGCGCTCGACTTCCCGTATGCTGTCGCTCCGACATGCGGCGCCACTCCTTCTCGCTGGCTTTCTTGCTTTGCGCATGCGGAAGCAGCGCGGGCGGCGGCGGCGGTAGTGGCGCGAGCGCCGGCGTTGCGGGCAGTGGAGCTTCGAGCAGCGGCGGAACGGGTGCCACGAGCGGCAGTGGCGGCGTTGCGGGCGCCAGCGGCGCGGGCGGAACCAGCGGTACCGGGGGCGCTGCGGGCGCTCACGTGGTGATCCAGAACGGCGAGCTCCGCATCGACGGCGTGCCCACCTTCCTCTACGGAGGCGATCTTCACTACTTCCGCGTCCGTGACGCGGCGTTCGACGCGGCCAAGACCGAGGCGCTCTGGGTCGAGACCCTCGATCTGATGGTCTCAGCGGGCATGAACCTGGTCACGACCTACGCGGCCTGGGACTACCACCAGAAAGGCCCCGGGCAGTGGGACTTCACCGGCGCGCGGGACGTCGGCAAGTTCGTGGATCTGGCGTGCGCGCGCGGGCTCAAGGTGGTGTTCAAGCCGGGGCCGCTCATCACCGGCGAGTGGCCCCGGGGTTTCGGGACCTTTGGTGCCGTGCCGGCGTGGTGGAAGCAGGCCCACCCAGAGGCGCTGGCTCGAAAGAGCAACGGCCAGCTCTTCAACTATTCGCCCACCGGTGCGGCCGATCAGACCCAGCCGACCTACCTGCACCCGACCTATCTCGCCGCGGTGAAAGAGTGGTACGCGCAGGTGCTCGCGCCGGTGAAGAAGCACCTGGGCGGCTGTCTGGTCGCGATCCAGGTCGACAACGAGACCAACCTGTACTGGGGCAATCGCTATGGCGACGTCGACTACAGCGAGGTCGCGCTCACTCACTACCGCGGGTTCTTGCAGAAGAAGTACACGACCGTCGCCGCGCTGAACGCGCGCTACGGCAAGAGCTACTCGAGCTTCGCCCAGGTCGCCCCGCCCGGCTCGGCGCCGAGCTGGACCACTCCCCGCAAGGACAACCCCTGGTACGCGGACTGGTACTGGGCGGGGCAGGCGCTCTCGGGCGAGTACCTGGGCGAGCTCAGGAAGATGCTCGAGATGGAGGGCTTCAAGGAGCCGGACGTCTTGTTCTTCACCAACGACTCCCCGTTCACCCTCTTGTTCACGGATTTCTCGCTGCGGAACGTGCTGGTGCACGACGGGCCTACCAAGAACCCCATCGGGCTCGCCGGCCTGGATCTCTACCCCAAGCAGTTCACCACCAACTCGCACCTGATGGACCAGCCGTTTCAGGCCGACTACTTCGTGCGGCTCTTCGATCAGGCGGGTGATCAGGTGGTGGCCACCGGGGGCTATGCCTACGCCGCCGAGCTCCAGGGGGGCTTCTACGCCTATCCCGCGCTCGGTCAGCCAGAGGTGCGCCCGGCGGCTACCGATCAACTTCTCGCGCGCAGCATCGGGCGTGGGCTGAAAGGCGGGGCCTTCTACGTGATCCGCGACGGGCTCAACGCCGATGGCTCGAAATACGACTACCAGGCCGCCATCGGGCTGGCCGGCAACACCACCGCGCGCTTCACTGTGATGAAGCGCTGGGGGGCGTTCTTGCAGAAGCATGGCGCCGACCTCCTCCGTGCCCACGAGGTGCGAAACCGCGTCGCCATCGTGACCAACGGCCTGTACGCCGCGCCTCAAGGCAACCTCCTCGACGACATGCAGCGCCTGCTCACCATCGAGCAACCGGCGCTGTTCGGCTGGCTCGCCGCCGCCGGATTCAACCCGGAGGTGCTCGACCTGCGCCTCACGTCGGCAGCCACGCTCGCGCAGCAGAAGGCAGTTTTCTACCTGAACCCGGACTTCGTCGACGACGTCGGGGCGCAGAAGTTGGTCGATTACGTCGGGCAGGGGGGGCTGCTCGTCAACTTCCTCTGGCCCGGGCGGGTCAGCGACGCCTGGCAGGCGACCGCAGCCTCGACGGCGCTGTCCGGGCTGTTCAATGCGAAGGACGACGGCTCGTGGCAGTGGCTGAACGCCTCCCGCGAGGGCACGGTGAACGCCGACTTCCCGGGTTTCAAGGGCGAGCTCGAGAGCTACTGGTACGAGTCGAAATGGACGCCGAGCGGCAGCGTCACGCCCTTCTCGTGGGAGCGCACCCAGCCCTTCGGAACCAATGGATCCGTGGTCGGATGGCTGGCGCAAGACGGCGGGAAGAAGCGTGCATTCATCGGTACGCACGTGGCGACGCGCTTCAACCAGGACGACTATTACGCGCTGCCGACGGCTGAGATCCAGCGTGCCACAGCCCTTGCCAGGTACCTGCTCGGCGTCGCGGGCGAGAGCCCCATCGTGGAGGCGAGCGGCGTGCGAGAGCTGGCTTGGGCTCGCCGCTCGGACGCGCGCACTTATCTGTTCGTGATCAACGACAACGCCTCGGCGAAGACCGTGCACGTGAAGCTGCACGACCTCGCGGCTCTGGGTCTCGTATCAGGCACCAGCTATTCGGTCAGCGAGGCCCTGAACGGGCAGAGCCTGGGATCGAAGACCGGCAGCGCGCTCTCGGTCTCGGGCATCGACGTGGCGCTCGGTCCCGAGAGCCCCGGCGTGGTCGTGCTGGAGAAGGTGCCCTAGCCGCCTGCGGCGCACGGCGGCCACTGCTTCCGCCAAGGGGTTCGCCGCAAACGCTCTGCGTGGGGGGTGCTGAAGCGCCGGATCGGCTCGCGCGTGCGAGCCTTATGCAGCCCTCAGCGGGCTGACAGGCGGCAGGTGCTCTCAGGGCGAGCATTTCGCGCGCCTCTTCCCGTCGGGTGCCGCTGAAGACCCCGGAATGCGCGCCGGGGGAGCAGAATCGCTGTGTGGGGCTGCACACAGCCAAGGATTGATCTCGGTTGCGAGCATCTCGGGTCGGTGTGCGGGCCCCGTGGAATCGATTTGCGCGAGGGGCTCGCACGCGGCAGTGGGGCTTGCGCCGCCGCCGCTCGCGTGGCCGCTCACCCCGCCCGTCGCCCGCTGCCCTTGCGCGTCACGGTGGCGAGCGCGGTCTTCGGGCTCACGCTCAGCGCGTCCGAGTCGTCCTCGCCGCGCCGAAGGCGCGTGAGCCCCGCGAACGCGATCATCGCGGCGTTGTCGGTGCAGGCGCGGAACGGCGGGACCACGAGGCGCAGGCCTGCCTTGGTCGCCGCCGCGTGGGCGCGCTCGCGCAGCTCACGGTTGGCGGCCACGCCCCCCGCGATGACCACCGTCTCGACGCGCTCTTGGCGCGCAGCCAGGACCAGCTTCTTGACCAGCGTGTCGACCACCCGCCGCTGGAAGCTGGCACATACGTCGCGCAGGGTCTGGTCATCGCCAGGGCGGCCGTGCGCTTCCACCCAGCGCGCCACGCTGGTCTTGATGCCGCTGAAGCTGAACTCGAGGGTGTGCTTGCCGCTCATGGGGCGCGCCAGCGGGATGGCGTCGGGGTTGCCCTCTTTGGCCAGCCGATCGATCACCGGGCCTCCGGGGTACCCCAGGCCCAAAGCCTTGGCGACCTTGTCGAAGGCCTCGCCCGCGGCGTCGTCGCGAGTGGCGCCCAGCTCGCGCACGGCCGACAGCTCGAAGCCGTCCACGCGGTACAGCGCCGTGTGCCCGCCGGACGCCAGCAGGGCGACGAAGGGCAGCTTCGGTGGGTCGGCGGGCGCCAGATCGGGATACGACAGGAATACCGCGAGCAGGTGCCCCACCAGGTGGTCGACGCCGACCACGGGCTTCTCGCTGGCCCAGGCCAGCCCCCGCGCGAGTTGCACGCCCACCAAGAGCGCGCCCGACAGGCCGGGCCGACACGTGACGGCGATGCCGTCGATGTCGGCGAGCGACACGTTGGCCAGGGCCAGCGCCTGGTGCAGCACCGGGCCGCCGTTCTTCAGGTGATCGCGCGACGCCAGCTCGGGAACGATGCCGCCGAACTCGGTGTGCACCACCTGGCTCTGCACCACGTCGGCGAGCACCCGGCCGGTGTCGTCGACGATGGCGGCGCCGGTTTCGTCACACGACGTCTCGAGGCCCAGGACCAGCATCGCGGCTCTCAGAACCCGCAGTCGCTCTTGTGGCGGGTGAGCTGAAACAGCGCGAAGCCGGCGGGTGGCGGCTCGGTGGCGGAGCCGGTGGGCGCCGCAGGAGGCTTCATCAGGCGAACTTCGACCTCGTCGTTGCGCAAGAGCGACACCACCGCGAGCATCGGCCCCTCGCAGGTCGAGTCGACCCACGCCATGAAGTTGTGGTCGCGACCGGTGCCGAAGTCGAAGGTCGAGAGAGGATCGTGCAGCATGGCCTCGGTGACCCGCATCGGCGCGGCGTCCAGGCGCGGTTTCGGGGCGCACGGGCCGGCTGCGGCGTCGTCCGTGGTCAGCGTGCCGGGAACGCTCGAGAGCAGATCCGTGTCGAGCGTCATGCGCACCCGCAGATCGGGCGGGAACTCTTGGCGCACGAAGGCAGCGCTGACGATGTCGCCGCAATAGGCCTCGCCGTCCTTGGTGTCGAAACGCTCGAGCGTGCTGCAGCCCAGCGCAAGCCCGCTGATGACGCACAGGCCCAGCCTCACCGTGCACCTCCCGCGGCTCGGGCCGCCTCGCGGACGCGCGGCTCGGCGTCCGAGCTGGCGACTTTCTGCGACAGGCCGCGGGCGGCGTCGGGGTCGACCTTGCCGAGCGCCACGATGGCTGCCTCGCGCACCAGCGCGGTCTTGTCCGAGAGCGCCGCGTGGGACAGCGCTTCCACCGCCTTCTTGTCTTTGGTGCCCGCGGCGAGGACCGCCAGCGTCTCGGCGGCACGCACCCGAGCGGGCCACTCTTTGGCGCGCGTCACCAGGGCTGTGACCGCCGGCACGGCGCCGCTCGGGCGCGTCTTCTCGACGGCCGCCAGCGCGGCGCGCTGCACCGTAGCGTCCGTGTCGTCGAGGCGATCGAGGATGGCGGCCTGGGCCGGCGCGTAGGGTTGCGTGGCCAGGAACTGGATGGCGCGCGCCCGAACGTCGGGCGACGGGTGACCGGCCAGAGCCACGAACGCGGGGACCGTACCGTGGGCGATGCCCGCGGCGGATTTCTCGGCCACGGCCCGCACCGGAGCACTGACCTGATCCAGGTCCCGCGTGAAGGCGCCGAACCCGGGCGCGCCGCCGCGCGCCAAGAGCGCGTCCCCCACGGCGCGCGCGCGCTCGGGCGAGCTCTGCACCGCAGACAGGCTGGCCTGCGTCAGCGACGGAGCGAGCTTGATCAGCGCCTTTGCGTGCTCTTCGGCGGTGTACCCCTTGGGGACCAGGCGTTCGAGCACGCTCTTCACGTCCAGCCGCCCCTCGGGCACCACCAGCGCATCGCGGGGCGCCCGGTATTCCCCGGTGGCGAGCACCAGAGCGGCGGCCGTGGCGGCCGCGGTCAGCGAAGCGTCGCCGCTGACCGCAGCCTCGGCGATCACCCGAGGAGCGGCGGGCGCGTTCAGTCGGGCGAGGGCGACCACCGCCGCGGCGCGCGCGCCGGTGTCGCTCGACTCGGCCAGCTGGGCCAGGGCGTCGGACTGCGACTTGTCCCCGATCTCGCCCAGGGCGAACGCGGCGGCCGCCCGCGGCAGGGGCCCGGCGTCCACCGACCGCGCCAGCTCGCCGATCTCGGCGCCGGCGCGCTTGTCGCGGAGCAGCCCAATGCCGATGGCACCCAGCGCTCGCAGGCTGGGGGCGTCGCTCTTCGCCATCTTGCCCAAGAGCCCACGCGCCTGAGGCGACTGCATGCGCGCCACGGACCAAGCGGCCGCGACCACGATCGGGTCGGACTCGTCGCCGCGGACCTGACCGCCAGGGGCCAGCACCTCGCTCAGCTTGGGCAGAAGCGCTGGATCGCGCAGCGAGCTGACTGCCAGCATCGCTCGCGCGCGCAGCTCGGCGTCGGCGCTGCCGGTGGCGAACGCGAACAGGGCAGAACCCGCGCTCTTGTTCTCGATGTACCCCAAGAGCTCGATGGCGGTGCGCTGCTGCTGATCTTTCTCGTCCGAGAGGGCGTCGAGCAACGGCTTCACCGCACGCTCCCCGATCTTCTTCAGCTCGGCCCGGGCCTTGTCGGCGGTGGCGGGGTCGGTGCTGCGGGCGTGGTGGGCCAGGGGGAAGGCCATGGCGCCGTAGAGCTCGACCAGCAACCGCCGGTAGAGCGGTTTCTGCGGGTTGCCCAGCGCCACCGGCAACAGCTCTTTCTCCAGCGACTCGAGCGTACCCTTGCCCAGGTTCACCTGCATGCTGAGGCGCGCGGCCTGAGCCACCAGGTCCTCGTCGGGCGACGCGCGCACCACCCGCCGCAAGAGGCGGTCGGCTTCGTCCAGCTCACCCTGACCCATGAGCAGCTCGGCCAGCTGGAAGTAGACGGTGAACAGCCGGTCGTTCTTGGCAATGGCCTGCCGGAATGCGTTGATCGCGCGCGACGTGTCTTGCCGGCGGCGATACATCTCGCCCAGCTTCTTGTGGCCCTCGGCGTCGTCGGGCGAAAGCTCCACCGCCTTGGCGGCGTACTGAATCGCGTCGTCGTCCTTGTAGAGCTCGGCCGAGTAGCCGGCCATGCGCTGGTAGTACTCACGGGCGCGCTTCGGATCGGCCTCGGTGAGCTTCTTCAGCACCACGATGGCCTCTTTCAGCTTGCGTCGCAGGACCAGCACGCGCTCGAGCTGGGTCAGGCTCCCGATGTCGCCGGGTGCGGCCTTGACCACGAGCTCGAGGGTGCGCTCGGCGTCGGCGTGGCGGCGCAGGCGGACCTGCACCTCGGCCAACAGCCTGCCCGCCTCCAGATCCGGAGGCTTCTGCTTCAAGCGTCGATCGAGCGGCACCGCGCGCTGCTCGAGCTGCCCGGACAGCCCCCAGAGCGTGACGATGTGTTGCCGCGCCTCGCGCGCCAGGGCCTCGTTGGTGTCGCCGGCCTCTTTGGAGATGGCCTCCCAGATCTTGCGCGCCTCGTCGTACTGCCGGTTCCTCTGATCGATGCTGCCGGCGCTGGCGCCGGTGCGCTCGAGGGCCAAGGCGTAGGCCTTCTTGTACTTCATCGCCTTGGGTTGCAGCTTCATCGACTCGCGCAGCGCTTCGATCGCCTGCTGCGGCATGTCGTGCTCGAGGTAGACCTCGCCCAGCACCTCGTTGGCCCGCGCCTTGTCGGGCACGATGATCTTGATGCGGGCCCAGGTTTGCTGGGCCTTCGCCTTGTCGCCTTCTTGCCACTGCCGGTCGCCCAGCTCGACCAGGTGCCGCGGGTCGCCGCGGCCGGTCTTGGCCAGGCGCTGCAGCACGTCCATGGCGCGCTGTTTTTCTTCCACGCGCTCGTAGAAGTCGACCAGCGCTGCCAGCGTCTCTTCATCGTTGCCCGAGCGCGCTTCCAGCTTCTTCAGTTGCTCGAGGGCCTTGGCGCGGTCGCCGCGCTGGATCAACGCCTCGGCGAGCTGGAAGACGTAGTCAGGGTTGCGAGGGGCGGCGCGGATCAGCTCTTCGAACTGCTTGATGGCCTCGTCGAGCTCACCCTGGATCTGCAAGAGCTGCACGACCTTCAGCCGAGTGCCGACGTCGTCCGTCTTCTTTCCCAGCGCCTGTTTGTAGGTCTTCAGCGCCTTGTCGACTTGGCCCGTCTCTTCGTAGAGGCCGCCCAGCATGCGCAGCTGCTCGGGGTCCGAGGCGTTCTGGCCTTCCAGCTCGGTGATCAGATCGCGCAAGCGATCTTCCGCGCGGTAGATCTCGACCGTGATCTCGTAGATCTCCCGGCGGATGCCCGCCTGAGCCCCGGCGGTCTTCAGGGCCCTCTTCAGCATCTCCATCGCTTCTTTGCGCTTGCCCTGCTTGGCCAGTGCGCGACCCAGGTCGCGCTGGGCCGGGCCCAGCACGCGGTTGTCCCCGGCCGCCGCCTTCACCACGTCTTCGTACTCGGTGGTGGCCCGTGCATAGTCGCCGCGCAGCATCAGCTCGCGACCCAGCTCGCCGCGCACGTAGAACGAGCCCTTCGCTCGCGCCACCAGCGCCTTGTGCTGCTTCTTGGCTTCGTCGTAACGCTTGAGGTCGAGAGCCAGCTGCATCAGCGTGCGCAGCACCTGCTCTTTGTCGGCGTCGTTCTTGAGCAGTGGCAGCGCGGATTCGTAGCGCGTGAGCGCCGCGGCCTTGTCCCCGCGGTCGGACAGCAAGTTGGCGAGCGCCATGATGGCGGTGGCTTCGCCGGGCTTCTTGGCGATGGCCTTCTCGTACGTGCCGATCGCGCGGGCGTGCTGACCGTCTTGCTTGTAGAGCCCCGCCAGCCCCACCAGCGCGTTCCAGCCGTCGGCCTGCTCCGCGCGCTTTTCGAAGTCGGCGATCAGCTTCTCGATGTTGCCGTCGCGCTCGCGGTACAGCTCGGCCAGGCGCTGCAGCGGGAAGGTGGCCCCCGGCTGGGCCAGCACGATCCCGGTGTAGCGCTGGATCAGCGCCTCTTTGCCGGGCCCTTTGCCCTCGGGCTTTCCACCGGGGTCGGCGCCGGGGTCGGTGCCCGGCTTGGTGCCGGGGTCGGTGCCCGGGTCGGCTCCGGGCTTGCCCCCCGGCTTGCCGCCGGGCTTGCCGCCGGGCTTGCCGCCGGGCTTGGTCCCCGGCCTGCCGCCAGGCTGGAAAGTCCCCGGCTTCTTGCCCTTCTTGCGCCCATCCGGGTTGAACTGCGCGTCGGCGGTCGAGGGCGACGCCATGGCGAACGCGACGAGCGCGAGCAGCGTGCGGAGGGCGAGCGGTCGCTTCACGAGCGAAATCCTACGTGGCCGAACCAGAGAGGGCCAGGGGTTGGACGCACGAGCGGCCGATCTTGTGGGTTTGTCGCCGGGGGAGGGGGCGTGTAAATCCCGGTGTGGGGACCCCCTCGATGCGCTGGCACACCGCCCTTCTCGGTCTCGTCGTTGGAACGACGACGGCGTCGTGCGCATTCCTGCTCGACTTCGACGAGCTGCAGAAAGGGGAAGAGGCCCAGAGCGTGGGCCTGCCGGACCTGCCGAAAGGCTTCGCCCAGGCGATGTGCCAGCGCTTCGGTCGCTGCCTGGGGCCGCTTGGGCCGGTGGTGTTCGGTGACGAGGACTGCCTCGAGCTTCTGACCCTCGAGCTCGGCGACAGCACGTTCGCCGAGCTGGCTCAGCTTCCGCCCACTGGCTTCGTCTATCACGGGGACAAGGTTCAGGCGTGCTTCGACGCGGTGCGCGCTGCGGCCTGCGACACCTTCTTCACTTTCCCCAACGAGTGCGAAGCGGCACTCGAAGGCAAGGTCGATCTCGACGGCGCGTGCACCCATCCGGTCGAGTGCAAGCGTGGGCTGTATTGCCAGGTCACCGGCACCTGCCCGGGGAAGTGTGCGCCGCGCCCGCCCGCAGGTCAGCCCTGTGCACAGGGCACGTGCCTCGAAGGGCTCACCTGCGATCCGCAGCTTGGCTGCGTGGTTCCGGTTGCCACCGGTGGCGAATGCGGGGGGACGACGCACCCGAATTGCGAGATCGGGCTGCACTGTCTCGGGGCCACGAAGGACAAGACCGGGCACTGCGAGCCGATCGACAAGGTGTTCTTCGGCATCCAGGGCAACGTGTGCAGCCTCAAGTCGGGCCCGCTCTGCGGCGCGGGCCTTTCGTGCCAGATCAAGTCGGACGCCGAGGTGCAGAACGGAACGCTCGAGGGGACGTGCGTGCCCGACATCGCGCCGGGGCAGCCGTGCAAGGTCGGGCTGCCCGATCCGTGCACGCCCAACTTCTACTGCCGGCAGAACGCTCCGACCACCGTCGAGGGCGTCTGCACCGAGCTTCCGGGCAAGGGCGCCGAGTGCGCCGACGACGCCGTGACGGCGCCCCCGTGCAAGACGAAGTTCCGCTGCCTCAAGAAGGCCACCGATGGCGGGACCACCGAGACCTGCGAAGCCTTGGTGTCGCTGGGCGTGGGGTGCGGCGAGAACGGCGGTTGCTACAGCGGCAACTGCTCGAACAGCACCTGCGCGCCGCCGAACTTCTGCAAGCTTCAAGACTGACGGCGGCGCCGGGCGAGCACGCCGAGCGCGCCCAGCGCCAGCCACGCCGCGCTCGAAGCGTCTCGCCGTGCACTGCGGCATCCGCAGCCGCCGTCGTCCTCCGCGTCGGTGGTCGACCCGCCTGCCGATCCGCCGCCCGATCCGCCGCTGCCACCCAGCGAGCTGCCATCGATCGGGCCGCTGTCGGAGAAACCCGAGCCGCCGCTGCCTGCGTTGCCGGCCGCCGGTGCCCGCGTCGGGATTGCCGGGCGTGCCGTCGCAGGCGTCTCCCATTCCGTCCTTGTCGGTGTCCGTCTGGTCGGTGTTCTTGATCGTGCGGCAGTTGTCCTTGCCGTCCAGCACCGTGTCGTCGTCGCTGTCGGTGTCCTGGAAGTCGGGCTTGCCGTCGGTGTCGGTGTCCACCGGCGGTTTCAGCTTGTCGCCCGGGCTCTCCAGGTTGTCTTTGACCCCATCGCCGTCGGCGTCGTCGTCGTTGTAGTCGGGCGTGCCGTCCTTGTCGGTGTCCACCGCCGGCGTGGTCGGGTCTTTGTCGCCGGCCTCGAACAGGTCCAGGACGTTGTCGTTGTCGTTGTCGCCATCCAGATAGTCCGGGATCTTGTCCAGGTCCTTGTCGCCGGTGCCCTCGTCTGCGTCGGGGATCGGGTCGTGGGCCGTCTCGGCGACCCACGCCAAGGTGTTCAAGAACAGCTTCTCGTTCGCGGCCTGGGTCACGAACGACGACCCGCAGCCGCTCTCTGCATACGGGCCCGCGAAGTGCTCTTCGTCACCGAACGACACGGCACGGGCCGAGCCGGGCGAGATCGTGGCCAGGTCGAAGAGCAGCGAGTTTGGTCCCTTCGAGTTGGTGGCCAGCTGGGTGACGCCGCTCTCGAGGTTCTTGAACGAGCAGTTCCAGCCCGTGGCGAACGTGGCGCCCACCGGCCCGAAGGGCCCGTTCATCACCGGCGTTGCGCTGCCCGGCGTGGTGACGTTCGCGATGTTCTCGCCGGCGCAGTCGCTCTTGTCGGCCATGAAGGTCAGGCCCTCGTTCTGGAACGAGATGAAGCCCACGCCCCCGAGCGCATAGGTGCGGAACGGCATGAACTTCTCGCGGTCGACCTGGATCTTCACCGGGTTCAGCAAGAAGATGTCCGCGCCGTCGAGCTCGCTGGGGTCGAAGCTGTCGAACGGCGGGTTGAACACGAAGTCGGTCTTCACCGTGCCGCTGGGCCCGAACTTGGTGGTGTCCTTCACCAGCTCGCGACCGCGCTGGTACCAGACGCCGTCGTGGAAGCTCCAGCTCGCCTTCGTGCCGCCGCACTCCAGGCTGAGCGTCTTCGACGGCGCGCGCAACTTGAGGGTCTTGGCTTCCGAGCTCGGCGCGACCAGCAAGAGACCCAAGCCCAGCAGGAACAGACGGCGCAACATGTCCCGAAGGTAGGGGATCTTCGCGCCGTCAGTAAGCCACCCCCGAGAACGGGCATTTCTTCTTGAGGTCTCCGCAGTTCGCGGGTGGCATGCAGTCGATGGTGGGCGGGCAGCTCGCGTCTTGCTCGCACCCACAGCCGCACGCGTTCTGGAAGGTCTTGGTGTACTCGGGGCACTCGTAATCGATCAGCGCGCACTTGCCCGGGTCGGTCGAGATGTACTTCTTCCACCACTCTTTGGTCGGGTCGCAGGTGCACGCCTTGGTCGTGCACGAAACGACCTTGGGCTGACTGCACGTGCACGTGTTGCAGCCGTCCATCGAGGGGAACGTCTGGCCGATCTCGTAGGGCTTGCCGCCGTACACGCAGGCGGGCCCGCAGCCCATCTCGGTGCACGACACGCCGCCGCCGGCCTCGCAGGTGCAAGTGTTGCACCCGTCACTCGCCGGGAAGCTATCACCCGGCTCGTAGTGCTTGCCCTGGTAGTCGCAGCCGCCCGAGCAATACATCAGCGTGCAGCCCACGCTGCCGTTGGGCGAGCACGAACAAGTGTTGCAGCCGTCATCGGCGGGAAACGAGTCGCCCGGCTGGTAGGTCTTGCCGCCGTACTCGCAGGTCGTGCCATTGCCCCCAGAGCCGCCGGCGTTTCCCGACCCACCGGCGCCACCGGTGCCGTCGCTGCTGGTCGAACCGCCGCAAGCAGCGACCACGAGCGTGACCCAAGCGCAAAGCAGCAGGCGGTGTGACAGCGTTGTCGTCATTGGCTCACCTTTTTGTGCCGCCGGGCGGCTAAAACCCTTCTGGCGGCAACGATTGAAAGATCCGTGCCGGGCTCAGGGCCTTGCGCGCCACGGACGCAGCAGCAGCCAAACCACCACGTCGGCGACCAGGGTGGCCCCGCGAGAGATCAGCAGCACGCTGAGCGCCGGAGCAGCCCCCACCACGGGCACGAGCCCGACCGACAGCACCGCCTCGCGGACGCCGGCGCCAGCGGGGGCAGCCAGCGCAAGGAAGCCCACGATCGGCGCCAAGATGAAGACTCCGGACACGGCCCCGGCGCCGGATGCCCCGGCCCCTGCCGCGGCGGTGACCAGATACCCGTGGCCTGCCCAGGTGAGCCAGTACACCGCGTGAAGCGCCGGCAGTCGGCGCGGCACGAGCGGGCCCCGACCTTCGATGCCGAACGCACGGCGCAGGCGCTCGGGGCAGCGGCTGCGATCCACGACCACCAGCAACAGCACCACGACGCCGAGCACGGTCACCACGACCGGGGCCCACCGTCCCAGCGTGGCGCTCACCGTGCTCCGACCCAGGGCCGCGAGCAGCGCAAACCCGACCACGCCGCCGACGGACACGAACGACATCAGCTCGATCAGCACCGACGACCCGGCCACCTTCGCCGGCACGCCGATGCCCCGGGCGCCGGTCATGCGCACCACCGGGATCCCGACCTTCCCCGGGATGTAGCGCGCGAGCTGGCTCTCGGCGTGGAGCGCCATGCTCGGGGCCAGGCCGACCTTCGTCCCGGCCATGCGTTCGACCAGGTACTTCCACGCGGCGGCGAGGAGCATCCCACCCAGCACCAACGGCACCAGCGACAGGGCCACCAGCGACCAGGCGATGTTCACGGCGTGGCTGTCCCAGCGCGTCACCAGATCGCGAAACGCCCACACCACGAACGCCACGGCGAGCAGCGCCAGCACCGGGCGGAGCGCGCGTTTCACCCGCTCGGCGGCGGTCCGGACTTCTGCGGCCTGGTCCGGCTCGGCCGTCAACGCCGCCCGCCCTCGGCCGCCGGCGGATCCCTTCGGGAATCGGTGTGAGCCGCCATCCAGCCCGCGTTTAGCACGACCCACCCTGCGGGATGTGGTAAACCATGGCGCCTTTCGGACGGCAGGCGCACCGCGGGTGCCTGCACTCACCCCGAAGATCCAGGGAGCAGACCATGCGCTCAAGGTCGCGATCTCGTGTGGGCCTCTTCGCTTCTCTCACGCTGGTGTTCGTCGCGTGCGGCGGTCGCAGCACCATCGACTTCGGGCTCGATCCGGGATCGACCAGCGGCGGCAGCGGTGGCAGCAGCGGCACGGGCACCACCGGCGGTAGCGGCGGAAGCAGCGGCGGCACCGGCGCGGTGTCGGGCGGCGGTGGCATGGCGGGCGCAGCCGGGTTCGGTGGCGTTGCCGGCGCCGGCGGTGGCGGCCTGTGCGCGGATCCGGGTGGCAGCCCGTGCGAGGTCTGCACCTGCAACGACTGCTACGACCCGCTGAGCGAGTGCGACAGCGAAGGTGGTTGCATGCAGATCCTGGGCTGCGCCGACAAGACCGGCTGCCAGGGCATGCAGTGCTACATGGGCCCCTGCAAAGCGGTGATCGATCAGAATGGCGGCCCGATGGGCGCGGCCGCGGCGAAGGCGCAGCAGGTCGGGCAGTGCCGCGGCGCCAACAAGTGCCCGTGCGGCGGCGGTGGTGGCTCGGGCGGCAGCGGTGGCTCGGGCGGTGGCCCCAGCGGCGGCGGCGGCAGCGGCGGAACGGGCCCGCTCGCGTGTGTCAGCTGCATCTCGCAGAACTGCCCGTCGGTGCAGCAGTGCGTGCTCGACAAGCCGTGTCGCGACGGCGTGATCTGCGCGATGCAGAAGTGCACGTCGGGTGGCGGCACGCCCAACCTGCAGTGCATGCTCGGGTGCTTCAATGGCGACCTCAAGGCCGCGATGAGCGCGTTCCAGTCGCTGCAGTGCTTCTTCGGCAAGTGCGGTCAGACCTGCGGCGGCCTGATCCCGGGCCTTCCCGGCGGCGGCGGCGGCGGCCTTCCCGGCGGCGGCGGGAACTAGCGGCGGCAGCCGCCTGCGCGGTGGCAGCCGCCTGCGCACCTGCGATGTCCGCAACGGCGCGCGTGGCGCCTGCTTCTGCCCGAGGGCCAGCTCCGGCCGCTCACGCGGTGCTCGCGCTGGACGACGTGTGTGGATCTGGCGGCTCGCCGCGACCCACTTCGCGCAGCGTGACCGGAACCTCCGGTCCCCAGCGGGTGTCAGACCCCGCATGTCGCGGTCTTTCGCGTTCCTGGCCATCAGTGCGCTCGCCTGCGCGGCCCACTCGGAGCCGCCTGCTCGCATCGTTCCGGCTCCGCTGCCGCCCGTCGCGCCACCGGTCGCGGTTGCCGCGCCCGCGCCGCCTCCGCCCCTTGCCACACCGTCGCCGCCGGCCCTGCCGCCGCCCGCGCACGCCCAGGTCGTGCAACGGGTCGTCGGCATGGTGCACGACCCGGCCGTGCGCGAGCGCGCTGGGCGTCGCGGCCTCGATCTGGTGAACGTCGCGTGGGAAGACACCGGGCGAGCGTGGGGCTCGGCGCTCGGACCGAACATCTCCGACGTCACGCTGCAGGTGCGCTACCGCGACGGCGACGGCCGCGTGGAGCGCACCGCCCTCATGCCCGTGGTTCGCTTTCCGAACTTCACCGACCGTACCGCCGACGTGCGACGGAGCCGGCTGTTCGTGCGCACTGGCAACCACAAGCCCAGCGGGAAGGTCGACTCGGTTCCCCTGGCGGACGTGCTGCGCAACCTGCGCGCCCACCTCTCGCGCCCGGGCAGCGTGCTGGGCACCGGGAGCTTCTTGGCCGCGCGCGACTCGCACTTCCTGCTGTCGGCCCAGGCCGTGTTCCTCCCGATCCCCGCGCAGGGCGCAGCCGAGTTCAACCCCGTGGTGTTCAACTACCAGTCGGCGCCCGGGTCTCCGGCGGTGCTCACCCTGCTGGTCAGTCGCCAGGGCACCAGCATCTCGGTGGTCGAGAACAAGCCCGAAGAGATGGCCGTCGCCGGTCGCGGGCAAGAGCTCTACTTCAACGCGGCCGGGCAGCGGGCGCCATTCCGCGCCGAACGTCGCAGCGAGGTGGAAGCGCGGATCCAGGCCCAGGGGGGACCGAAGAACGACGACGAGCGGAGTGCGCTGGCGCGCGGCGCCGACGTGATGTTCCTGATCCAGGTGCCGCTGGTGCACCGGCATCAGGGGGTGCTCGGCGGCAGCATGTGGGGCAGCGGATCCGGCTACGGCTACGGCCTTGGCGGGTTGGGGCTGGCCGGCACCGGAGGCGGGGGTGGCGGGATCAGCCTGGGCAGCATCGGCACGCTGGGGCACGGCGCGGGCACCAGCGACGTCGAGCGCGCCGTGATCGGTCACGGCGCAAAGCGCGGTCCGTTCACCGAGGGCGCGGGGCTCAAGCTGGAGCGTGACGCGCGCTTTCCAGTGCGGGTCACGGTGCAGTTCTACAAGGCCACCAGCAACGGCGTGGTCACCGACGCCGATCTCGACGCCATCGCCAAGAACATCGGCAGCGTGTACGAGCACGCCGACTTCGTCGGGTCGCTGGTGGTCCCGGAAGGCGACGCGCGCCGGCCCACGGCGTGGCAGAGCGTGCCCGGGGAGTGGTTCCCGTGGTGAGCGGCCCGCAACGCGACCCGCTCACGACGGCCGCTCAACCCATGGGGCGCCCCAGCGCCAAGAGCCAGGGGTAGCTCTGGGTCGACCGCTCGACCGTCAGGTGACGGCCGAGCAGGCGGCCGAAGCGGCCCGCGGTGAAGAGCTGCACGTGCTCCGGGTCGTTGCCGAGCCGGGTGAGGTTCTTGCCGCGCAGCAGGTTGGAGAGCAGAAACCACGGCTCGTGGGGGACCGTGACCAGCAGGTGCTTGGGCCGGAGCGCGACCAGGGCGGAGAGGGCGCGGTCGGGGTCGTCGACGTGCTCGAGCACCTCGGCGCAGATCACCAGATCGTAGCTGCCCGGGACCTGGCCGACGTCGTAGATGCTGGCCGCGTGGGTGGCGATGCGCGGGAACTTGGCGCGGAGTCGGTCCAGATCTTCTTCTCTCACGTCGACGCCGGTGAAGCGCTTCTCGGGCAGCTTCTCCGAGAGGTACCCCGAGAGGAAGCCTTCGCCCACGCCCACCTCGAGCACCGACTCGACCGGACCCGCCTCGAGGAACAGCGCGTGCACCCGGGTGACGAAGCGTCGGATCAGCGCCCGTTGCACCGGGTTTCGCGCGCGGTATTTCGGGGTCTCGAAGCGCTCGAAGTAGCTGTCGGGGATCACTCGCCCGGCTCCTCGCGCGAGAACCCCGAACGGCTCTTGATCACGAATGGCTTGTCGGGCCGCGTGTGGACCATCAGCTCGGCGATGAGCCCGGTGGCCAAGATCTGCACGCCCACCACCACGAGCAGCACGCCCAGGCTCAAGAGCGGGCGGTGCCCGATGGCCTCGCCCATGGCCTTCAGCACCGCCAGATAGACGCACACGCCGATGCCCGCCAGCAGCGTCAGCGTGCCGATCGCCCCGAAAAAGTGAGCCGGCCGGCGCTCGTACTTCATCAAGAAGACCACGGTCAGCAGATCCATCAGCCCGCGGAAGAAGCGCCCACCGCCGAACTTGCTGACGCCGTGCACCCGCGCGTGATGCTCGACCACGATCTCGCCCACCCGAAACCGCTTCCAGTGGGCGAGCACCGGCACGAAGCGGTGCAGCTCGCCGTACAGGCGGACGTTCTCCAGCACGGCCTTGCGGTACGCCTTGAACCCGCAGTTCACGTCCCGCAGCCGGATGCCGGTCGAGCGGCGTACCATCCAGTTGAACACCCGCGACGGGACGACCTTGGTGAATGGGTCGTTGCGCTTCTGCTTGAAGCCGCTGACCACGTCGAAGCCTTCGTCGAGCTTCTGGAGGAAGCGCGGGATCTCTTTCGGATCATCCTGCAGGTCGGCGTCGAGCGTGAACACGATGCGGCCCCGGGCCAGGCCAAAGCCCGCGGCCAGCGCGGCGCTCTTGCCGAAGTTGCCCTGCAGCTCCACCAGGCGCACGTTCGGCTGCTCCGAGACCAGCTGCTTCACCTCGTGCACCGAGCCGTCGGTGCTGCCGTCGTCGACGAAAACCACCTCGAACTCGTCGCCCGCTGGCAGCACCGGCGTCACCGCTTCGGCGATGCGCTGGTAGAGCTCGCGCAGCGTCTTGTCTTCGTTCAAGAACGGGATGACGAAAGAGAACGCGATGGACGGGTGCGAGGGCAAGCGGCAGCGATGGTACTCTGGTCGCTGCGCGCCACGCTATCGCGCAAAGCTCGATCCGAGCACCACGCCGTCGGCCACATAGGCGCCCGTCGGCCCCGAGGGCAACACGTCGTAGGTCCGGTCGCCCTTCAGGGGCACCCGTTCGACGCGCGTGACTCTGCTGTTCGAGAGAAAATCGCCGACCCGCACGCTGCCCAGGGGCCGCCCGTCGACCGCCGGGTGACCTGGTGATGCGCTCACCACCCGGCCGTCGGCCAGCGTGAGACGGACCGTGAGGTGTCGCCCCGCCACGCGGGTCGACCCGGCGACCAGGACGTGCCCGACGATGCGCTTTCCGTCGCGGTCGAAGGTGTCGATGGGATCGCCGCGCCGGAGCTCGGCCAGCGCCCGCGGCCCGTCGGGCGTGTCGATCCGCGTCGCGCCGGGGAGGCAGATCGGGCACCCGAACGACTTGCGGTTCTTGGCGTCTTCGGCGCTGAGCCAGCTGTAGCCCGGCGCCGGATCACCCGCCTGGGCCACCGGGGGCCCGCAGTCCTGGACGCACTCGAACCCCGGTCCGGGCGCCGGGGTCGAGCAGTTGCCCGAGCTGGTCGGAGCCGGGGTCGGGGTCGGTGCGGGCGCGGGCGAGCCCGCGCACCCAACCAGGAGCACGCACGCGGCAGCGAATCGGCGGGTCATCGCGCCGCAGCATACCTCACCGCGGCTCGTGCCACAGGACCTCGCCGGGCAAACCGCTGCTCAAGTTCTCCGGGCCTCGTCCGTTATCCGCTTCCATGGACGCCTCTCTCTTGCGGGTCTCAGCCGTCTCGCGCTCGCTTCCCCCGCGCACGCGCCGGATCGACAAGCCGGCGACGCGGGCCGAGCTCGAGCGTTCGCCGCTGTTCCGGGACTTCGACCTCGCGTCGGCGGAGCACCTGTTCGCGGACTCTCGCGTGCTGGCCCTCTCGGAGGGAGAGACCCTGGTCGATTCGGGTGAGAAGTCCACCGCTGTCTACGTCTTGCTCTCGGGAAGGATGCGGGTCGATCTCGAGCCCGACGACGACGACCCGATCTGCGAGCTCGAGCCCGGCAGCATTGCCGGCGAGCTGTCGCTGCTGAGCGGCGGCCCGCGCACCGCCCGCGTGACCGCCACCGAGCCGAGCCGGGTGCTCGAGCTGTCCGGCTCCGTGTTCTGGTCGCTGATCTGCTCGTCCCACGAGGTGTCGGTGAACCTGCTCGAGATCTTGGCCTCGCGCGTCCGCGGCAGCACTGGCACCATCGCTCAGGGGCGCAAGCTCACGCAGCTGTACAAGCGACACGCGTCCGTCGACGCGCTCACGGGGCTGCACAACCGGCGCTGGCTCGACGAGGTGCTCCCCCGGCAAGCGCGCCGTGCCGAGATGCAGGGGGAACCGCTCAGCGTGCTGATGATCGATATCGATCACTTCAAGCGCTTCAACGACGAGTGGGGTCACGCAGCCGGTGACTTCGTGCTGTTCGGGGTCGCTCAGGTCATGCGCGAGCGCTTGCGCCCCACGGACCTGCTCGCGCGGTACGGCGGTGAAGAGCTGACCGCCGTCCTGCCGAAGAGCGACGCACCCGGTGCCGTGATCGCCGCCGAGCGCGTGCGGCGCGCCATTGCCTTCACGCCGTTCGAGATGCAGGACGGTACCGTTCTGCCCAACGTGACCATATCCATCGGGGTGGCCGAGGCCCGCGCGGGTCTCAGTGCCGCGAAGCTGCTCGCCAAGGCCGACGAGGCCCTGTACCGCGCCAAGCGCAACGGCCGGAATCGCGTCGAGTCCTGAGGCAACGCGGCGCGTCGCCCGATCCTTGCGAAACTATGACGCAAACCCCCGCCGGGTCCGTGGTAGGGCGCGGGTCCGATGGGCGAAATTGCTGTCGTCTTTCCGGGCCAAGGGTCCCAGCGTACCGGCATGGCCAGGGACTTCCACGACCAGTTCCCGGTCGCGCGCGCCGTGTTCGCCGAGGCCAGCGAAGCCTTGTCGCTCGACCTGGCCGCGCTGTGCTTCGAGGAAGATCCCCGCCTCGACCTGACCGAGTTCACCCAGCCGGCGATCGTCACCGCCGAGGTCGCCATGCTCCGGGCGCTGGCGGGTGAGTATGGACTCTCTCCG
This sequence comes from Polyangiaceae bacterium, assembly GCA_023150915.1. Classification (GTDB taxonomy): domain Bacteria; phylum Myxococcota_A; class Polyangia; order Polyangiales; family Polyangiaceae; genus JADJKB01. The sequence goes on from JAKLKA010000082.1 coordinate 25,172, forward strand.
AGCCACTTCGGTGGTCACAGCCTGGGCGAGTACACCGCCCTGTGCGCCGCCGGCGCCCTGCCCCTGGCCGACGCGGTGCGCCTGGTGAAGAAGCGTGGCGCGCTGATGCAACAGGCGGTTCCGGTGGGCCAGGGCGCGATGAGCGCGGTCGTGGCGAGCGGCGTGGCCGACGCAGGCCTCGCCGCCCTGATCGCGGATCTGGGCGTCGACGTGGCCAACCTCAACTCGCTGGACCAGGTGGTGATCTCGGGGCCCGCCGCCGGGGTCGAGGCGGCCGAGAAGCGCATCGCCGAGCAGGTCCCCGGCGTCGAGGTGATCCGCCTGAACGTGAGCGCGCCCTTCCACTCGCGCCTGATGCGCGGCATCGAGGCCGAGTTCCGCGGCGAGCTCGAGGCCGCGTCGTCGCGCTTCGACGCGTCGCGCGCGACCGCGGTCAGCTCCAACCTGCGGGGCGGCTTCCACACCGGTCAGGTCGGCGATCTGATCGACGCGCTGACCGGTCAGATCTCGGGCACGGTCGACTGGGTCGCCAACATGCGGGCGCTCTCGGCCGCCGCCCCGCGCATCGTCGAGCTCGGGCCGAACCGCCCGCTCAAGCGCTTCTTCGCGACGCTGGGCGTCGAGATCGTGTCGATCATGAACGTGAAGCAAGCGCAGAAGGGGCTGGCCTCGTGAAGTTCGACCCCGCACACTGGGCGCTTATCCTGGGCGGCTCGAGCGGCTTCGGCCTGGCCACCGCGCAGAAGGTCGCGCGCCACGGCATGAACGTGTGCGTGGTGCACCGCGACCGGCGCGGCGCCATGGCCAACATCGAGCCGGAATTCGAGAAAATCCGCGCCGCCGGCGTGGCCCTCCTCACCTTCAACCTGGACGCGCTCGCGGCCGAAGGCCGCGGCCAGGTGCTGGACGCGCTGGTGGCGAAGGGCGCTCGCGTTCGCCTGCTGATGCACTCCATCGCCTACGGCAACCTCAAGCTTCTGGCTCCCTTGCCGCCGCATCTGGCCGGCACCCCGACCTACGACCCGGATGCGCGGCTCGAGGACGAGGACTTCGCGCGCACCGTGTACAGCATGGGCACCAGCCTGGCGACCTGGGCGCAAGAGGTGTTCGCGCGGAAGCTGTTTGCCGACGACGCGCGCGTGATTGGCATGACCAGCGAGGGCAACGAGGTCGCGTGGCGCGGGTACGCCGCGGTCAGCGCCGCCAAGTGCGCGCTCGAGTCGGTGTCGCGCTCGCTGGCGCTCGAGCTCGGGCCCTTCGGTGTGCGGTCGAACGTGGTGCAGGCCGGGGTGACGGACACACCCGCGCTGCGCCTCATCCCAGGCAATGAAGAGATGAAGGCGGCGGCGCGCGCCCGGAACCCCCTCGGCCGGCTGACCACACCGGCAGACGTGGCGGACTTCATCGCCCTCTTGTGTACGGACGAGGCACGCTGGGTGAACGGCGCGCTGATGCGCGTGGACGGCGGCGAGCACATCGCGGGGTGAAGTTTGCCGAAGCTCTACCTTCACGCCGTTGGTCACTTTCACCCAGAGAACGTGATCGACAATCGCTTCCTCGAGGAGCTCGAGATCGGCACCACCGACGAGTGGATCCTGGAGCGCGTGGGCATTCGCGAGCGGCGCACGGTGCTGCCGCTGGACTACATCCGAAGCACCAAGAACGCCGACCTTCGAGCCGGACAAGAGGCCGCGCTGTACTCCAACGTCGAGACCGGCCGCCGCGCCGCGCTGGTGGCGCTCGAGCGCGCCGGGCTCGCCCCCGGCGACATCGGCATGGTGGTGGCCGGCGGCTGCTGCCCCGAGATGCAGATCCCCGCCGAGGCCTGCCGCATCGCGCACGCGCTGGGCGTCGAGGTGCCGGCCTTCGACCTGAACAGCGCCTGCTCGAGCTTCGGCGCGCAGCTCCACCTGCTTGCCAGCATGGCCGGCCTGCCTCGCTACGTGCTGGTGGTGAACCCCGAGAACACCACTCGCGCGGTGAGCTATGCCGACCGCGCCACCGCCGTCTTGTGGGGCGACGGCACCAGCGCGGCGATCGTGTCGTCGGAGGTGCCCGCCCGCGCCCGCGTGGTCGAGACCACGCTGGCTTCGTCGCCGGCCGGCGCTGGCTCGGTGGTCATCCCCCGTTTCGGCCACTTCACCCAGGACGGCGGCGCGGTGCAGCGCTTCGCCATCAAGACCACCCAGGCCTGCCTGGAAGCGCTCTTGCCGGGGGCGCGCGCCCGGGTCGAGAAGACCGGCGGGCGCGTGCACTTCATCGGCCACCAGGCAAACCTGCTCGTGCTCGAGTCGGTGGCGCGCCGAGCGGGCATCGGCTGGGACGAGCAGTGGCACAACGTCATCCAGTTCGGCAACACCGGAGCGGCCGGCGCCCCCATCGTGCTCTCGCAGCACTGGGATCAGCTGAAAGCCGGACACAGCGTGGTGCTGGCCGTCGTGGGCTCGGGGCTCACCTGGGCGAGCATGCGCATCGACATCGAGGAAGGCACATGATCTCCTACGCCGAGTTCCTGGAGCGCACCAGCTTCAGCAAAGACGAGTTGCTCGCCATCTCGCAGGGCAACCTGGTGCGAGACCCGCCCGCAGAGTTCATCCGGTTGCCGGCGCCGCCCATGCTGATGGTCGACCGCGTGCTCGAGATCACGCGCACCGGAGCGCGCGGCCGGATCGTGGGCGAGCAAGACATCCACGTCGACGACTGGTTCTTCCACTGTCACTTCCGCGGCGATCCGGTGCAGCCGGGTTGCCTGGGCGTGGACGCCGTCTGGCAGCTGGTGGGCCTGTACATCTCGGCCGCCGGGGCCCCGGGCTCGGGTCGCGCGCTGGGCTGCAAAGAGGTGGAGTTCGCCGGGCAGATCCGGCCGTACAACCAGGTCGTGCGCTACGAGGTCGACATCCGCCGCTTTTCGCGGCTCGAGGCCTCGGGCTCGGCGGTGGCCATTGGCTCGGCCAAGGTGCTGGTGGACGGCGAGCTGATCTACACGGTGAAAGACGCGAAGGTGGGCATGTTCCTCGGCATCGCCTATCCCGACTACCCGGCCCGTTCGCAGAACAGCGTGGGCGGCATCATGGATCGGAGCCAGGCATGACGCTGAGCGCCGAAGAAGTGCTGGCGCTGATCCCGCAACAGCGCCCGTTCCGCTTCATCGACCGCCTGGTCGAGCTCAGTGACACCCGGGCGGTGGGCGAGTACACGTTCCGCGACGACGAGAGCTTCTACGCCGGTCACTTCCCCGGCGACCCGGTGACGCCGGGCGTGATCCTGATCGAGACCATGTGCCAGACGGGCTTGGTGGCGCTGGGCATCTACCTGCTGGGGCTCGAGGTCCCCAAGGACGAAGTGGCCAAGACCGTCACGCTCTTCACGGACTGTCAGGTGGACTTCGAGAGCATCGTCAGGCCCGGGGACACCGTCCGGGTGGAGGCAGAGAAAGTGTTCTGGAGACGCAGGAAGCTCAAGTCGAACGTGGTGCTCAGCTTGGCCAGCGGCGCCACGGTGGCCAAGGGCACCGTGGCCGGAATGGGGGTGCCGCGTGGCTGAACGCCGGGTGGTGGTGACGGGCCTGGGCGTGCTCTCGCCCAACGGCCACGGGCTCGAAGCCTTCGAGCGTGCGCTGCGCCGGGGCGAGAGCGGCATTCGGCACGTGCCCGAGCTGGCAGAGCTCAAGTTTGGCTGCCAGGTGGGCGGCATTCCCCAGGGCGTGGACCAGATCCAGGGTCGCTACCTCTCGGACGAAGAGCTGTTCGCCATGAACCCCAACATGGTCTACGCGGCCATCGCGGCCATCGACGCCTGGACCGACGCGGGGCTTTCACGCATCGCCCCCGACGCCGAGCCGGACTGGAACACCGGCGCGGTGCTGGGCACCGGCATCGGCGGCATCGACACCATCGCCGAGAAGCTGGCGCCCAAGACCGACGCGGGCAAGGTGGCGCGGCTGGGCAGCACCATGGTCGAGCAGATCATGTCGAGCGGCTCGAGCGCACGCGTGGCGGGGCTGCTCGGGCTGGGCAACCAGGTCACGACCAACTCCAGCGCGTGCAACACCGGCACCGAGGCCGTGGTCGACGCCTTTCTGCGCATCCGCGAGGGCCGCGCCGAGCGCATGCTGGCAGGCGGCTCCGAGGGGCACTCGAAGTACATCTGGGCAGGGTTCGACGCGATGAAGGTGCTGAATCGCACCAAGAACGACGCGCCGGCCGAGGCATCACGGCCGCTCTCGGCCAGTGCGGCGGGGTTCATCCCGGGCTCGGGCGCCGGCGTGCTGATGCTCGAGAGCCTGGACAGCGCCCGCGCGCGCGGGGCCCGTATCTGGGCCGAGGTGCTGGGCGGACACGTCAACTGCGGTGGGCACCGCCAGGGCGGCAGCATGACCGCGCCGAACCCGACCAGTGTGCAGCGCTGCATCCGCGGCGCCGTGGCCATGGCCGGTATCTCGGCGAGCGCCATCGACCTGATCAACGGTCACCTGACGGCCACCTTCGCCGACCCCCACGAGGTGGAAAACTGGCGCGCGGCGCTCGAGGTCTCGCCCGAGAAGCTGCCGCTGATCCAGTCGACCAAGTCGCTGATCGGGCATGCCCTGGGGGCTGCTGGCGGCATCGAGTGCGTGGCCAGTGTGCTTCAGCTGGGGCGGGGCTTTGCCCACGGCTCGCTGAACTGCGAGGACCTGCACCCCGACCTCGGGCGCTTTGCCGAGCGCGTGCTGCACCAGACCCGAGACCTTCCAGAGCTTCGTGTCGTCGCCAAGGCCAGCTTCGGCTTCGGCGACGTCAACGGTTGCGTGATCTTCCAGAAATACTCCGAGTGAGGAACCGAGAAATGACTGAGCAGCAAGTGTTCGAAAAAGTCGTGTCCATCATCAAGCCATTCGCCAAGGCGCCCGAGGTGCTGGCCAGCGCCCAAATGGAGACTTCCATCCTCAAAGACCTGAAGGTCAACTCCGCGCGGCTGGTCGACGTGGTGCTCGAGATCGAAGATGCCTTCGAGATCGAGGTGAAGGACGAAGACGCCGACAAGGTGAAGACCATCGGCGACGCCGTGAAGTTGATCTTGGCAGCCAAGGCATGAGCGACGTGCGGGCGCACGTGGCGCTGGTCGGCAACGACGTGGTGGACCTCGGTGACCCCGATAACCGCGCGTCGTTTGCTCGCCCGGGGTACGTCGAGCGCGTCTGCACCGTAGCCGAGCGACGAGCCCTGGCGGCCGCCCCGGATCCCGAGCGCGCATTCTGGGCGCTGTTCGCCGCCAAAGAGGCGGCCTACAAGCTCTTGGTGAAGCTCGGCGAAGAGCCCGGCCTGGCGCATCGAAGTATCGAGGTCGCGCCTGATCTGGGGTCGTCGCGCTACCAGGGGCACGAGCTCGGGCTGAGCGTGGAGCACGCCGAAGGGTGGGTCCACGCGCTCTCGGTGCTCGGGCCCGCCGCGCCGCGCTTCGAGGTGGCGGCGCTTCCGCCCCACGCGCGCGCCAGTGCAGCGGGCCGCGAGCTCTTGTGCCGCATGGCCTCGCAGGTGCTCGGCGTGCCTGGCGCCCGGCTCAGCATCGAGCGTCGCCCATCGCCCGCCAGCTTCGACGGCTTCGAGCCGCCGCGCCTGTGCGACGCCGGCGTCCCGACGGGGCTCGACGTGAGCCTGTCTCACGACGGAAGGTTCGTGGCCGGGGCGCTGGCTGGCGCCGGGGCCTGAGCTCCGGGCATCCCCGCCCGGAAGTCTGGCCGGACGGTTGCGAAAAGGGACGCTTCTTCGATCAGTTGAGGCGTGGCGCCTGGCCCGTCGCGCCGGTCCTGCCCGGGCGTGCCCGTGACCAACACTCGGTCGCCGCCCGCGTGCGTGGCGTGTGCTGCTCACCCCCGCTCCGACCCCGAAGCGTCGCGCCGCCTCGCGAGCCGGCGAGCCCATGACGCTGCCGCTGCCACAGACCACGGACGGCAATCCGGCGCGCCCCTTCCGTCG
>JAKLKA010000083.1 GCA_023150915.1 Polyangiaceae bacterium
CGTTACCTTTCCTCGCATCCGTCCACCTCCGCGTGGTCCACCGTCCAACCGGGGCCACGCGGAGAACGGACGGAACGCAGCGGTTATTTCCGTGTTCCGGCGTTCACCGATCGTAACTTCTGGGACGCGGCACTAGCTGCCTCCTCGACGCGGCAGGCCGCCTCTCGTGCTGGGGCCTGCAACCGACCAGCCACCAGCCTCCCCCGCGGGCATTCGCGCTCGTCGACTTCGAGGCGAGGTGGTGCGGGCTCGAGCGCGACGGCACCCTGAGCTGCTGGCCCACCGCCGAGATGAATGACGTCGGCGCCTTTCCGCCGGGCCGGTACCTCGCGGTCTCGACTCGGTGGACGCGCGCCTGTGCCATCCGGCTCGACCGAACGCTGATCTGCTGGGGCAATCCAGAAGGCAGCATGACCCACTCGCCCAGCGGCCTGTTCCAGGACGTATCCGTTGGGCCGTCGCATGTCTGCGCCATCCGGGCAGACGGGACCCTGGCATGCTGGGGCGAGCGCAATGCTTACGGTCAGGCGAGCCCGCCGCCGGGGAGGTTCGTGCAGATCTCGAGCGGCGCGCTGATGTCCTGCGCACGCAACGCCGACAACAGGGTCGCCTGCTGGGGAGCAAAAGAGTCCTTCCGCAGCATCCACAACCGTCAAGCCCACTCCGTCCACGCCGGATGGAAGCACACCTGCGTCATCGAGCTCGACGGAACCCTCAGCTGCGCGGGCACCGACGACGACTTCAGCCACCCGCCGCCGGGGCGGTTCGTCCAGATGGACATGGGTGTTGGTCACGCCTGCGCCCTGCGCGCGGACGGCACGGTCGCGTGCTGGGGGCGTGACGAGCACGGGGAGACCAAGCCGCCCGGTGGGTGATCCCGAGCCGGCATCCCCGCTACCCCATCGCCCTTCGCGCCACCGCTTCGAGCGCGGCAACCAGGCTCGGATCGTCGTTCAGCGCCCGCACCCGCGTGAGCTCGAGCCCCAGCGCTTTTGCCCAGCCCGCCGCCTCGATGTCCAGATCGTAGAGCGTCTCGACGTGCTCGGCCGGAAACCCGATGGGCGCCAGCACCACCCGCTCGGTCCCCGCGCGCTGCTCGGCCTCGAGCACGCGCTTCAGATCCGGCCCCAGCCAGTCGCCGCCGTCGGCCCCCTGGCTCTGGAAGGCCACCACCGACTCGACCCCGAGCCGCTGGCTCACGGCCGCGGCGCAGGCGCGGAACTCGGCTTCGTAGCGGTCGCCGGAACGAATCGCCTGGGTGGGCAGGCTGTGCGCGGTGAGCACCACCCGGGTGCGCACGGCGGCTTCGCCCAGGTGCGCGCGAATCGACGCCGCGAGCCCCTCGACCAGCGCCGGCTCGGTACCCCACGGCTCGGTCGGCACCAGCTCGGGCGCACTCGGCCCCAGCTCCCCGCGCACCGCCTCGAGCGACGCCTGGGCGGCCTGCAGGTAGATCTGCACCGAGAACGGCGCCAGGGGCAGCACGCACAGCCGCCGCAGCCGAAGCCCCGCGATGCCCCGGAGCACGTCTTCCACCGTCGGGCGCCAGAGCCGCATGCCCACCAGCACCGGCGCATCCAATCGCTTGGACAGGGCCGAGGCCTGGGCGCGGGTGATGTCGAGCAGCGGCGAGCCGCCGATGGCCTGGTAGCGATGGCGGATCTCGCTGACCAGCTCCGGCGGGGCGGGCCTGCCGCGGCGGATCTTTGCCAGGAACTCGGGCAGATCGTCCAGATCGGTGACGGTGCCATGGGCGACCAAGAGCACGCCGTCGTGAGGGCCAAGGGACATCGCGAGAGGGTCCTAGCGCAGATCCGCCAACATCGCTTCGTGCAAGTTCGGTTGGCAGAGCGCGGCGCTGGCGATGGTCTCCAGCTTCCAGTCGTAGGGCGACGTCACGCTGGTGGCGCTGGTCTGGTACGCCACGAAATTCAGCAGCGGACCGTAGTCATTCGCGGGCAGCGCCATGGCCTTCGCGGCCCTGATGTTCCAATAGGTCGAGTACGCCGCCGAGTGCGGCATGCGGTTCGACGAGCCCCCGCTCTTGAACGGCCGGGTGCCCGCGCCCATGTCCAGGTTCGTCCAGAGCGTGCCGTAGGGGGCGCGCCCGTGGTGATCCATGCACAGGTCGACGCCCTTGCCGTTCGACCAGACCGTGCCGCGGGTGTACCCATCCACGCTCAGATCGTGGACGAAGGTCTTCTTCACGTCGAAGCGGGTAAAGAGCACCTCGCCGCTGCTGCCGACGGTAAAGCCGTGGTGCCCCACCAGCGCGCCGCGATTGAAGGTCGTGTCGAGGGTCACGTCGGTCACGGTCATGAAGTGACTGCCGCCCACGTTCACGCCATAGTCCGCGTTCAAGATGGTCACGTTCTTCACCCAGCTGTCGACCACGCCGGTGAGCTGAAGCGCGTTGTAGCCGTGCTCCTTGAAGTGCCCCGGGTAGGTCGTGCCAGGAAAGTCGAGGGTCATCTGCTCGATGCCGACCTCGCTGACGCTGGGCTTGACCGCGCGGAGCTCGGGCGCCCACGCGGTGCTCACGTCGAGCGGCAGCGGGCGCTCGAGCACGACGCTGCCAGCGCCCGTGCTCTTGACCTTCGAGTAGAAGCGGAACACCTGTTTTCCGCCGTCTTCAGCCACGTTCCCCGGGAAATGACCGGCGTGCAGCGCCTTGAACAGCGACCCCGCGGCGTCGGTCATCAAGAGCCGCACCCACATGCCGGCGGTGATGCCGGTGGTCGCCGAGACCTTCAGGGTGGTGTCGCCGAGCTTGGCCGCCGCGGTCACGTCGGCCAGCTTCGCGCCGCTGTCACCGCCGCCCACCTGGATGAAGGCGCCGCTGAACGACCAGTTGGACTGCCCTGCCGAGTTGAAGGTGAGCCCGTAGATGTCGCCCAGCGCCTTGGGGAAGTGGAGCACGGTCTTGCCCTCGCCTGCCCCTCGCAGCACGAAGTTGGGCTTCTTGATCTCGAGCCGCTGCGTGATGATGAACTTGCCCGCCGGGATGCTCAGCACGCCGCTGGCAGTGCCGGCGATGGCATCGAGGAACGCCTGGGTGTCGTCCCCGCTGTCGTCCGGCTTGGCGCCGAAGTCAGTCACGCTCTTGGTCGGGCCGGTGACGTTCGGCAGCGCCACGTTGCCGGTGCGGTAGCCCGCCCAGGCGTATTCGCGAAGCCGGCCGGTCGCGGTCCAGAGCTCGCCGCTCTTCCCGTAGAGCGCCGACGGCGTGCAGTTCGGGTTGCCGCCGGTGCCCGCCGTGCCGCCCGTGCCCGCCGTACCGCCCGTGCCCGCCGTACCGCCCGTGCCCGCCGTGCCGCCCGTGCCCGCCGTACCGCCCGTGCCCGCGCTGCCGCCGCTGCCCGCGCTGCCGCCGGAGCTCGCGGCGCCGCCCGTGCCCGCGCTGCCGCCGGTTCCGGCGTTGCCGCCGTCGTCGTCACTGGAGCCGCAGGCCACGAGTAGGCAGGCGAGAGCAAAGGCGTGAGACCTCATCGCGCCATCTTATCACGCCGGCCTTGCCGCCCCGCGCCGCGAGCCGTACACGCCCTGGCCATGTCGCTCATCCACCTTCGGGACAAGGTCGCCATCGTCAGCGGCGCGAGCCGCGGCATCGGAGAAGCCATCGCCCTCGCCTTCGCCGAGGCCGGCGCGAAGCTGGTGGTGGCGTCGCGCAAGCAAGACAGCGTCGAGGCCGTGGCGGCGAGGCTCCGCGAGCGCGGCACCGAGGCGCACGCGGTGGCGGCGCACGTGGGCAACACCGATCAGTGTCACGCGCTGGTGAAGGCCGCCATCGAGCGCTTCGGTCGGGTCGACGTGCTGGTGAACTGCGCCGGGACCAACCCCTATTTCGGGCCGATGGTGAACATCGATCCGGGGGCGTACGAGAAGACCTTCGAGGTGAACCTGCGGGGCGCCTTCGAGACCAGCCGCGTGTTCGCGCAGCACGTGATCGAGCGCAAGGGCACCGGCTCGATCGTGACCATCACCAGCGTGGCGGGCCTGCGCGCCGCGCCGCTTCAGGGCGTGTACGGCATGACCAAAGCGGCCCTGAACAGCATGACGCAGACCCTCGCGTTCGAGCTCGGCCAGAGCGGCGTGCGCGTGAACGCCATCGCGCCGGGCCTGGTCGACACCCGCCTGGCGGCGGCCATCTTGGCCAGCCCCGAGATGGTCGAGCACGCCAACCGTCACACGGCCCTGGGGCGCGTGGGCCAGCCGGAAGAGATCGCGGCAGCGGCGCTGTTCCTGGCCAGCGACGCCGCATCATTCGTGACCGGTCAGACGCTGTGCGTCGACGGCGGGTTCACGGCGTTCTGAGCGAACGCCCCCTGTTGGCACACGCCCCGTGTTCCGCGCTTTCTGTCCGCCACGTGGACACCAGGCGTGGAACACGGCCGTGTCCCGCGCTTTCTGTCCGCCACGCGGACACCAGGCGTGGAACACGCGCCGTGTTCCGCGCTTTCTGTCCGCCCCATGGACACCAGGTGAGGAACACGGGCCGTGTCCCGCGCTTTCTGTCCGCCACGCGGACACCAGGTGAGGAACACGGCCGTGTCCCGCGCGGCGGCCCCCTCCGCTTCCCGGGCGACGCCGCGCACCCACCGGTCGACGGGTGCGCCGACCCGACGTTGGTGCGCCGACCCGACGTTGGTGGGCCGACCGACGTTGGTGGGCCGACCCGAAGTCCAAGCTCGCGCTGGCCGGCACGATCGGCACGATCGGCACGAGCGGCACGATCGGCACGAGCGGCACGATCGCGCTGTACGCCGCCAAGCAAACCTGCCCGCCGCCGCCTCCGCCGCCGCCACCGGGCGAGCCGCCCCCGCCGCCCCCACCGCCTCCCCCCGCACCGGCAGCCTGGGATATGCGGGCGTGCTTCGACGTCAGTCCGTGAGTCGGTGAAATCGCTGTCGCTCGTCCCGCGACGCTGATTTACCCTGCCGCGCATGCTGAACGCCGAGGCCCATGTTCCAGCGCCCGTCAACGAGCCCGTGCTGGGCTACGCGCCGGGCACGCCCGAGCGCACGACGCTGAAGGCCGAGCTCGAGCGACTGAGCGCCACCGAGATCGAGATGCCGCTGGTGATCGGCGGCAAGGCGGTCACGACCGGCAAGCTCGGCACCGCGACCATGCCTCACGCCCACGCCCACGTGCTCGGGCACTTCCACCTGGCGGGGCCCCTCGAGATCGACGCTGCCATCGACGCCGCGGTGAAGGCCCAGCCGGGCTGGGCCGGGCTGCCGCAGAGCACCCGCGCGGCCGTGTTCCTCAAGGCCGCCGATCTGCTCGCCACCAAGTACCGGCCCGTGCTCAACGCCGCGACCATGCTGGGCCAGAGCAAGACCGCGCACCAGGCCGAGATCGACGCCGCGTGCGAGCTGATCGACTTCTTCCGCTTCAACGTGCTCTTCGCCGAGCGCATCTTGGCCGAGCAGCCGCTCTCGGGGCCCGGCATGTGGAACCAGGTCGACGCGCGCCCGCTCGAGGGCTTCGTGTTCGCGGTCTCGCCCTTCAACTTCACTTCCATCGCGGGGAACCTGCCCACCGCCCCGGCCATCTTGGGCAACACCGCGGTGTGGAAGCCAGCCTCGACCGCAGCGTATTCGGCGCATTTCATCATGCAGCTGCTCACCGAGGCGGGGCTTCCGCCCGGGGTGATCAACCTGGTCTACGGCTCCGGCGCCGCGGTGGGCGATCGGGTGATCGACAGCCGCCACCTGGCCGGCGTGCACTTCACCGGGTCGACCGGCGTGTTCCAGGGCATGTGGCGGCGCGTCGCCGAGCGCCTCGATGGTTATCGCACCTATCCCCGCCTGGTCGGCGAGACCGGCGGCAAGGACTTCATCTTTGCCCACGAAAGCGCCGACCGCCAGGCGCTGGCGGTGGCCATCGTGCGCGGCGCGTTCGAATTCCAGGGCCAGAAGTGCAGCGCCGCCTCGCGGGTGTACCTGCCCAGCACCATCGCCGACGACGTGCGCGAGCGCGTGGTGGCCATGATCGGCGAGCTGACCGTGGGCGACGTCCGCGATTTCTCGAACTTCATGGGCGCTGTGATCGACAAGAACGCCTACCGCGACCACACCGGATACATCGAGCACGCACGGGCCGACGGCGCGAAGATCCTGGCCGGCGGCACCTACGACGACCGGGTCGGCTGGTTCGTTCAGCCCACCCTGATCGAGACCGAAAAACCGAAGTCGAAGACGATGTGCGAAGAGATCTTCGGCCCGGTGCTCACCTGGTACGTGTACGACGCCGCTCGCGTCGACGACGCCCTGACCTTGTGCGACGAGACCTCACCCTATGCGCTGACCGGCGCGGTCTTCTCGCAGGATCGCGCCTTCATCGAACGCGCCAGCTTGCGGCTGCGGCACGCGGCGGGGAACTTCTACATCAACGACAAGCCCACCGGCGCCGTGGTGGGGCAGCAACCGTTCGGCGGCGCCCGGGCGTCGGGCACCAACGACAAGGCGGGCTCCTTGTGGAATCTGATCCGCTGGGTGTCACCCCGCACGATCAAAGAGACCTTTGCGCCGCCCACCAGCTGGCGGTACCCGTTCTTGGCCAAAGACTGAGAATCAGATCGCGCCGCAACCCGCCAGGCACTCGACGATCTCTTTGCAGCCCAGCGCCGCGCAGTCGGTCGGCATGCAGCTGTTGCCCTTGATGCAGGTCAGACACCCGGGCAGCGGCGTGGTGCCGCTGGCGCAGTCGCACTTGGAACAGCACTGTGTGTTGCAGCCCTGCACGGCCGCGCCGAACTTCTCGAGCTGATCGGCGTGCTTGTTGAAGCAGGTGTTCGCTCACGCGCCGACGCCCGCGCCGGCCGACCCGCCACCGCCCGCTGCGCCCCCAGACGCTGCGCCCCCGGACGCCGCACCCCCGCTGCCGCCGCCGGCTGACCCACCCGAACCGGGGTTCGTGCTCGACGAGCTGCAGCCCACCCACAGAAGAATCGCGCTGAACCCGAGCCACTGCTTCATCGCGGTGCGGAAGGGTAGTCGCGACTCCGACACCTCTGCAACTTGCGGCGTCTCGAGCGTTGCAATTCGAGACGCCCGGACGCTACCCTCGGCGGTTGGAGAACCCTGCCCATGAAGTCGGCACGCACCATCACCCTGCTGCTCACGCTGGGCGCCCTGGCGCTGGCACAAACTCAATGCAGCTCGGACGAAGAGGGAGGCGGCAGCGGCGGTAAGAAGGACGCGGGGCCGGACGGCGCCGGCGGCTCGACCGGCGGCAGCGGCGGCAGCGGCGGCACCGCGGGATCGGGCGGCGGCACCGCGGGATCGGGCGGCGGCACCGCGGGATCGGGCGGCGGCACCGCGGGATCGGGCGGCGGGGGCACCGGCGGCAGCGATGCGGGTGACGCGGGCGACGGGGCCGCGGGCGACGGCGGCGTGCCCACTTGCAGCGGTGCCGAGGTGCTCTGCGGCTCGACCTGCGTGAACCTGCAGACCAGCGCCACGAACTGCGGTGCCTGCGGCACCGCCTGCGCCTCGGGTCAGGTGTGCGATCTCGGGGTTTGTTCCACGGTGTGCAGCGGGCAGCTGACCAAGTGCGGCACCAGCTGCGTCGATCTGGGTAGTGACTCGGCCAACTGCGGCGCCTGCGGCACCGCTTGCGGCGGGGGAAAGATCTGCAGCAACAGCGCGTGTGTGTGCGCCGCTGGGCAGACGGACTGCAGCGGCACCTGCGTCAGCACCGCCAGCGACGCGAAGAACTGCGGCGCCTGCGGCACCGTCTGCGGCGCCAATCAGGTGTGCAGCGCCGGAACGTGCACGGCAGGCTGCGCGACCAACCTCACGATGTGCGGGCAGAGCTGCGTCGACACTTCGAGCGATTCGAAGAACTGCGGCACCTGCGGCACCCAGTGCGGCAACGGTTTGACCTGCATCGCCGGCAAGTGCGGGTGCCCGGCCGGCACCACCGCCTGCGGCAACCAGTGCGTGGACACGCAGATCAGCTTCCAGAACTGCGGCGCATGTGGCACCGCGTGCGGCGCTGGGCAGGCCTGCGTGAATGGCGCCTGCACCAGCCAGGGCTGCCCCACGCAACAGGTTCAGTGCGGCGGCACCTGCGTGAAGCTGACGGTCGACCCCGCCAACTGCGGCAGCTGCGGAAACGCCTGCACGGGCGGGCAAGAGTGCAAGGCCGGAACCTGCGCGTGCCCCGGCGGCCTCACGCTGTGCAACGGCGTCTGTGTCGATCTGACCACCAACCCCGCGAACTGCGGCGCGTGCGCGACGGCCTGCACCACCGCCCAGGTGTGCACTGGCAGCGCCTGCGCTGCCAGCTGCCCGACGGGCGCCACCGACTGCAACGGCGCCTGCGTCGACCTTCAGACCAATGAAGCCAATTGCGGCACGTGCGGCGTGACCTGCACCGGCGGGCGCGAGTGCACCGCAGGCAAGTGCGCGTGCCCGAGCGGCGACATCGAGTGCGGCTCGCCCGCGGTCTGCGTGAACGTGCAGAAGAGCAACGCCAATTGCGGTGCCTGCAACAACAAGTGCGGCCCCGGCGGCAGCTGCAACGCGGGCGTCTGCACCTGCGGCACCGGGCTCTCGGCCTGCGGCGGCACGTCCGGCGATGCCGGCACGGACGCCGGCGACGGCGGATCGAGCGTGGTCAAGTGCGTCGATCTGAAGACCGACCCTCAGAACTGCGGCGCGTGCGGCACGGTGTGTGAAGGCGGCACCTGCAGCGCCAGCGCGTGCACGTCCGGCGCGTGAGTCCGTTGTTCTCGGGGCGGTCTGGCGTTGCGCCGCCGCCCCCGGTCAGCCCGGGTACGGCGCATCGACCAGGTAGCGATCGACGTGCTTCGGGTCGACCCACACCCTGAGCGACTTCCTACCGGCTCAGACGCGCAAGATGTACGTGATCTCGGCCTTGGCCACCGGCTGACCCAGGCGAAGGTCGAGCATGCGCTGTCGCACTTCGTCCCCGCGGTAGCCATAGGCGGCGGCACGCACGTCGCTCACGCGATCGATCGCGCCCCCCGGCTTCTCGAGCTCGAAGCTGCGTTGGTGATCCGCCTCGGCGACCACGCCCTTCACCTGCTGGTACTGCGCGAAGCTGTAGCCGCCGCCATGCGGAAGCAGGTTGGCCTTCGAAAGGCGATCGACCAGGCCCAGCCGCTCGGCCCGCGGACGGAAGCCGGTCTGATCGAGGGCCGCCGCGTCCAAGTTCGGGAGCGGCTGCACCAGGTAGGCCGGCAGCGTGGGCGAGAGCGTGAGCGGGAAGAGCTGCCCCCCGGCCAGGTCTCGGTCGTCGAAGCTGTAGCAGCCCAAGATGGCGTCGTTCATCGCCAGCTGGCCCTGGTGCGTGCGGTTGACGATCACGTCGAGCGGGCCCAAGAGCACCCGCGCCAGGGCCTCGCGGCGGCGCAGACTGAAGTCCTCGCACCAGCGATAGGCCGCGTAGAACTCCCGCGCCTTGTCCCCCGTCAGCACGTGCAGCGGGCCCCAGGGGGTCTCCCGGGTCTCCATCATGCGCCGCAGCTCTTCGCTCGCGTCCCAGTAGATGCCCGGCCCCTTCGGCGAGCGCTCCCGGTGCTCGTGCCCCGACGAATGGATGATGGCGATGGTGTCGGCCTTCGGCGCGTCGCTGCCGTAGCGCTCGCGGATCTGGCAGATGTCCAGGAAGTGGTTGCTCTCGGTGAGGTCGAACTCGATCTCGACGTCGTCCACCACCAGCGGGTTCTTCACCAGCAGCCGCGCGCGCGCTTCGAGCTCGGCGGGCGGCGGCGGATCGTGCAGAGCCACGGCGATCATGCCGCAGTGATTGCTCTTGATGTCGAGCACGCAGAAGTCGCCCGTCCACTGGATGCGCCCGCCGTAGCCGAAGCCCTGCCCCCAGCGGGCGGCGTTGCGGGTCACGGTGGCGTCGGGGGCACCGATGAAGCTGGCGTCCATCGGCAAGCCCAGCTGGCGCTGCACGTGCTGGATCTTGGCGATACCGAACGGCATGTTCGCGGCGCACAGTTGCTCGCCCACGTCACCCACGCCGGAAAGGAAGCAGTGCTCGCGTGCGCGCTCGAGGTCCATGTCAGGCAAAGTTCGTAATACGGGGGGGCGCGTTCGCCTAGCCCCGGGCGGCGTCGACCTCACCCCCACTCGGTGTGGAACACGCCCTCTCGGTCGGTGCGCTGATAGGTGTGGGCGCCGAAGAAGTCGCGCTGGGCTTGCAACAGATTCGCCGGCAGGCGCTCGCGGCGATAGCCGTCGAAATAGGCCAGCGAGCCCGAAAAGGTCGGTACCGGCACGCCCGACTGGACCGCCAGGGCCACGACCCGGCGCCACGCCAGCTGGCGCTCGGCCAGCTCTTTGCCGAACTCGGCGTCGACCAACAGGCTCGGCAGATCGGCGTTGCGGTCGTAAGCCTGCTTGATGCGGTCGAGGAACCGCGCCCGGATGATGCACCCACCCTTCCAGATGCGGGCGATGGCGCCGAGCCGCAGGCTCCACCCGTATTCGTTCGAGGCCGCTCGAAGCAGATTCATCCCCTGGGCGTAGCTCTGCACCTTCGCCGCGTAGAGCGCGTGGCGCACGTCTTCGGCGAGCTGCTTCGGGTCGACCGCGCCAACCGGCAAGGTCCGCCCCTCGATCTGCTTCGAGGCGGCCACGCGGTCCGCCTTCATGGCCGAGAGCATGCGGGCCTCGACCGAGCTGGCGATGGTCGGGATGGGGGCTGCGAGCTCGGCGGCCTGCTGCACCGTCCACTTTCCGGTCCCCTTCATGCCGGTGGCGTCGACGATCTTGTCGATCAGGTGCCCGGTGCCCAGCTCGTCTTTCTTCCGGAAGATGGTGCTGGTGATCTCGATCAAGAACGACTCGAGCTCGCCGCGGTTCCACTCGGCGAACAGGTCGGCCAACTGATCATTGCCGAAGCCGCCCAGCGTCCTCAGCACGTCGTAGGCCTCGGCGATCAGCTGCATGTCGCCGTACTCGATGCCGTTGTGCACCATCTTCACGTAGTGCCCGGCGCCGCCCGGTCCCATCCAGTCCACGCACGGGCCATCGTCCACTTGCGCGGCGATCCGGGTCAGGATCGGCGCCAGCTCGTCGTAGGCGCTCTTCGGCCCGCCCGGCATCAGCGACGGCCCGCGGCGAGCGCCCTCTTCTCCACCCGACACCCCCATGCCCACGAAACGCACGGCCAGTTCCCGGCTGCGGCGCTCGGTGTTGGCGAAGAACTCGTTGCCGCCGTCGATCAACAGGTCGTCGGGCTCGAGGTGCGGCATCAGGCTGGCGATGGTGTCGTCCACCGGTTTGCCGGCCTTGACCATCATGATGATCTTGCGAGGCCGCTCGAGGGCGGCGCACAGCTCTGCCGGCGACTTGCAGCCCACGATCTGCTTTCCCGGGTGCTTCGCGACGAAGGCGTCGACCTTCTCGGTGCTGCGGTTGAAGACCGCAATCGGGAAGCCCTTCTCTTCGATGTTGAGCGCCAGGTTCTCGCCCATCACCGCCAGCCCCACGAGACCGATCTTCTGCATGCCGCCGAGGCTAGACCAATTCGACGACGGGCACGGCATCTTCCTCAGCGCCCAGCGGGGGAACCCAGCGGCGCGGGCAGAGCACGAGCGGACGAACCACGCCCGGAGCGAGCTCGAGCCGCGCGTCGCTCAGGCAGAGGCGGCCAGCGGGGTCGGGCTCGCGCCCCAGGGCGCGACGCACCGACCGCGGGCAGAGACCGGACGCTTGCGCGAGGGCGGCCACGTCGCGCCAACCTTGGTGCGCCCCGAGCTGGACGACCAGGCGGCGGCGGAGCCAGGGTCTGGACCACGGGGTCGCCGCAAGCGCCGCCAAACGCACGGTCTCGAGGGGCACCGCCGGGACCGCGCGCGCTTCGGCCAGCGCGGGCAGAGGCGAGCCGGTGACGCCCACCGAAGGGTCGCTGGTCACGTAAGCGTGCAGCGAGCTGGCGAAACCTCGCCGCGGCCGGCCGATCGCCGCGGCCACCGCCTCGGCGTTCACCCACGGGTCGACCTCGGCGCCCAGCACCCCGCGATAGGTCGACCACGGCCACGCGAGCGGATCGCCCACGAGCTTGGCGCGACACGGGTTCAACCAGACGTAGCGGAGCAGCCGTTCGAGGTGTCGACCGTTGGCGATCACCTCCGGCTTCGGCACCGGCTCGAACAGGTGCGTGAGCCCGAGCCGGACGGTCAGCTGCCCAAGAACGCGCGTCATCCGCGTTCGGACCCGAGTCGGATCCAGCGTGGCGATGATCAGGTGCAGGTGGTCCGGCATCAGGCAGGCCGCCAGCGCGAGCGGGAAGTCGAGCCGCAGTCGCCACATCAGCCACCAGGCTGATTCCGGGTCCGCCATGGGTTTGAATCCGCGAAGTGCACGAGCGACGAGGTGAATGAACATGCCTCCTCATCGGCCACTCGCGGCGCCAGTTGCGTGCGACGTTGCGGCGCACCTGCGTCCGTTCACGCGACCCCCGTGTTCCGCGCTTCCTGTCCGCCACGCGGACACCAGGTGAGGAACACGCCCCGTGTTCCGCGCTTCCTGTCCGCCACGCGGACACCAGGTGAGGAAGACGCCCCGTGTTCCGCGCTTCCTGTCCGCCACGCGGACACCAGGTGAGGAACACGGCCCTGTTCCGCGCTTCCTGTCCGCCACGTGGACACCAGGTGAGGAACACGCCCCGTGTTCCGCGCTTCCTGTCCGCCACGTGGACACCAGGTGAGGAACACGGCCCGGAATGGAACGCCGAATCCCCCTCTCCCGCGTGGGGCGAGGGGGATTCGCGAGCTCAGGGCGCGGGCGCCGAGGAGTCGTCGTCGCTCAGGGCGCGGGCGCCGAGGCGTCGTCGTCGCTCAGGGCGCGGGCGCCGAGGCGTCGTCGTCGCTCAGGGCGCGGGCGCCGAGGAGTCGTCGTCGCTCAGGGCGCGGGCGCCGAGGAGTCGTCGTCGCTCAGGGCGCGGGCGCCGAGGCGTAGGCGCAGGCGCTGGCCTCGCCCTCCTTCTCCTCGTAACCGACCGAATCCTCGTAGTACACGCGGAAGAAGTCCGAGCCCCAGCACTCGACCGCGCTCACCTTCTCGATCGAAGCCGGCAGGTCACCGCCGGTGAGCGTGATGTCCGCGCGCCCCGCACCGCTCGCGTTCCACTGGCTCAGGATCACGATGTCCTCGTTCTTCGTGGTCTGGCTGTCGTCCGCGTCGGCGTAGGCGTCGACCTTGAGCGTGCCCGTTCCGTCGGCCTCGCTCTTGCTGGTCACGGTGAACCAGGCGTCGCTCGCGCTGGGGGTGACCTCGGCGGTGATGGTGCGCGGCTGCGAGAACAGATCCGACGTGATGTTCGGCGGCAGGTCGTGGGTGATCTTCACCTTGCCGCTCTCACCGTCGTTGGTGAACGGATCGAGCTCGTGGGCCACATCCAGATCGATCGTGAAGTAGCCGTCACCGTGGCTTGCGTGACCCTTGCCCCAGCCCTTGCCCAAGAGCACGGTCTTGAACTCGCCCTGGGTGTTCTTGGGGCGACCTTCCAGCCGGTACTCGTACTCGTGCTCGCCGACCTCGGTGACGCGGAACTGATAGGTCACCGGCTCGAGCGAGTCGGTCCACGGGCCCCAGGTCGCCTCCTTCTCGTCGACGCTGGTCGGCTTGGTGTGAACGATGATCCACACGCTGCCCAGCACGATCCCCGCGACCTGGTTCACGTTCTTCCGCACGTGGCGAGTGAACCCGTAGTACTTCGCCCACGGCCCGTTGGCCCAGGGCTCGTCGGCCTGAATGCTCTGAGAGGCGCTGCCGCCCTTCTGGGCGTCCTCGGGCCCGGCGACCTTCACGTGGTCCGCCTGCGGAATCACCTCTTGGAACCGCGAGGCATCGTCTTCGGGTTTGAGCACACAGCCCTGCGAAAACGCCGCCACCGCCACCAAAACCCCTGCTTTCGAAATCCACTTGTTCATGATGTTCGTGCTCCCGGCTCGCCGCCCCCTCTTTCAAGGACCGGGCCAAGCGGTTCTGGGCCGTTTTCCGCAGTGGGGTGCCCACAGCGTGGACGGCGGGACCCGATCGACGGCGTGAACTCTGGTTCTCTCCCCGGCTTTTTCCCGGCTGCGGTCCGTGGGATATCCTGCCGCGAACGCCATGCGTGGCCGCATTCACCCGGCTTCTGCCCTGCTGGCCGTGGGCAGGCTGACCGATCCCCAAGATCGGGCGGCCAGCTTCCGCCAGGCGCTGGCGGCCCTCGGCCAGCACATGCGGGTCACCGGCCCCCCACCGCTCGACGGCGCCGATCCCGAGGCGCTGGCGCGGGCGTGTCGGGTCGCCCTCGAAGCCAACCTGGCCGACGATCTGGACTTCATCGCCCCCGGCCCCGCCACCGTGGCGCTCTACGAGATCATGATGGCCCTGCCCGTGGGGCCCGAGCGCCGCGAGATCGGGCGCCGCGTGCTCACGCGCCTGTACGAGGGAGCGGCCGGCACCTTCGCGGCGGTGGCCACGCGCATGGCGCTGGGCTCGGGCAAGGCTCTCGAGCCTGCCACGATGCGCGCCCGCGTGGGGCTGGTGATCGACGTGCCGATCGGCTCTGGCGTGGACGGCGACGCCCTGGCCCTGACCCTGGCGACGCGTCGCGAGCTGGCCGAGCGCTGGATGGTGCGGCCGTCGTTCGGAGCCCTGCCCGCGCGCCGCATGGCCGCGCGCATCCTCGAGCGGGCCGCACGCGAGGCCGTGATGCGGTCGCAGCACGGGGACGCGCTGCCGCGAGAGCTGCTGGCCGGTGAGCTCGTACGCCCGGTGCGCCGCCGCTTGCTGGCCGATCGCGAGCCGCTGGTCTGGCGCCACGCGGCGGTCTCGCGTGGGCTACTGGCCAGCGTCGACCCGCAGCTGCGCGAGCAGATCGACCTCGGGCTCGAGCCCGGCCTGTCGCCCACCGAGTGGCGCCGCGCCGCGGTGTCGCTGGTGGCCACCATGGCGGCCGACGCCACCGCGGGCTTCAAGGCTTGCCAGCGCTTGCTCAAGAGCGAGGTCTTGAAGAAGGACCCGGGGATCGCAGCCACCATGATCTGGGGGCTCGGTCCGGTGATCGAGACCGAGCCCGACGCCGCCGAGCAGCTGCTCGACCTGCTCTCTGCGTCACGCCGGCCCGACGTGGCCGAGGCCGTCGCCCAGCTCTTCGCCGAGCTCGGCCCGTCGAGGTTCGGCAGCCGTTCGGCCGAGATGCTGCGCTCGGTGCTGGCCTCGAAGCTGGACAGCGATCCGCCGGCGTTGCGCGGCATCACGGCCCGAACGCTCGCCAGCCTGGACCGCGAGCGCGGGGACGAAGGGCTGTCGGAATCGCTGCGGCGCGCCATGGTCGCCTTCGAGACCGGCGGCGCGCGTGCGGCCTACGACCATGCCCTCGACGCCGAGGGCATGGCCCGGCGGGCGCTCGACCGGCTCTTGACGCTCGACGCGCACCAGGTCGAGTCGCTACCCGAGTCGCTCTCGCTGTTGACCGATCTCGACGGGGTCGCCCTCGAGTCGAGCCGGCTGCCCGAGCTGCTGCTCTTGGGTCGTCGCCCCGGCGACACCGACGCCAGCTTGCCGGGGATGGATCGACTGTTCGACCAGCTGGGCACCTGGCTCTTGGACGCCGAAGAGCGCGAGGGCGACGCCGCCTGGTCTCGCCTCGGATCGCTGGGCAATCAGCGCCGGCTGCGTGCACTGCTCCACCTGATCGATGCCGAGACCGCGCATTCCGAGGCGGACGAGGTGGCGCTGCGCTTCCGAGGCCGGGTGCGCCGCGCGCTGGCGGTGCTGCTCCGTCGCCTGGCGGCAGGCCCCGACGCCTCGGTGCATCGCATCGTGTGCGCGACCCTGGCCCGAGCCTGCGACGCCGCAGCGCGCGAGGGGGTGGCCGAGCCCAGCGACATCGTGCTCTTGGTGGCCGCGCACCTGTCCGACCGCCACTCGATCGTCACCCTGGGTGAAGCCAGCACCAACGAGGACGTCAGCGCGGTGCTGGGCGCGTATGCCGGGTTCCTCGACCCCTCGCCCGGCGGAGCGAGCTCGCGCGCCGACAGCACCCACGACACCGAGACCCACAGCTTGCGGGGCGACGCCCCCGCTGCGAATGCCGCGCGGCGCGTGCTGGGGCTCTCGGTGGGTCTGGCAGCCGGGGGCTCGCATCGCGCCGAAGCACTGCGCGGCACGGTGCTTCGCCTCTCACGCTCGCTGGAGGCAGTGCTGGCCGCCCGCGGGGTGTCGGACATCGTCGAACAGTCCGGGGGCACGTCGGCCATCGACGACCTGGAGCACTCGCTGGACGCCCTGAGGTCACTGACCAGCGGCGCACGCCGACGGGTGCTCGAGCAAGAGGGCGATCTGGCCGAGGTCGTCGCCGACTTGCCCGCCCTCTCGTTGCTCTTGGAGCGCGCGGTCAGCGCCTCGGTTCCGCCCAACGGCGAACAGCTCGCGGCGGCCAAACACGAGCTCTTGCGGGATCTGCCCGGCCCGCTTTCGTCGGCCATCCGCAGCGTGCTCTCGCACGTCGATCAGCTGCCGGCCCTGGCGCCGACCGACGTGGTGGCCATCCCGCTGGGGCGGCGCCGCGCCGAGCTGCCCGACTGGTTGTTGCCGCGCCGAACCCTGGGCGCCTTCTACGTGGTGCGCCCCCTGGGCGCAGGCGGCGTCAGCTCGGTGTTCGTGGCGCGACGCCTGGAAGAGCGCCACGACACCAAGGCCGAGAGCTTCGCGCTCAAGGTGCCGCAGTTCGATCCCGCGACGGCCCGCAGCCTGTCCGAGCAAGAGTTCATGGCGCTGTTCCGCGACGAGGCCGGCGCGTTGCTCTCGCTGCCCCACCACGAGAACCTGGCCCGGTTCGTGACCTTCGATCTGGCCGCGCGCCCCAAGCCCATCTTGGTGATGGAGCTGATCCGCGGCGTGGGCCTCGACCGTCTGATCCGCAGCCGCTCGCTCACGGTGGAGCGGGGCCTGGCCTTTCTCGACGGCATCTTGGCCGGTCTGGAGGCGATGCACAGCGTCGGGGTCGGCCACCTCGACATCAAGCCGTCGAACGTGATCGTGCGCGACGGTGACACCCCGGTGCTGGTGGACTTCGGCCTGAGCGGGCGCAAGCTGCGCCCGGGCTGCGGCACCCTCGACTATTGCGCGCCTGAGGTGATCGGCATCATCACCGACGGCTTCACGCCGAGCCCGCTCGGCGCCGACATCTATGCCTTCGGTTGCCTGGCCTTCGAGACGCTGACCGGGCGGGCGCTGTTCGAGGCCGCCGACGAAACCGCGATGCTCTCGCTTCACCTCAGCCACGACGGCTGGCCCGAGCGACTGGCGGCGCTGGCCCGCCAGCCCGAGCTCGCGGATCTGGGCGTGGTGCTGGCGGCGTGTCTGCGCCGGGACTCGCGGGCGCGACCGAGCGTGACCGAGGTGCGCAAGGCCTTGGCGCAGGCCGGTCGGAAGCTTGCCCGCGCGACCTGGCCCCTCGACAAGTCGCGAGACGCGGGCGGCACGGGCGCGCGCGCGTGAGCGCCGCCCGCTTGCTGGGGATCGAGCCCGACAGCCTGCCGCGGGTCCGTCGGCTGGGGCTGCTGATGGGTCTGACGACGGCCGCCGAGATCTTTGCCGAAGGCGTGGTGCTCTCGGCCTTTCTGTCCCGGGTCGGAGCCACTTCCCTACCGACTGCCCTGGCGCTCCGCGCCGTGGTGGAGGTGCTGCTCTCGGTCGCGGCCGAGCGGGGCCTGGCACGCGTCGGAGCGGCTCGCGCGATGCGCATCGTGGTCGTGGCTTGCGCGCTCTTGCTCACGGCGTCCGCGGCGCTCTTGTCCACCGCCGCCGGCGCCTACGCCGCCTACGTGCTGGTGAGCTCGGTGGCGCGCATCAAGACGATTCACTTCGGTGTGCTGGCGCTCGCCGACTGGCCGGGCCTGGGCGCTGCGCGCGTGCTGCCGGTGATCCACGCAGGGGGCCGCCTGGGCGGCGTGGCTGCAGGCCCTGTGCTCGCGCTCTTGGGTCCGAAGCTCTCGTCCCACTGGGCGGTCGCGCTGTCGGCCGCCCTCTACCTGCTCGCGCTGGTCTGGGTGCGCGGTGGTCCGGACGCCGCGCACTCGCGGCCGCCGCCGGCACCGGGGTCGGCGCCCGAGCAGGGCCGGTCGGGCCTGCTCACCGCGATCGTGGTCGGTGCCGTGGCGCTGGCCCTGGGCCGGCTCGCGCTGGTCACCCAGAGCGGCGCCGTGCTCGAGGCCGCCTACGGTGAGGCAGATCTGAACCGCGTGCTCGGGGCCTACTTCACCGGCGCGAACCTGGTGGCCTTCTTGCTCCAGCTCTTGGTCGTGGGTCGAGTGCTCGGGGCCGGCGGACTGCCCTGGCTCAACAGCGGCTGGGCGTTCCTCTACCTGGCGGCGCAGTGTCTGCTTTCGTTCGGGCCCCCGTGGGTGGTGGTCGCCCTGGCAGCGCGGCTCGTCGAGAGCGAGCTCCGCAACGCTCTGCGCACACCGGTGGCCAGCTTGCTGTACGAGGCGATGCCCGCCGCCCGCCGGGCCTTCGCGCGGACGCTGGTGATTGGGGTGGCGGTGCCCGCCGCCTCGCTGGCCGGCGGCCTGGGCCTGGGCCTGATGCGGGCCCACCCCACGGCGCTCTCGGCGCTGGGCCTGGGGGCTGCGGTGGTGATCGTGCTCGCCACCTGGGCCCAAAACCGCGGCTACCGCCGGGCCCGTGCCTGATTTCACACGAGATTTTACAGCCCTGCCCCCACAGAGGTAGGTTCTCGCCCCGATGCGCGGGCCGAAGCTCAGTGTGCGCGGAAAGATCATGGGCACGATCATCGCCGTGTCGGTGATGGTGCTCGCGCTGGGAGCGTGGGCGGCGTTCGACGCCGTCACCAGCACCGGTGGGCGCGGCGGCCCGGTCTTGCAGAAGCACTACGAACGCTACAAGTCGAACCTGCAGAGCCTGGGCACCAGCGACTATGCCATCGCGCGGATCATCGCCAGCGACACGGGCCTGGCCCAATCGCTGGACGGCGCCGAGGCTGCGGTGGTCGGCGAGGCCGTGAAGCGGCTGATGGAGCCGCTGCAGAGCACCATCGCCCCCGACCTGGTGGTGATCTCCGACGCTTCGGGGAACACCGTGCCCGTGGGCGCCATCAAGAGCCTGCCCGCCAGCGAGTATCGCACCACGCGGCTCTATTCCGACCTGCGCGAGGGCAAGCCGGTGCGCGGCAAGCTGGCGCTGATCAACGGCAAGGCCTACCGCGTGGCCGGCGCCACCGTGCGGCGTGCCGAAGGCCAAGCGCCCGGCGCCCCGAGCGGCGAGCGCATCGTGGGCACGGTGCTGATCGGCGTGCAGCTCGACGGGTGGTTCGCCGACGTGGCCGCGAACAGCGGCAGCGACAAGCCCGACAAGCAGCACCGCTTCGCGCTGGTCTCGGGCGACAAGGTGGTGGCCAGCGCCCTGGGCAAAGACGAGCGCGAGCCGCTGGCCGAAGCCGCCAAGAGCCCGAAGAGCGCCAAAGAGGGCGAGCAAGAGGTGCCCATCCTCGAGTTCTCGGGAAAGACCTGGGACGTCTGGAGCGAGCCGGTGTTCGGGTACGAGCGCAACGGCGACCCCGACAGCGGCAAGATCGGCACGCTCTACATGGTGCGGACCCGCGAGCACCAGGCGGCGAAGATCCGCGACGCCATCGGTGACATGGCGGTGTGGTTCGTGGTGGCGCTCGTGATGGCGCTGGGCATCGGCTACGCCCTCGCAGTGCAGATCACCCGCCCACTGCGGCGCTACATCGACGCGACCGAGGGCCTGACCCAGGGCCGCGCCGACCTCTCGAAGCGACTCTCGGTCGAGACCAAAGACGAGCTGGGCATCTTGGCCGGGAACTTGAACCGGGTGTTCGCCAAGATCCACAGCCTGGCGGCCGGCGTGCAGCGCACCGCCTTCCAGGTGAACGCTTCGAGCGGAGAGATCTCGAGCGTCAGCAAGCAGATGCTGGACGGCGCGAAAGAGCAGGCCGGCAAGATCTCGAACTCGACCGCCGCCGTCACCGAGCTGTCGTCGTCGATCCAGCAGGTGGCCGAGAACGCCGCCGAGGCCACCCGCACCGCCAAGCAAAGCGGCGAGGCCGTGACCCGAGCCATCCAGCGCCTGCAGCAGATCCGCCGTGTGGTCGAGGACGCCGCCCAGCGCATTGGCACGCTGGGCGAGAGCGGCAAGCGCATCGGCAACATCGTCGAGGTGATCCGGCAGATCAGCGAGCAGACCACCATGCTGGCGCTGAATGCGGCCATCGAGGCGGCGCACGCCGGGGAGCACGGTCGCGGTTTCGCCGTGGTCGCCGACGAGGTGAGCTCGCTGGCCAAGCGGACCGGCCAGAGCGCCCGCGACATCGAAGATCTGATCGCGACCATCCGCGACCAGACCACCGAGGCCGTGAACGTGATGCAAGACGGCACCCGGGTGGTCGAAGAGGGCACGGGCCTGGTCGAGACCACGCTGGCCGATCTGAAGACGCTGATCAGCGTGGTGGACGACACGGCCTCGGCCGTGCAAGAGCAGGCCATCGCCTCGGACGAAATCGCCCGCAACATGGACGCGGTGCAGCGCATCGCCGTGGCGGTGCTGTCGTCCAGCGAGAACGCCGTGGCCCAGGGCGACGCCCTGCAGCGGCTCGCGGACGAGCTCGAAGAGAGCGTGCGCGGGTTCAAGATCGACGCGGAGCGCGCGCGGCTCGACGAGTTCGAGCTGAAGGCGCTCCCAGAGGCGAAGACATGAAGAATGCGTTGCTCCCCTTCGCGGTGGGGCTCGGGCTGTCGGCGGCGCTGCTGGTGACGGCCTGCGGCGACGACGACGAAACGACCCCACCCGATCCCCCACCGCCCCCGACGCTCTCGATCGTCGCGGTGCAGGGCGTGGGCGGCCCCCGCTGGCAGCCCAGCGACCCGGGCTGCGTCGAGCTGGGTCACGACACGGATCAAACCGTGGTGGTCACCATCGCGGTGACCGACTTCGCGCTGCGGCCGCCGGGCACCTGCGGCAGCGCCCGGGTGTGCGGCACCGCCGTGCTGCGCGTCGACCCCAGCGGCAGCGGCGAGGCGCTGGTCGTTCAGGCCGCGCAGACCGCCCTCGAGGCCAAGCTGGGCGCGCTGGGCGCGGGCAGCCACACCTTCCGGGTCGAGCTGCGCGATCGCGACGGCGCGCCGGTGCTGCACGAAGACACCCAGGCCCCGCTCGCCGCGGAGGCGACCCTCGAGGTGAAGCCCGTGGGCGGCTGCGGCGGCCCCGACGGCGGCGCGGACGCAGGCCCCGACGCCGACGCCGATGCCGAGGCGGACGCGAGCGCGGACGCCGGCGCGGACGCTGGCGCGGACGCCGAGAGCGATGCCGGTGATGCTGGTGATGCCGCCGACGCAACGGACGCGATGGACGCGGACGCAGGCGACTGAGCGAGGGCGCGCCGCCAGTGCGACGCGCCCTCAGCCGTCAGCTCAGCACTTGCCCGAGGACTTGTAGGTCTGAAGCAAGGTGTTGCAGGCCGCGTCGCCGCCCGCCTTGATCTGGTTGTAGGTGGTGGTGCAGTTGGTCTGGTCCGAGCCGCTCAGCTTGTTGCAGCAAGCCTCGAGGTCGGCACAGGTGCCGCCCCCGCTGGCGCCGCCCGAGCCCGCGCCGCCGGTGCCCGCGCACTGCTGCAGCTCGGCCGAGCACTTCGAGCTGGTGCACGACGCGAGTGTGCCGGTCATGCAGCCCTGGCAGGCCGAATCCATGGTGCACTTCGAGGTGCAGGTGGTGTCGCAATTGCAGGCGGTGACGCAGTTCATGTACGTCTCGCACTTGCCGCCGCTGAAGCTGCCGCTCTTGTAGCCCGCGCCCAGGCACTCCTGGTATTCGGTGTCGCACTTGGCTTGAGCGCAATCCGTGTACTCCTTGCAGGTATTGCCCCCGCCCCCGCCGCAGCCGCCGCTGCCGCCGCTGCTGCCGCCGCCCGTGGCGCCGCTGCCGCCGCCCCCGCCCGAGCTGGCGCCACCCGTGCTGCTCCCGCCACCGCCGTCGTCCCCACCGCAGGCCGCCATCGTCAGGCCAAACACCGAGAGGGCTGCCACCAGGATCTTTCCAAAGCTCATGAATCATCCTCCATCGTGTCGGTCAGTCGACGACACGGTCTTTTGATTGATCATCCCCTATAGCGCCAGCGCGCATCGCCGGTCAAACCCGGGCCCGGCGGACGGAGATCGAGGAAGCGTCGTGAGGGCGGCGGGGTCGCTGCCACCGCCCCGGCCTCAGCCACAGCCGCAACCACCGGCCCAGCCACCTTGCTCAGCCCGCTGCGAATTCATGCAGCCACCGCGGTGCCTTTGCGGCCACCGTCCGGCCCGACTACCAATCAGGGCTGCCCGGAACCGGGCACGCCGGACTCAAGGGTGCACGAACATGATCGTGCCCTTGAGCGGCAAGAGCACACCGTGCCAGCCCACCGGCACCTGCGGCTCGGTCCAGTGGAAGATGCGCCGTGCGTCTTCGGGTGCCAGGTTGATGCAGCCGTGGCTCTTGGGCACCCCGAAGCGATCGTGCCAGTACGCGCCGTGCAGGGCGTAGCCCTCTTTGTCGAAGTACTGCACATAGGGGACGTCGCGCAGCTCGAACTCTTCCCCGATCTCGTCGGAGCTCATGGTGGCGGTCACGTGCTTGGTGTGGATCCGGAAAATCCCGCGCTTGGTCGCGGTGGTGTGCTTCGGATCTTCGAGCCCTGCCTCACCGCTCGAGATCAGCGTGGCAAAGACCGGGCGCTCCCCTTCGTAGAGCACCACCGTCTGCTTGGTGACGTTCACGTCCATCCATTTTTCGCCGTTCTTGCCCCAGGCGGGCATGCGCTTCGCCGGGTCGAGCCGCGATGCGTCCTTGTCGCTGAGCCATTTGCCCTCGGCGGTCTCGTAGTGCAGGCGGCCCTTGAAGAACTGCTGCTTGCCGCTGAGCTTCACCGCGCCGCGATAGGGGGCGGTGCCCGCGTCGATCAGCTTGTTCCCCGACTTCTGCCAGAGCCAGAGCTTGGCGTCGGGGCGGCGCACGATGGCGAAGGGGAAGTCGATCTGCTTCGGGATCTCGAAGCCGTGAAAGTCCGAACCGCGGATCGGGCGCAGGCGATCGGTGGGCATCACCTTCAGATCCGTGGTCAGGCCGTAACGCCGGCCGCGGTGCAAGAAGGTCTGCAAGAACGAGTAGCCCACCCGCGGGCGCATGCGCTCGGTGATCAGCGTGCTGCCGGTGCTCTTCACCTCCGTCGCCTCGTCGTCGTCGGTTTGCACCGTGGGCACCTGCGCTCCGGCGTCCAGCAGCTTCGGCAGCGGGTCGCTCTGCTTTTCGGTCCAGGCCTGCGCGGGGGGCACCAGCTCGCCCTTGCCCCCCAGCCACACGTCCTGCGCATAGCTCGCGCCGATCTCGCCCTCGGCATCCAGCCATTCCTGCATGCGCTTCGCGTGGCCCGGCTCTGCTTCCTCGAGCTCTTCGTCACTGGGAAGATGGCCGTACACCGGCCCGGGCTTGCGCACCGTGCCGTAGATGTAGGGCAGCTTCCGGCTCGGATCCGGGGGCAGCTCGCGGAGCGCGCGCACGACCGGATCGGCTTCGTCCAGCGTCGCCCGTTTGCCCACGCACACGAAGCCGTCGGGCTCGACCGGGTACCAGCCCCCCTTGCAGCCCTCGAAGCCCGCCGCCTTGCCCTCGGTCGGGGTCGACGAGCCCACGCGCAGATACCCGAGCCGCGCGGAGCGGAACGATGGCCGGTCGTGGATCCACGCCCGGAGCGCCCGCGCATGGACCCGCGGCTTGCCCGCGGACGCCACCACTGCGGGCACCGGTTGGCTCTCGCCGTTCAAGGTCACGGCGGGCGCGACCCGGGGGCGGTTCTTGGGGGCGGGCGCAGCGGACGCGCTCGGTTCGGGGCCGCTGGCCGGCTGCGCGCTCGAGAGCGTCGGCGTCTCGCCGCGGGAGCACCCCACGCTCGCACTCAGGACCAGCCACGCCGCGAAGCGACCCGTCATCAGGGCGATGAAATGGCACGAAGTGGCGATCGGCGGCCAAATACCGGCAGCCATTTCAACCGCGCAGAGAGCCATTTCAGTATTGCACTTGGCCCGCCCGCCAAGTGCTTGAAATTTGGTCAGCGCACTGTGGCCCGGGACTTGCTGAGTGGGAGGACAGCGGCAGCCTGAGGCGTCCCCCCCCCTCCGCCCTGGCTGCCGCTGATCTTTTTGTCGGTCGGGGCTTTCCGCGGGTTAGAAATCCGGGCCGGATGTTCCTCGACACCGCGACCCCGGCCCGCCTGGAGTTCCGCAAGCCCGGAACGTTCAGCTCGCTGGTGCTGATCGGCGGGCTGCTCGGGCTCTTCGCGCTCTCCCCCCTGCTGGCTCCGGGGCCGATGACCAGCGCGCGTGCCGTCGCCGCAGCGCTGCTCGGGCTCACGTCCGCCCTGCTGATCGCCCGCGCTTGGCCCCGCGAGCGCAGGGTCCGCGTCGCGCTCGACGCCGGCGTCATCCAGAGCGGGGACCGCACGCTGCCGCTGGCCTCTGCCCGCAGCTGGGCGCTGTCGTCCGGCGGCTCGACCTTCGAGGCGGCACCCTTCGTGAGCTACCGCGCCGAGCTGGTGCTCGAGGGCGGCGAGCGGCTGGTGCTGATCGAGGACGCGGACCCCGCTCGCGTCTTGAGCGATCTGCGGCGCGCCCTCGGCTACCTTCCCCTGGCGGTGATCAGCGGCTGGGGACTATCGCCCGGGGCGAAGCCCTGGCTGCCCCGCGAGCGCGTGGCGGTCGGTGATCGCACGGTGTCTGAACGCGGTCGCCCTCGCGACAGCGAGCTGGGCGCCGGGTTGTGCGTGCTGGGCGGCGCGGTGGTGGTGGGCGTGGCCATGGGGTTGATGCACCTGGCCCGCATTCGCCGGGGCGCCCCCACCGATCTGCTCAGCTACGCGCTCTCGGGATCTTTGCTGGCGTTCATCGTGGTGCTGGGGCTGTTCATGGTCACCGATCGCGTCACCGCCGTGCTCGAGGGCGGCCGCTTGGTGGTCGAGCGCCGCGCGCTGGGCGTTCGCTTTCGTCGCCTGGAGATCGCCGCCCAGCAGCTGCACGGGCTGTGGGCCGTGGGTCTGGTGCCCGGTGAGCCGCGCCACTTGCTGATCGCCACGGCCGATGGGCTGTGCGCGGTGCGGTTCTTCGGCGAGGGCGCGGCGCGCGCGGCGGCGAGGGTCAGTCCCCAACCCTGAGGGTGCCCGGCAGGCACTTCTTCTCGTGGGTGATCGGCACCCCCTTGGGGGGCAAGAGCTCGAGGCGGACGGTATCGCCGGCCTTGCACGTCACTTCGCCGATGTAAGGCGTGCTCCCCACCTTCACGCCGTCGACGCGAAGCTCCGATCGGTCGGGGCCACCGGACACGACCAGAGACACGCGCAGCGCGGCGCCGCTCTTCACCTGGCTGCCGGTCGGCGCGGGCAGAGGCACGACGGCGCTGACGCTGGGCGGGGGCCGCACGGACGGTGCGCCGGTGGCGTCCAGGGTCGGCGCGCGCTCGCGCATGGCGTAGAGCACGCCGGCAGCTCCGAAGCGCACGCCCATCACCGCCAAGAGCCCGGCCGCCACGACCTGCGCGATGCCGCTGGCACGAACCACCGCGTCGCGGATCATCCGGCCACCCTCAACACTTCGAGCAGCGACGTCTCGCCGCGCTGCGCTCGCACCAGCCCGTCGCGGAGGAGCGGCGTCATGCCTTCCGCCACCGCCAGCTGATGCAGCTCGCTGGTCGGCTTGCGGGCGTTGACCGCCCGGCGCAGGGCGTCGTTCAAGATCATCAGCTCGGCGATGGGCAGCCGCCCGGTGAACCCCTGCCCCTCGCAGAAGTCGCAGCCCACGTGCTCGTAGTACGTGCCCGGCGGAAGGGCGATGCCGGCCTGCTTGAAGCGATCGATCACCATGGCTTCCGGCGCCTGCTCGCGCCGGCACGCGGTGCACAGCGTGCGCACCAGCCGCTGCGACAAGCAGCCCACCGTGGCCGAGGCCAAGAGGAACGGCTCGATCCCCATGTCGACCAGCCGCGCGAACACGCCGGCGGCGCTCTGCCCGTGCACGGTGGTCAGGATCAAGTGCCCGGTGAGCCCCGCCTGCATGGCGATCTCTGCCGTCTCGCGGTCGCGGATCTCGCCCACCATCAGCACGTTCGGATCTTGCCTGAGCACGCTGCGCAGCGTGCCCGCGAAGGTCATGCCCGCCTTGGGGTGCATCTGGGTCTGGGTGGCGAAGGGCAGCTCGAGCTCGATGGGATCTTCGAGCGTGACCAGCGTGGTGGTGCGGCCCCGCACCTTGGCGATCTGCTGCAGCGCTGCATAGAGCGTGGTGGTCTTGCCGCTGCCCACCGGGCCGGTGACGAACAGCAGCCCCTGGGGCCGCGCCACCACGTCGACCAACCCCGCCAGCACCTCTTCCGAGAAGCACAGCGACTCGGCGTCGGGAACCGCGCGGCTGCCCCGGACCAGGCGCAGCACCACGCGCTCGCCGCCCTCGGTGGGCAAGGTCGAGACGCGCGCTTCGATGCTGCCGCCGTCCACCTCTGTGACCAGGCGGCCGTCTTGCGGAGTGTTGGTCACGTAGGTGTCGAGCCGCGCCAGCACCTTCACCCGAGTGACGAGCGGCGCCTGCAAGCTGGGGTGAAGCGAGACCACCTCGTGCAGCGTGCCGTGCACCCGGTAGGTCAGCTTGAGCGCGTCGGGGGTGGGCGACACGTGGATGTCGCTGGCGCCGACCTTCACCGCGCCGCGTACCAGCTCGGTGAACGCGGCCACCACGTCGGGCGACTGCGAGGTCGAGTCGGCGATGCGCTTGCGAACCTCGGCGATCGCCTCGGCCACGTTGCCGGTGTGCAAGCTGGAGAAGTCGGCGCGGCCGCGCACACGCCGGATCCCGAGCGCGAGCTCGGCGGCGGTGAGCACCACCGCCGCCCCGCTGACCATGGCGGTGACCTTGGCCAGCCACCCCCAGCCACCGGCGCCGAACACCGCCCAGAACTGGCGAACGATCTCGGCCCAGGCGCTGTCGCCAGAGACACTGGCGGCAATGGCCCCCGCCCCGGCGAGGAGCCCGATCACGAAGACGCCGAGCAGACCCCGGGCGGTGGCGGACATGCGCGGCGACATCATGCCACGAGGGCCACGGAATCACGAAGGAATCCCACGCAGGCTGGCTGCGCGTGACCGAACTGCCGCATAGTCCGGGCCGGTCCGTCGTCAAACAGGAGACGCTGATGAATTCCCTCTCGAGACTCGTGCTCACCTCGCTCTGCTCGCTCTTGGTGAGCGGGGCAGCCCTGGCCGATCAAGGCGGGCCGCCCGGGAACAAACCGGTGGCCAAGGCCGCCGAAGCCCGCAAAGACGCCGCGGACAAGCTGAAAGAGAAGAAGGCCGAGCTCAAAGAGAAGCTCGCCGCCGTCAAAGACGCGGGCGCCGAGGCCAAGCAAGACGCCAAGGACCAGGCCAAAGAGGCCGGCAAGGAAGTTCAGGAAGCGCGCCGAGAGGTCGCCGAGGCCTGGGCCAAGCTGCGCGAGACGCGCAAGGCGCGTCGCCACGAACGACGCGAAGAGCTGAAGAAGAAGTGGGGCGGCCTCCACGAGCACCCCGCCGTGAAGGCAGAGCTGAAGGTGCACGGCTGGCGCATGGCACGCCTGAATCGCATCCGGGCCATCGCCAAGGCCGAGGGCAAGACCGAGGTCGTGGCTCGAGTGGACAAGCTGATCGAGAAAGAGAAAGCGCGGCACGAGAAGCACATGGAAACGCTGAAGAGCAAGGGAGACGCCCAATGAAGCCGAGCCACTTCTTGGTGCTGTGCTGCATCGCCGTGCCGCTCTGGGCGTGCGAGAAGAAAGAGACCCCCGCCACGGTCACGCCGCCGGCCTCGGTGGCCGTCGCGCCGCCCGCCTCGGCGGCCGCAGCGGCCGACCGCGACGACCTCTCGCTCGAAGAGGACTTCGAGGACGAGGCCGAGCAGAAGATCAGCTCGCAGAACGCCGAGGCCGAGCTCGACAAGCTGGAGAAAGAGATCTCCGAGTAGCGGGAATCGGGCAGCTCTGATACGAGCCGCCCGTGCAGAAGCTAGCGACTTTCCTCCTGGCCCTGTCGGCCGTCACCTGCTCGAAGACCGAGCCGCCCGCTCCGGCCGCCACCGGTGCGCCCAGCACCACGCCCAGCGCACCTGGCGCGCCCGGCTCGGCGCCCGCCGTGGGCTCGGCCGCGCCCACGGCGCCGGCGGACGCCCGCCCGCTGAACGTGCTGTTCCTCACCGTCGACAGCCTGCGCGCCGACATGCCCTGGACCGGGTACGAGCGGAAGATCGCGCCGAACCTGAGCCAGCTGGCCCAAGAGAGCGTGGTCTACACCGAGGCGTACTCGCCCTCGAGCTACACCGCCCAGACCGTGGCGACCTATCTGAGCGGCCGCTACGCCGCCACGCTCTATCGCGCCGGCTGGTTCTTCGCGAGCTACTCCAAGGGCAACACCTTCTTCCCCGAGGTGCTGCAAGAGAAGGGCATCCGCACCCTGGCCTGGCACGCCCACATGTACTTCGGTCGCGGCAAGGGTCTCGATCAAGGCTTCGACGTGTGGGAGCTGGTGCCGGGCATCACCTTCAACCCCAACACCGACGAGCACATCACCAGCGAGAAGATGACCAAGCTGGCGATCGACATCTTGGGCAAGCCCGAGAACACCGGGAAACGCTTCTTCGCGTGGGCGCATTACATGGACCCGCACGACGAATACAAGAAGCAGCCGGATGCACCCGATTTCGGCAACAAGAACCGCGACCGTTACGACTCGGAGGTGTTCTACACCGACCTCTGGCTCGGCAAGCTCTTCGAGTGGTGCGAGAAGCAACCCTGGTGGAAGGACACGGCGCTGATCGTGTCGGCGGATCACGGCGAGGCGTTCGGTGAGAACGGCGTATGGAAGCACGCCTTCGACGTGTGGCAGGTGCTGGTGCGCATCCCGCTGATCGTGAAGCTGCCGGGGGGCAAGCCGCGCCGCATCGACGCACGTCGTTCGCTGTCGGACATCTCGCCGACCATCATGGAGCTCCTGGGCGAGAAGCCCCTCGAGCAGTTCCAGGGCAAGAGCCTGGTGGCCGAGCTGCGGGGCGCCGAGGCAGAGAATCGCGAGCCCATCGCGGTGGAGCTGGCCGAAGACAGCCACAACCCCCCGCGGCGCGCTGTGATCAGCGGGGACTACAAGCTCACGGTCTGGGGCAAGGGCTCGAAGTACCTGCTCTTCAACCTGAAGAACGATCCGGGTGAGCTGAAAGAGCTCAGCCGTACCGAGCCCGAGAAGCTGGCGGAGATGAAGAAGGTGTACGAGGACAAGTTCGGCAAGATCGGCTTCGTGGAGCCGTATGGCGGGATGAAGCTGAAGGAAGGCGGCAGCGCCAAGGGCCCGACCGGCCCGGTGGAGAAGAAGCCATGAAGCGATCCCTGGCCCTGGCCACCCTGGCGCTGGCCTGCGCCGGCGCGCCGCCCCCCGCCGAACCCACGCCCCCGCTGCCTCCGCCGCCCGCCCCCGCGCCGAGCGCCAGCGCGGCCCCGGCGCCGAGCCCGACCACTCCCGCCGAGCCGCCCGCCCCAGCTGCCAAGAAGCCCACCGGGCCGTTCAACGTGGTGCTGCTCTTGGTCGACAGCCTGCGCGCCGACATGCCCTGGGCAGGTTACCCGCGAGACATTGCCCCGAACCTGGCCGCGCTCGAGAAGACCTGCGCCAGCTACACCCGCGGCTACTCCACCTCGAGCTACACCGCCAAGAGCGTCGCGGCGGCGCTCTCGGGGAAGTATCCGAGCATGCTCAAGCGCAGCGGCTACTTCTTCACCAAGTACCCCGAGAGCAACCTGTTCTTCCCCGAGCTGCTCGCCAAGGCGGGCGTACACACCATGGCCACCCACGGCCACATGTACATGAAGAAGGGGCACAACGGCATGGACCAAGGCTTCGCCGACTGGCGCATCGTGGACGGCCTGTCGTTCGACGCCCAGACCGACAACCACGTGACCAGCGACAAGATGACGCCGCTGGCCATCGAGCAGCTCGAGGCCGTGCCGAGCGGCAAGCCCTTCTTCATGTACCTGCACTACATGGACCCCCACGACGTCTATCACCAGCACAAGGACACGCCGGTGTTCGGCAAGAAGGTGCGCGACAAGTACGACTCGGAGGTCTTCTACACGGACCTGTGGATCGGCAAGCTGCTCGACCACATGAAGAAGCAGCCCTGGTGGGACAAGACCGTGGTGATCGTCAGCGCCGATCACGGCGAGGCCTTCGGCGAGCACAAGATGTACCGGCACGCCTTCGAGCTGTGGGAGATGCTGGTCCACGTGCCGCTGATGTTCTGTGGCCCTGGCATCACCGCGCGTCGCGTCGACACCCCGCGTTCCAGCATCGATTTCGCGCCGACCGTCGTCGAGCTGATGGGCGTCAAGGCCGAGCACGACTTCGTGGGCGAGAGCCTGGTGGCCGAGCTTCAGGGCGGCGCGGCCAAAGAGCGCCCGGTGCTGCTCGACCTGCCCGCCGACAGCAACAACCCCGAGCGCCGGGCGCTGATCAGCGGCAACTACAAGCTCTTGGTGTTCGGCAACGACTGGCGCTTCGACCTGTACGATTTGAAGAATGATCCGGGTGAAACCAAGGATCTGGCGAAGTCCGAGCCCGAGAAGCTGGCCGAGATGAAATCGCTGTACCAGAAAGTTTGGACGCCACTGCAGAAGGTGAAGCCCTTCGGCGGCAACAAGCTGGAAGGCGGCGGCGTCGCGAGCGGCCCCGCCAACTGACCGCCGCTTGCTCGGCTGGGGCTCTGGTGCGATTCTCTGCGCACCATGGCGGTGCGACTTCGGATGGGTCTCGCGGTTCTGATTGCCACCGGCGTGGCGTGCTCGGCCGCCAGCAACGACGTCGGCGGCGACGGCACGGGGACCGGCGGCGGGTCGGGCGCGGGCGGCAGCGCGGGCGCCGGCGGCGGCAACGTCGGCGGCGCGGCCGGCAGCGGCGTCGGCGGC
>JAKLKA010000263.1 GCA_023150915.1 Polyangiaceae bacterium
ACGAACCGCCGCGCCTCGGGAGGTGGTCGTAGGAGCGACGCAAGTCGCGATTCCCGCGCTTGCGCTGCTATCACCCCGCGACGCTCACAGGGCTTCGATCACCCCGTGGCGGTCGAGTTGCACCTCGTCGCAGTTGTGTCCCGGGCCGCTGCGGTCGATGACGAGGAAGTCGCACACCCCTTCGAGCGCGAGCAGCGGGTGGTGCCACACGCCGGTGGCGTAGTTCACCCCCTGGTCGGCGCGGGCGAGGAAGACCTTCAGGTCCTCGGCCGCGGGCGGCGCGCCGGCGGGGGCGACGACGACGAGGTAGGGCTTGCCCGACATCGGGACGAAGGCCTGCGAGGCGAGCGGGTGGCGCTCCATCATCTGCACCGTGAAGGGCAGGCTGCGCGGCTGGCCGCGGAAGATGGAGACGATCACGCGCCCGTCGGGCCCGGGCTCGATGTTGGCGAGGTCGTGGTAGCGCTCGGTGTTGCCGGCGTTGATGGTGAAGTGGCGGACCGCGTCGCTGACCTCGACGACCTCGCCATAGGGGGCGAAGGCCTCGCGGGTGAGCGGATGGACGGCGAGCGGGAGGGGGGCAGCGGTGCGCATGACGGGGTCTCGGTGACGGTTGGGGGGCGTGTGTCCGCCGGAGGGGGCTGAGAGGGGGGATCGCGACTCGCGTCGCTCCTACGCGAACCGACGCGGCTCCGGCAGCACCGGTGGGATCGCGACTCGCGTTGCTCCTACGCGAACCGACGCGGCTCCGGCAGCACCGGTAGGAGCGACGCAAGTCGCGATGGTCGGCGCGGGCATCCGTGGCGGCGCGAGCGCGGCCGCCGCCGGTCTCACTTCGCCTCGACCTTGCCCCACAGGCGCAGGCGCGAGACGCCGCCGTCGGGGAAGATGTTGAAGCGGACGTGGGTGATCGGCCCCAGTTTCGCGACCTGCTCCGTAAAGGTATGGATCGCGTCCATCTCCAGCTTCTGCTCGGGCAGCAGGGTCTGCCAGAACATCGACTGGGTGGTGATCGAGCGGTCGGTGCCGCCGCTGACGTAGGCGGCCTGCACCGAGCAGCGGTCGGGGTAGTTGCCCTTGAAGAAGGCGGTGTCGACCTCGATGCGCTCGACCGTGCCGGGGGCGCCGAGCTCGAGCACGCACCAGTCGTTGCCGGGCTCGCGGCGGCGTCGGGTCTCCCAGCCGTCGCCCATGTTCATGCCGCGCCCGGGCAGCAGCAGGGCGGCGGCGGATGAGCCGAAGCTGGCGTCGTTCCACGACAGCGCGCGGCCGCCGTTCTCCATCGCTACCAGGTCGACCAGCTCGCTGCCGGCGGCCTTGGCCGCGAGTGTGCCCACCGGGCGGCCGTAGACGCGCAGGCGGGCGATGCCGCCGTCGGGGTACATGTTCACGCGCAGGTGGGTCCACGCCGCGGTGCTGGCGCACTCGAGAAGGTGGTGGCTGTTGGGGCCCATCGGGCTGGCGGGGAGGATCTCGGTCCACTCGGCCGCCTGCAGGGCGGCGACGTCGTCGGTCTCGGACACGCAGGCCTCGATCGACACCGCGGGCGGGTAGTTGCCGGTGAAGTGGGAGGTGTCGACGTCGAAGCCGCGGATCACGCCCTTGACGCCGAGTTTCACGAGCGCCCAGTCGTGGCCGGCGACGCGCTTCCTGCGCGACTCCCAGCCGTCCATCCACTTGCCGTTGGTGTCGAACTTGCCGGGGACGAACTGCGCGGGTTCGGGGTTGAGCATGCGGCCGACTTCGGCGAAGAAGTCGTCGGAGGCGGCGATCGCCTTGGCGCCGAGGCGCGGGTTGGCGAGGTCGACCGAGCGCAGCGCCCAGTCGGGCAGCTCGGCAGCGGGGGCGAAGACGGGGGCGCCGGGGGTGTGGCTGGCCATGGGGGTTCTCCTTTGGGTTCGGGTCGTGAGGCAGGCGGGAAAGAGCCGGGAGTCGCTCGGGAAATCGCGGTCTGTCCCCGATTTCCCGATTTCCCCCCGGCTTACTTCGCTTGGTAGGGGTGGCGCTCGATCCAGTGGCGGGCGACGTCGACGCGACGGCACACCCACACGCGGTCGTGCTTCTCGATGTGGTCGAGGAAGCGCTGCAGGGCGCGGAAGCGGCCCGGGCGGCCGAGCAGGCGGCAGTGCATGCCGATCGACATCATCGCGGGACGCTCCTCGCCCTCGGCGTACATCACGTCGAAGGCGTCACGCAGGTATTCGAAGAACTCGTCGCCGTGCGAGAAGCCCTGCGGCAGCGCGAAGCGCATGTCGTTGGTGTCGAGCGTGTAGGGCACCACCAGATGCGGCACGGTCTCGCCGTCGGTCCTTCTCACCTCGGTCCACAACGGCAGGTCGTCGCCGTAATAGTCCGAGTCGTACAGGAAGCCGCCGTGGTCGGCGACCAGGCGGCGGGTGTTCGGGGAGTCGCGGCCGGTGTACCAGCCCAGTGCGCGCGTGCCGGTGAGGCGCTCGATGATCTCCATGCCGATCTTCATGTGCTCGCGCTCGATCTCCTCGGGCACGTTCTGGTAGTGGATCCAGCGCCAGCCGTGGCAGGCGATCTCGTGGCCGAGCTCCTTGAAGGCGGCGGTGAGCTCGGGGTGGCGCTCGAGTGCCATCGACACGCCGAAGATCGTCAGCGGCAGGCCGCGGCGCTCGAACTCGCGCAGGAAGCGCCAAACGCCCACGCGCGAGCCGTACTCGTAGATGCCCTCCATCGACAGGTGGCGGTCGGGGTAGCTCGCGGCATTGAAGAGCTCGGAGAGGAACTGCTCGCTGCCGGCGTCGCCGTGCAGCACGCAGTGCTCGCCGCCTTCCTCGTAGTTGAGCACGAACTGCACCGCGATGCGGGCGCGGCCTGGCCAGTCGGCGTGGGGCGGGTTGCGGCCGTAGCCGACGAGGTCGCGGGGGTAGGTCGGGTTCGAGGTCATGGTGTTCTGTCCAGACAGGCGATCAGGGATTCAACAGGCCAATCGGCCTTGGGGGGCGTGTGGGAGCGACGCCAGTCGCGATCCGGGCGATGACTTGGCGCCGAATGTCGGCTTCGCACGGGCGGGGGCGTTTGATCGCGACTGGCGTCGCTCTCACGGAACCGACCTCGCCTGCCTCGCCGCGCGCTAGGCGCGACGCGCGTTTGATCGCGACTTGCGTCGCTCCTACCGCGCGGCTGCGTTGGCGGGGTGCTCCTGCAG
>JAKLKA010000264.1 GCA_023150915.1 Polyangiaceae bacterium
CACCGGCGGCAGCGGCGCCACCGGCGGCAGCGGCGCCACCGGCGGCAGCGGCGCCACCGGCGGAGCGACCTCGGGCGGCGGCACCAGCGGCACTGGCGCCACCGGTGGCACCGGCGGGGTGACCTCGGGCGGCGGCACCAGCGGCACCGGCGCCACGGGGGGCACCGGCGGCACCACCGGCAACATCATCCCCAAGGTGTGCGGCGAAGCGCACGGCTCGGTCGGCTGCTGCGGTTCGAACAACGAGATCTACTACTGGGAGTGCGGCAAGCTCCAGGGCGGCCCCGGCTCGTGCAAGGGCAACCCGTGCGGCTGGGATCCGGTGAAGAAGTACTACTCGTGCGGCGGCACCGGCTTCACCGGCTCCGATCCCAGTGGGAAGTATCCACGCTCGTGCGGCGGCACCAACCCCGACCCCGCAGGGTGCCCGGGCAAGACGTGCATGTGTCAGGGCAACTGCGGCAAGAGCAGCACCCCTTACGGTTGCGCCTGCGACAGCCTGTGCACGCTGATCGGCGACTGCTGTGCCGACGCCTGCCCCGCCTGCGGCTACTGCTGAGCGATCTCGTACAGCAGCGCTTCGGTCTCGGGCCAGCCCAGGCACCCGTCGGTGATCGATACGCCCCGCGTCAGCGCCACGCCCTGCTTCCAGTCTTGCCGCCCCGGCTCGAGGTTGCTCTCGATCAAGAACCCCAAGAGCGCGCGCTGACCGCCGCGGATCTGCTCGAGCACGGCGCGGCAGACCTTGGGCTGACGCCGCCAGTCCTTCATCGAATTGCCGTGCGAGGTGTCGACCATGATCGAGCGCACCAACAGCGGATCGGCGGCGGAAACGCGCTCGGCGGCCTGGGCCACGTCCTTCGGGCCGTAGTTCGGCGTGGGCCCGCCGCGCAGCACCACGTGGCGATCGGGGTTGCCGCGGGTCTGCACCACGCTGGTCAGGCCGTCGGCGTTGATCCCCAAGAAATGGTGGGCGTGCCCGGCCGAGATCAGCGCGTTGATGGCCGGCTCCAGGCTGCCGTCGGTGCCGTTCTTGAAGCCGATCGGCATCGAGAGACCGCTCGCCATCTCGCGGTGGGTCTGGCTCTCGGTGGTGCGCGCTCCGATCGAGGCCCACGACGACAGGTCGGCCACGTATTGCGGAGTGATGGGGTCGAGCATCTCGCTGCCGCAGGGCACGCCGAGCGCGTTGATCGAGAGCAAGGTCTGGCGCGCTCGGCGGAGGCCCGTGGCAATGTCGCAGCTGCCGTCCAGGTGCGGATCGTTGATCAGCCCCTTCCACCCCACGGTGGTGCGCGGCTTCTCGAAGTATGCGCGCATGATCACGATCAACCGATCGCGTGTCGCCTCGCGCACCTTGGCCAGGCGGGCGGCATATTCCACGGCCGCCTCGGGATCGTGGATCGAGCACGGGCCGACCACCACCACCGTGCGGCGCGTGTCGCGGCCGAAGATGGCGTCGCGGATCTCTTGCCGTGCGGTGAGCACCAGCTCGAGCACGCTGGCGGGCGCCGGCAGCTCGGCCTTGACCGTGAGGGGCGAGGGCAGCGGCAAGAACGCCGCGAGGTGGGTGTTCTCGACCGGCAGATCCGGCAGCTCTCGGGGGGGCGGGGCCATGCGCGCCTCTCCCATGCTGCCAGAGCCGCCGAAGGTCAAGCGCGCGCCAGGGCCCGCTCGACCCGCTCCAGGGTTTCGCCGGCGCTCGCCTCCAGCTTCAGCGTGGCCAGCGCATCGCCCCGGGTCGGGCCCAGGTTGACGATCGCCACCGGGATCTTTCGCTCGGCAGCCCGCCGCACGAAGCGGTAGCCCGAGAACACGGTAAGCGACGAGCCCACGACCAAGAGCGCCTCGGCGGCGCTCACCTGCTCGTAGGCCGACTCGACGATGGCGGCGGGCACGTTCTCGCCGAAGAAGACCACATCCGGCTTCAGCACCCCATCACAGGCGCTGCAGCCCACCACCACGAAGCCCTGCACGGCACTGGCGTCGAGCTCGGAGTCACCGTCCGGTCGGCTCTGGGCCAGGCCGCCGCAGAAGCTGGGGTTTTCGGCCAGCAGGCGACTCTGCACCGATGCGCGGCCCTCGAACACGCCGCACTGCATGCAGCGCACGCGCTCGAGCGCGCCGTGCAGCTCGATCACGTTCCGGCTACCCGCCGCGTGGTGCAGCCGGTCCACGTTCTGGGTGATCAGACCGAACACTGCCCGCTGCGCTTCCAGCGCCGCCAATGCGTGGTGCGCGGCGCTGGGGCGCGCGCCAGAGAACCGCGCCCAGCCCGCCACGCTGCGCGCCCAGTAGCGCCGGCGCGCCTCGGGGTCGCGCAGAAACGCCTGGAACTGCACCGGCGCCGCCGGACGCTCCCGCGCGCCCTGGCCGCGATAGTCCGGGATGCCGCTCTCGGTGCTGCAACCCGCCCCGGTGAGCACCAGCGTGCGGCGTCCGCGCAAGAGCTCGACCAGCGCCCCCACGCTCATGGGCAATCGGGCAGCTGCGCGGCGCCCGGCACCTCGGTCGCTTCGACGTGTGCAATGCCCGAATCCACCAGCACGTGGCCGTGCACGTCGGTGACGCGGAAGGTGTAGGGGCCCGGCCCCATGCCGGAAGCGTCGACGAAGTAGTTGTAGCTCTCGCGCGGCACGGCGACGAACGCGCCGCCCTTCTCCACCTCGAGCTTCGCGATGCCGTAGCGGTGGTTGCGGATCTGCAGCGCGGTCCACCACTGGTTGCTCCCCTCCTTGAAGCGGTAGCGCAGCGGACCGCTCACCGGGCACGCGACGTAGCTCCAGCTGATGGGCACGCGGCCCAGCTTCGGATCGGCCAGCTTCTCGAAGGCCTGGGGCGACAGATCGATGTCCCCGGGCTTGCACTCGGGGCATTGATCGACGATGCGCACCGTGACCGAGCCCGAGGGCCCCTGGATCTGGGCGCACCGCCCGCAGCTGGCCGACTCGGCGTAGTCGGTGTGGTTCATCGCGCCGACCCTCAGATCGCCCGGGCTCGGCTCGAAGCCGCAGTTCCCCGAGCCGTCGGCGTCGTAGTAGGTGGCCTCGCCGGTGTGGGAAGGGTCGGTACAGCTGGCCCCGCCGCCCCCGGCCCCGCCACCGCCGCCGGTGCCAGCTCCCCCGGCGCCGGCGCCGCCCCCCGTTCCTTCGGCCCCGCC
>JAKLKA010000265.1 GCA_023150915.1 Polyangiaceae bacterium
GCAGGCATGAGTCCTAGGCCTTCGCAAGGTCGGTCCCCCAGAACCGCACAAGGAGCCGGGTGTGTCGACCGACCCCATCCACGCGCCGTCCACGGCGTCTGAGCCCACCCGTCCTGCGCGAGCGGTGTGGGTCGCCGTGGCGATGATGGCACTGATTGCCGCCTTCTTCCTGCCGCGCGCGCGCTGGGGGCAGGTTGCCGGCCGCTGGCCCGACCTCTTGCTGTTCGCTTGCCCGCTGGTGCATCTGTCGCACGACCATGGCAGACACCAGCCGTTCGACGCACCGGGACGCATGAGGACATGGACATGAAGTCGCACACCGGCCACGAAGGCCACTCGCGCGTGGGCTCGGGGCACACGGCCGCGCACGGTCGCGCCCAGGGGCATGTCCACGGTGAAGCGCATGCGCACCCTCACGCGCATCAAGAGTCCGACGCGCCCAGGAGCCGGTCGCAGCTGAAAGACCCGGTGTGCGGCATGACGGTCACCGAACAGTCCCAGCACCGGGCCGAACACGAGGGGCACCCCTACTACTTCTGCAGCGCGAAGTGCCTGGCCAAGTTCACCACCGAGCCGGCGCGATACGTTCAGCCCCCGCCATCCGCCGCCGCACGGCCGGTCGAAGCGACTCCCGGCACGATCTACACCTGCCCGATGCACCCGGAGGTCAGGCAGGACCACCCGGGCAACTGCCCCAAGTGCGGCATGACCCTGGAGCCTGTGCTGCCGGAACTCGACGAGGCAGAGAACCCGGAGCTGGTCGACTTCAAGCGCCGCTTCTGGTGGACACTGCCCCTGACCCTCGTCGTCACCGTCATGGCCATGTTCGGCCACCGGTTCGGCTGGTTCGACATGGCGCGGCAGAGTTGGATCGAACTCGTGCTGACCCTGCCGATCGTCCTCTGGGCCGGTGCGCCGTTCTTCGTGCGCGGTGCACA
Source organism: Polyangiaceae bacterium (assembly GCA_023150915.1). Classification (GTDB taxonomy): domain Bacteria; phylum Myxococcota_A; class Polyangia; order Polyangiales; family Polyangiaceae; genus JADJKB01. Next base: position 939 of record JAKLKA010000265.1, read on the forward strand.
GTCCATCGCGAACCGCAGCCCAAACATGTGGACGCTGATCGGCCTCGGCACGGGTGCGGCGTTCGTCTACAGCGTGTTGGCCACGGTCGCGCCGCAGGTCTTCCCGTCGTCGTTCGTCTCGATGGGCCGCGTGGCCGTGTACTTCGAGGCGGCGGCGGTGATCATCTCGCTGACGCTGCTCGGCCAGATTCTCGAACTCAAGGCCAGGTCGCAGACCTCGGCTGCGATCAAGTCGCTGCTCGGCCTTGCGCCAAAGTTCGCCCGCCGAATCGCTGCCGACGGCAGCGAGTCCGACGTACTGCTGTCGCACGTGCACGTCGGTGACCTGCTGCGCGTACGGCCCGGTGAGAAGGTGCCCGTGGACGGCGTGGTCGTCGAAGGCAGCAGCGCGATCGACGAATCCATGCTGACCGGCGAGCCGCTGCCGGTCACCAAGCGCGCGGGCGACAAGCTGATCGGCGCCACCATGAACACCAGCGGTGCGCTGGTGATGCGCAGCGAACATGTCGGCTCGGCCACCGTGCTGGCTCAGATTGTGCAGATGGTGGCGATGGCGCAGCGCTCGCGTGCGCCGATGCAGCGCATGGCCGACCAGGTGGCCGGCCGCTTCGTCGTCGGGGTGGTCGGCATTGCGCTGCTGACGTTGTTCGCCTGGGGCATCTTTGGGCCCGAGCCGAGCTGGGTCTACGGCCTGATCAACGCGGTGGCGGTTCTGATCATCGCCTGCCCCTGTGCACTCGGCCTGGCGACGCCGATGTCGATCATGGTCGCCACTGGCCGCGGGGCGACGAGCGGCGTGCTCTTTCGCGATGCCGCCGCCATCGAGAACCTGCGCAAGATCGACACGCTGATCGTCGACAAGACCGGCACGCTCACCGAAGGCCGTCCAAGTTTCGAGCGCGCCGTTGCCGCGCCAGGGACCACCGAGGACGAGGTGCTGCGCCTGGCGGCGAGCCTGGATCAGGGCAGTGAGCACCCGCTGGCTGCCGCCATCGTTGCAGCGGCACGCGAGCGGGGACTGGCGCTAGTCGAGCCCGAGCAGTTCGACTCCGAGTCCGGCATCGGTGTCCGCGCAACCGTCGGGGGCCGCGCGCTGGCGCTCGGCAACACCGCCCTTATGGCACAACTGGGCATCGCCGTGGCGCCCTTGGCGCCCCAGGCCGAGGCCCTGCGCGCCCAGGGGGCAAGCGTCATGCACCTGGCCGTGGACGGACAACTTGCGGGGCTGCTCGCGGTGTCCGACCCGGTGAAGGCCACGACGCCGGCTGCGCTGTCTTCGCTGCGTGCGGCGGGCCTGCGCGTGGTGATGGCCACCGGCGACGGCTTGACGACGGCGCGCGCGGTCGGCCAGCGGCTGGGGATCGACGAAGTCCACGGCGAGGTCAAGCCGGCCGACAAGCTCGCACTGGTCGCCAGGCTGCAGGCCGAGGGTCGGCGGGTCGCGATGGCCGGCGACGGCATCAACGACGCCCCCGCACTGGCTCGCGCGGACGTGGGCATCGCGATGGGCACCGGCACCGACGTGGCGATGAACAGCGCGCAGCTCACCCTCGTGAAGGGTGACCTGCGAGGCATCGCGACCGCGCGTGCGCTGTCGGTGGCCACGGTCGTGAACATGACGCAGAACCTGGGCTTCGCGTTCGTCTACAACGCGCTGGGCGTGCCGCTGGCCGCCGGGGTGCTGTTCCCGTTCACCGGCTGGCTGCTGTCGCCGATGATCGCGGCGCTCGCGATGAGCCTGAGTTCGGCGTCGGTGATCACGAACGCGCTGCGGCTGCGCAAGGCGCGGCTGCTGCAGCAGTGAGTCGGTGGCGGGCTATCCGCTCCATCACCGCAGCGAGCCGCGGCTGGCGGTCGAGGCGACTCGGCTGTTCGCCCACCTCGGCAATCACCGCCGGCTGCAGCGCGCCGCAGTTGTTCAGGAGTCGGCAACGGGCGCGGCGGCCATCGACGCCGCCTCCCGCCGCAACTGCCACTGCTTCACCAGCGCGTACAGCGCCGGGATGACGCCCAGCGTCAGCACCGTCGAAGAGATCATCCCGCCGACCATCGGCGCGGCGATGCGGCTCATCACCTCCGAGCCCGTGCCGGTGCCCCACATGATGGGCAGCAGGCCGGCCATGATCGCCACCACCGTCATCATCTTCGGCCGCACGCGCTCGACGGCGCCTTCCATCACGGCGCCGTAGAGGTCGCCAGGCCCCGGCGCGCGCCCTTCTG
>JAKLKA010000084.1 GCA_023150915.1 Polyangiaceae bacterium
GCGCCACCGCCTGCCGGTGCGCCGCCCGTTCCCAGGCCGCCCGCGCTGCCGCCGCCGCCGGGAGCCCCGCCGGTGCCCGTTCCGCCGCCTACTCCGGGGTCGCCGCCGGTTCCGCTCTCTTCGCACGCGTCGAAGCAGCGATCGGCCTCACCGGTGGCACACAAGCAGAACTCGAAGCAGGTCTGAAGCGCGTTCTGGCAGAACGCCGGCTGCGGCTTGTCGTCCGATTGCGGGCTCGACGAGCACCCCATTGCCACGAGCCACAGCGCCGCCAGACCGTAAGTACCTTTTCGCATCGAGTGTGTTCCTCCGCCGTCGCCCTTTGCAGCGGGCGTGCCGTGACGAACCCTCGGGAATTGCGCCATTCGGCGTCGCGGCATGGACCGCTCCGCCCAGCCATGGCCTGCTGCGCCAGACCAGCGCCGGCGCTCACGCAAGCTCGCGGGTCAGCCGCGCGATCGGCTCGAGCCCACCGGACCCCAGGGCGGCGGCCTCGCTCTCCAGCACTTCCGCCACGGCCGCCGCCGAGGCGGGTCGCTGCTCACGGCTCCGCGACAGGCAGCGGCTCACCACCTGGGTCACCGCTTCGGGCACGCTTCCGTCGGCCGGCAGCGCCGGGATCTCGCGATGCACCACGTTCCAGATGGTCACGCCCTCCATCTTGTCGAAGAACAAGCGCTGCCCGGTGATGGCTTCGAAGGCCATGACGCCCAGCGCCCAGATGTCGGCTCGGCGATCCACCTCGCGCGGCGACAGGATCTGCTCGGGCGCCAGATAGGCCAGCGTTCCCTTGGTGGCACCGGTGGCGGTGCGCGTGCTGCGGTCGCGGGCCGCCGCCACGCCGAAGTCCACCACCCGGACCCGACCGTCGAGCCCCGACAGCACGTTGTGCGGCTTCACGTCGCGGTGCACGATGTTCGACGGCGCTCCCAGTGCGTCGCGCGTCTCGTGGGCGGCGTGCAGGCCCTCGGCAGCCTGCGCCAGCACCGCCAGCAGCGTGCCGAGCTCGATGCGCCGAGCGCGCTCCTGCGCTCGTGTCTGAAGCTCGCCCAACGAAAGCCCCTCGACCAGCTCTTGCACGATATAAGGGGTACCCTGGTGCTCGCCGGTGCCGAGCACGCGCACCACGTTGGGGTGGGTGATGCGCGCGGCGATTCGAGCCTCGTCCGCGAACATGGTCACCGCCGACTCGACCAGCGCCAGATCGGGACGCAAGAGCTTCAGCGCCACGTCGGCGCCACCCCCGGTCGGCCGCGCGCGGTACACCGTGGCCGTCGAGCCCCGCCCAATCTCTTCGAGCAGCGCGTAGGGGCCGACGGTGCCGTCTTCGGCGGCCGTCACCGGGACCTCAGCGTGGGTTTGCGGGCGAGAATGCCGCTTGCCTGGCCAGCCATCGCCACTGTCGCCTATTCTTGCCACACAATCCCGTGAGCCGCGCGGAAGAATCGGAGCCCGTCGTCCTCGGGGGGCGCTACCGCTTGCTGGAGGCACTGGCCACCGGCGGCATGGCCACGGTGTACCTGGCACGCCAGCGCGGTCGCGCGGGGTTTGCCCGGACCGTGGCCATCAAGCGCATGCACCCGCACTTCTCCGAGCAGCACGACTTCAAGGCGTTGTTCATCGACGAGGCCCGGCTCGCGGCGCGCATCACCCATCCGAACGTGGTGCAGACCCTCGACGTGGTGGAGGACACCGCCGAGCTCTTCATCGTGATGGAATACGTGCGGGGGTTGCCGCTCTCGCAGCTGCAGAAGCTGGCCGACCTGGGCCACGGCATCCCCGTGGACGTCGCCTGCAGCATCGCGGTGGGGGCGTTGCATGGGTTGCACGCTGCCCACGAGGCCAAAGACGAAGCGGGGCGCCCGCTGGGCATCGTGCACCGAGACGTCTCGCCGCAGAACCTCTTGGTGGGCGTGGACGGTGTGGCGCGCTTGATCGACTTCGGCGTCGCGAAGGCGGTGTCGCAGCTTCACACCACGCGCGAGGGCGAGCTGCGCGGCAAGCTGGCCTACATGGCGCCGGAGCAGATCCGCGGCGGCGTGGCCGACCGCCAGACCGACGTGTTCAGCGCCGCGGTGGTGCTGTGGCAGTCGCTGGCGGGGCGCCGGCTGTTCGTCGGCAACAACGACGGCGAGCTGATCTACCGGCTGCTCGAGGCGCAGGTGGTGCCGCCGTCCACCCATCGTCAGGGCGTTCCGGCCGAGCTCGACCGGATCGTGATGAAGGGGCTCTCGCGGGACCGCAACGTCCGCTACGCATCCGCGCTGGACATGGTCCACGACCTCGAAGAGTCGGTGGCCATCGCCAGTCAGCGCACCGTGGCCGCCTGGGTTCAAGACGTGGGGCACGAGGTGCTGAAAGAGCGCAGCGCCATCTTGAACGATCTGCTCGGGCAGGCGTCGCTTCACGACGACCCCGACACTCTCGAGGCGCTGCGGGTCAGCCTGACCACGCCGAGCGTGCACGGGGACGGCTCGAAGACGCCGCGGCTGTTCCCCATGGCCAGCGCCGCGAGCCGCCCGAGCTCGGACGACGGAACCGAGACGGTTCCGCTGCCGGATGCGCGCGCCGCCGAGACCGACAGCCAGCTCTCGGTCGATGCGCGCTGGGCCCGACCGCACCGGCGCGCGCGGGTCTGGGGGGCTGCCGGGCTGGCGGTGGTTCTCGGCGCCGTCGCGCTGGCGTTCGCCGCGCCCGCCGCGCCCGTCGTGCCACGCCTGACGGCCGGCGGTACCCGTCCGGCGGCGCTGGCGCGGCAGTCGGTGGCCCGTGCAATGCCCGAGCCCACCCCGCCGCCGCCGCCGCCGGTGGAGCCGCCACCGAAGGCCGCTCCGCGGAAGGCGGTGAAGCCGGCGGCGATCGCACCGAAGCCGAAGCCGGCCGCGAAAGGCACGAGCCTCTACAAGCGCGAGTAGGTGTACAGTCGGCGGCCCATGCGTCCGCTGCTCACGTTCGGCGTCGCGCTCGGGCTCGCCTGGTGTGCGCGCCCAGCGCAGGCCCAAGAGCGGGCAGAAGCGCTGTTCGAGCGCGGGGTCAGCGCCTTTCTCGCCGGCCGGTTCGAAGAAGGGTGCCCGCTGATCGAGAAGAGCCACGCCCTCGACCCGTTGCCCGGCGTGCTCTTCACGCTGGCCGAGTGTCAGTTCGGGTGGGGAAAGGCCAAGACCGCCGCCGACAACTACGGACGCTTCCTGGACGTGGTCGGGCGCTTGCCGCCGGCCGAGGCCGGCAAGCACGCCGAGCGCGCGGCGGTCGCGATCCGCAAGCGCGCGCAAGCGGCTCAGCGCATCGCCTCGGTCACACTCCGGGTTCGAGGCCAGTGGGTCCCCGGCACCCGGGTCACGCTGGGCTCGAAAGACGTGACGCTGCTGGTCGGCAAGCGCATCGAGCTCGATCCGGGCTCGGTCAGCGTGGCGCTGGTTCAACCCGGGCGCCCAGTGGCAAAGCGCGAGGTCGTGCTGCGGGCGTCGCAGGACGAAACGGTCGAGCTGGTGATCGAGCCCCCGCCGCCCCCAGAGCCCGCTGCCGAGCCGGCGGCCAGCGCGGCGGCCCCGTCGCCGTCGCCGCCCCCTTCCAAGGCTGGGGCGTGGGTTCTGGGTGGGGTCGGGCTGCTCGGTGTCGCCGTGGGCGGCGTCACGGGGGCCATGGCGTGGAGCAAGCGCTCGACCATCGAGGACAACTGCCCGAACCGCGTGTGCAACTCGAGCGGGCGTTCCGCGGTCGACAGCGGCCAAGAGCTCGCTACCGTCAGCACGATCTCGTTCGGCGTCGGGCTGGTCGCGCTCGGCGGCGCAACCTACCTGTTCTTGAAAAACGACGAGCGCGCGTCGGCGTCGACGCACCGCGGTCCGCGCGTCACGTTGGGGCTCGGCAGCGCGACGTTGCGCGGCAGCTTCTGAGCGCGCGAATGCCTTCGTGCTATCGTCGTTGCGTGGTTCGGCGCGTCGCGAGCATCGTGGTGACCTCCCTCGCGCTCGGGTGTTCGTCCATCCTGGGCATCGACGGCGTCTACGACGACGCCCCCCAGAACGACGCCAGCGCCGGGGGCGTCGGCGGCTCCACCAGCGGTGGTGCCGGGGGCGTCGGCGGCGATGGCGGGTCGATCACCGGCGGCGCCAGCGGCAGCGGCGGCGTTCCCAGCGGCGGCGGCGCGCCCACCGGCGGTGGCGGCGCGCCCACCGGCGGCGGCGGCGGCACCGCCGGCGAGAACTGCGTCAACGGCGTGGACGACGACGGGGACGCGGCGATCGACTGCGCGGACCCGGATTGCCAAACCGCGGGGTTCGTCTGCGCGCCCCCGGTCCCGAACGGCTTCAAGGGGCCGTACGCCTTCGGCCAGGGGGCGGGCCTCCCCGGCTGCCCCAGCACCCATCCGACCGAGGTGCTGACCGGTGGCGACATCGTCAGCGCCGGCCCCGCCGTGTGCGCCGGTGTCAGCTGCGGCTGCGGTCCGCCGTCCACGGTGGGGTGCTCCGGAGTGACCGTGGACTACTACGGGGACACCGCGTGCAGTGGGTCGCCCAAGTGGACCAAGACCCCCGGCGCGCTGACCTGTACCGGCGGCAACTTCGTGCACTGTACCTCGGGCTGCGCGTACCCCTCGGCAGCCATCGTCGACTATGGCACTCCGCTCGCGGCCAGCGCCTGCGCCGCCACCAGCAGCGGGTCCCCGGTGCTGCCGGCGGTTTCCTGGGGCAACCCGGCGCGCGGCTGCGCCGTTTCGAAGGCTGCGGCCGGGGGCTGTTCGGCGGGGACGTGCCTGCAGAAGGCCGCCGCGCCGTATCAGCGGGTGTGCGTGGTCGCCAGCGGCAGCCTGGTTTGCCCGTCGCCCTACACCCAGAAGTCGCAGGTCAAGACCGGCCTCAACGACACACGCAGCTGCAGCTGCCAGTGCAATTCAGCCGATCTCGCCTGCAGTGCCACGGTCAAGGACTACTACGGCAGCATCTGCACCGGCAGCGGCACCGTTCTCTCGGACTCGTGCACGCCGGTCCAGATCAGCAATGCCACGAGCTCCGAGACGCGCTACCTGCTGGTCACCAACCACGGGGCTACCGGCACGTGCACACCCTCGTCGCCCGCATCGGTTGGGGGTGTGAGCGCGAGCCAGACCACCACCGTGTGCTGTCTGCCGTGATGCGTGGTCGGGTGGGGCAGACCACCGCGGTCTGATGGGCCGGACCGGCCGCCCCCGCGTTGGGGCGCCAGCGCGCACCGCTGGTGGACGATTCCAGCCTGGGGAGAGGCACGCGCCGTGCTTTGGGTCCCCGCATGACGCCGAGCCCCCACGCCCCGCCTTCTTTGCCCTCGCCCGGAACGGTGGTCGACGGATACGTGGTCGAGTCACTGATCGGTCGTGGCGGCATGGCCGCGGTGTATTCGGCGCGGGGCCTGAGCCAAGGGGACCGGGTCGCGCTCAAGATGCTGTTGCCCGCGGTGGCCACGAACCGCGGGGTGGTCGCGATGCTGTTCGACGAATCGCAGATCGCCGGCCGCATCGAGCACGAGAACGTGGTTCGGGTGCTCGCCACGGGCAACTGGTGCCGGACGCCCTACCTGCGCCTCGAGCTGGTCGACGGCTGGTCGTATGCCCGCACCATCAAGCGGGCTCGCCGCGCGGGGCTGGTGCTGCCGCGGGGCTTCCACGCCGCGGTGCTTGCCCAGGTGGCGCTGGGTCTCTCGGCGGCGCACCAGGCGTGCGACGCCGCAGGGCAGCCGCTGGGCGTGGTTCACCGCGACGTGAAACCCGAGAACGTGCTGGTGGGGTTCGATGGCTCGGTCAAGCTGGTCGACTTCGGCATCGCGCGTGCGAAGACGCGGTCCGCTGCCACGCGAGCCGGCTGCATGAAGGGCACCCTCGGCTACATGGCGCCGGAGCAGTTCGTCGCTCCGAACGCCGTCACCCACCGCGCCGATCTCTGGTCGCTGGGTGCCATGGCGTGGGAAGCATTGGCAGAGCGCCCGCTGTTCTGCACGCGGTCGGTCGCCGAGGCGATGCTCAGCGTGGTCTACGGCGAGATCCCGGACCTTGCCAGCCTGCGCCCGGAGCTGCCCGAGGACCTGCGCGAGCTGATCCGGCGTTGTCTCTCGCGCGATCCGGCGTTTCGACCCGAGACCGCCGCCGAGGTCGCCCACGCGCTGGCGCTGATCGCGTTCAGCGAGGGCTTCGGTGATCCCACGCGCATCGGCGCGATGGTGGCCGAGATCCAGGGGCGGCTGATGGGCGCCCCGCCCAGCGCGCCCGCATCGGTGGCGCCGCCGCCGGCGCGCCCACGATCGTCGCTGGCGGCGGGGGTCGCACTGTGCGCGCTTTCGCTGGTCGCTTCGGTCACCGCGGCGTGGGCCCTGCACTCGCGTCCCCACATGCCCTCGGCACGCCTCAGCGCCGCCCACTGGCGGGTGGAACGCCCTCGCTTCGAAGAGCCGATCCCCGTGGTCGACCCCGCGGACCTCGCCCTCGAGCCCTGAACGGGTCTTTCGCGCGCGCGCATCGAAGCGCTGCCCGGCGCATCGAACCCCCCTCGTGACGCTCGCCGGGGTTTGTTGCTAGTCTCCGCGCCCCTTCCCCGGAGGCCGAAAATCATGGGCGTTTTCAACCTGCTTTCGCAGTACGGCTACGGTCGACTCCACCTTTCGCGGGACGCCGCCACCGGCCTGTCTGCGATCGTCGCCATTCACGACACGCGCCTTGGGCCTGCGCTCGGCGGCTGTCGCTTCATTCACTATGCCGGCGAAGACGACGCCATCGTCGATGCGCTTCGGCTGGCGCGTGGCATGACCTACAAGGCGGCCATCACCGGACTTTCGCTCGGCGGCGGCAAGAGCGTGATCATTCGCCCGACGGTCGACTTCAACCGGGGCGCGCTCTTCCGGGCGTTCGGCAAGTTCGTGGGCGAGCTCGGCGGGCAATACATCACCGCGGAAGACAGCGGCACCAGCCTGGAAGACATGGAGGTGATCCGCACCGCCACCAAGTGGGTCACCGGGGTGGCGCCCGAGAACGGTGGCTCGGGGGACCCCAGCCCGTTCACCGCGCTGGGTGTGCGCCGCGGTATCGAGGCGACAGTGAAGTTCGTGATGAAGCGCGACGACATCGCCGGCCTGCACGTGGCGGTGCAAGGCATCGGTCACGTGGGCTACTACCTGTGCAAAGAGCTGCACGCGCTCGGCGCCAAGCTCACGGTGGCCGACGTGGACCCGCTGAAGAGCGAGCGGGCCGAGCGCGAGTTCGGCGCGTCCGTGGTGCCGCTCGACCAGCTCTTCGCCACCGAGTGCGACGTGCTTGCGCCGTGCGCGCTGGGCAGCGCCCTGAACGATGGCACCATCCCCAAGCTGCGCTGCAAGATCGTGGCCGGGGCCGCCAACAACCAGCTGGCCGAGCCGCGGCACGGCGACGACCTGATGCAGCGAGGCATCCTCTACGCGCCGGACTACGCCATCAATGCCGGGGGCCTGATCAACGTCGCGACCGAGCTCGAGGGCTACGACGCCGAGAAGAGCCGCGCCAAGGTCACCAAGATCTACGACACCATCCTGGAGATCGCGGAGCGCGCCCGGCGCGCCATGAAGCCCACCCACCAGATCGCCGACATGATGGCGGAAGAGCGCCTTGCTCGCGCCGGTGGCGGCTGACCTCGGCCTGATTGCCCTGTCACTTGGCAGGGCGTCGGCCCACTGCTACACCCCGGTCCCGCTGCATGGGTTCCTTAAGCCTCTTCCATTGGGTCGTCGTCATCGTCATCTTGCTGCTCGTGTTCGGGCCGAAGCGCCTGTCCGAGGTCGGCAAGGGGCTCGGGCAGGGCATTCGCAACTTCAAGAAGGGCATCGAGGGCGGTGAGGGCGGTGAGGGCGACGAGAAGTCCCCAGAGGGCGAGGCCGAGGCGCCCCGACTGAAGAAGGGCGCGTCGACCAAGAAGCTCGAGGGCCGGCGCAAGCCCCAGCCGGAGCCCGACGACGACGACGACGACGACGTGGGCGACGACGACGCGGGCGACGACGAAGAAGAAGCTCGCCCGCGCAAAAAGTCCAAGCGCGCGTGACGCCGGCACTTCGGCTCGAGTCGCTCACGGTGAGATACGGCGACTTCGTCGCCGTCGATGCCCTGGACCTCGAGGTGAGGCGTGGTGAGATCTTCGTGCTATTGGGCCCCAACGGAGCCGGAAAGAGCACCACGCTCAAGGTGCTCACCGGGCAGCTGGCGCCCAGCGCAGGCCGCGCCCGGCTGCTGGGTCACGATCTGACCGAGAGCTTCGCCGCCATCAAACCCAGCCTGGGGTACGTTCCCGACCGCGACAACCACTTCGAAGAGCTCAGCGGCAAGAAGAACCTGGAGCTGTTTGCCGCGCTGTACCAGGCCGAAGCTCGGCGCGTGCAAGAGTGCCTGGCGCGGGTAGAGCTGGACGACGCCGCCGACCTGCCCGTGCATGGGTACTCGCAAGGCATGCGCCGCAAGCTGCTGATCGCGCGGGCCCTGCTGCACCAGCCCGCGCTGGTGATCCTCGACGAGCCCACCGCAAACTTGGACGTCCACTCGGTGCGACTGGTGCATCGGCTGCTGCAAGAGCTTGCCGCGTCGGGGACCACCGTGCTGCTCACCACCCACGACATGGCCGAGGTCGAGGAGATCTGTACGCGCGTGGCGGTGCTCTCACGGGGCCGCCGCGTGGCGCTGGGCACCCCGGCCGAGCTGCGCCAGACGCACACCGCGCACGTGGTCGATGTCGTGCTCGCAGGGGGCGCCGAGCAGAGCTTCGACCTGGGCGACCCCGTGGCCCGGCGAGAGCTGGCAGCGCTGGTTTCGGCCGGGGCCGTGCGGGCCATGCGGAGCCGCGCCCAGGATCTGGAGGCCGCGTTTCTCGAGATCGTCGGTGGGGCATGAGAGGCTACGTCGTCCGAACGCTGCTGATCAAAGAGGCGAAGCGCGTCGGTCTACATCGCGGAACGGTCGGCATGGTGGTGCTGCTGGTGGTCACCGCTGTGCTGTTCTCGGTCCTCGGGCCACGCGCCCTCGAGGGGGCGACGACGGCCCGCACCTGCATCGTGGACACCTGGGACGACGGTCCGTGGGTGCGCCACCTCAGGGGCCACGTCCCGAACCCGCTTCGCCAGCGCATCGTCTTCCGCGGCGTGGCGTCGGGACTGATCCGCTATCCCTCGGACGCCGTCGGCATCCAGCTGCGCCCGATGGACGAGGGCGGCTACAAGCTCTGGACGTGGCATCCCTCGGGCGCTGCAGAGGCGGCCGCCTGGTGCGAAGCCTGGCTGTGGCGCGAGACCCGGGAGTACTTCCTCGGACTTGCGGCCCTCGACGCCGAGACGCGCGGCGTGCTGGCGCGTGAGGTGGGCGCCATCGACTCGCGCGACGACGCCTGGGCGCTGAGAGAGGCCCACGCGCGCTTCCGCGAGCGCGTGGGGCCTGGCGTGGTTCCGCGCTTCGACGTCGAGCGATCACCGTTCCGCGGCGGGCAGAGCCCTCGGGACGCGATCGCCATGGGTCTGACGCTGCTCGCCCTGTTCTTCGTGGGGATCTTCCTCTTGCCGAGCATGACCTGCGAAGAGCGAGAGCGCGGCACGCTCTCGGCCATCGCCCTGTCGCCGGCGTCCGCCGCCGAGATCGTCCTCGGCAAGCTCGCCTTCTACTTCGCGCTCGCGTTCGGCCTGGCGGGAGTCGTTGCGGGCATCGCGGCTCCGGTGGCGTTTGGGCGTCCGTTCTTCTGGCTCACCCTCGCCGTGGCGGCGCTGGGCTCGGTGGCCGTCGGGTTCTTCATTGCGTCGCTGGCCAAGACCCAGCGCGGCGCCAGCTTGGGCGCGCTCACCTATCTGTTCGCCACCGGCGTGCTCTTGGTGACCGGCAAGGGCAGCGTGATCGAGCCCGTGACCTGGCTGCTGCTCGAGCGGCACGGGCCAGAGCTGATCTTGGCTGCCCTCTCGGGCGCGGCGAACCGCGCGGCGTGGATGCAGCTCGGGTTTGCGTCGCTCTTGGTGGCGGCCTGGGTGGCCGCTGCGAGCCTGGCGTATCGTCGCTTCGGCTGGCGGTGACTCAGTGGCCGCGGGTTGCCAGGCCGTAGGCCACCGAGGCCATCAGCGGGATCAGCAACCAGAAGAGCGGCAGCCAGGGCTGCTGCAACTTCTCTTTCGCGTCGTCCGCGGCCGGGGTGCTGCCGCTCTCGTCGCTCTCGTCACGCGCGCGCCCCGAGCGGCGCTTCTTCTTCTCGGTCTCAGGCATTCTCCGACTCCGGCTGCTCTGCGCCGCCGCCGTTGCGGCGCTCTTTGATGAACTCGATGACGATCGGCACGACCGACAGGATGATGATCGCGATGATCACGATGTGGAACTGCTTCTTCACCCAGGGCAGGTTCCCGAACCAGAAGCCGGCGAAGGTGAAGCTTGCCACCCAGGCGATGCCGCCCGTGATGTTGAACATCCCGAAGCGCGAGTACTTCATCTTGCCGATGCCCGCCACGAACGGCGCGAAGGTGCGCACGATGGGCATGAAACGGGCGAGCACGATGGTCTTGCCGCCGTGCTTCTCGTAGAAGCGCTGGGCGCGCATCAGGTGCTTCTTGTTCAGCCACCAACTGGTCTCGCTCTTGAAGACCTTCGGGCCCACTCGATAGCCGATGCCATAGTTCACCGCGTCACCCAGGATGGCAGCCGCGATCAAGAGCGCGATGATCTGCACGATGCCCAGTGGCGAACCGGGGAGAGCGCACAGGGCGCCGGTCGCGAACAGCAGGCTGTCACCCGGCAAGAATGGGGTCACCACCAGGCCGGTCTCGCAGAACACGATGGCGAACAGCAAGACGTAGAGCCAGGGCCCCATGGCGGTGGACCACGCCGCCAGGTGGACGTCGAGGTGAAGGACGATGTCGATCAGTTGCATCATGGCAAGGCGTGGCCCCCGTTAAGAGTTGCGTGGCCCTAGCATGCCTCTCGGGGCACGGGCAGCAATTTGGTGGATCGCCCGAGAATTCCGGCGCGCGGCGTGCCCGCGCCGGCGCCCTGAGCTAGCGTTCCGGCCGTGATCCAGCGAGCCACCCGACGCCTGCTCGGAGGTGCAGCTGCCGCCGTGGACCGCGCCGCAACCCTGGCGGCCTACGCCGGCAGCCGCGGCTCGCGCAAGAAGAGCCGCGCCGAGTCGCTGGGGCATCGAGAGCGTCTGGTCGCACTCGAGGCCATCGCCGGCGCCTACCCAGCGGACGCCCCCGGCTACTTCCGCGAACCCCGGCGCATCACGCCGTCCGAGCGGTCGGTACGGTGGAGCGCCGGCGGAAAGCGGGTCACCGACCTGTCGTGGCCCAGCGACTACCAACCGTTCGAGCCGGGCGTCGCCGAGCGTTTCGACCGCTGCGCCGAGAACCGCGTGGCGGCGGCGCGCGGCTTCTTCGGGGGAACGCCCCGGCCGGTGGCGTTGCTCGTCCATGGCTACATGGCCGGGCACTACGACCTCGAACAGCGCGTGTGGCCCATCGAGTGGCTGGACCGCATCGGGCTCGATGCCGTGTTGCCGGTGCTGCCGTTCCACGCGGTTCGTGGTCCGGCACGCAAGCTGGGTCAGCCTCCACCCTTCCCCGGCAGCGATCCCCGCGTCTCGAACGAGGGCTTCCGGCAGGCGATGGGGGACCTCGGCGACCTCGTCGAATGGCTGCTCCAGCGGGGTCACCCCGCCGTGGGTGTGATGGGCATGAGCCTCGGCGGATACACCACGTCGCTCTTGGCGACGGTGGAGCGCCGCCTCGCCTTCGCGATTCCGATCATTCCGCTGGCGTCGCTCGCCGACTTTGCCCGCGATCAGGGCCGCCTGGGGTCGACACCCCACGAAACCGAGCTGGAGCATCGCGCCCTGGAAGCCGCGCATCGTGTGGTCAGCCCGCTCTCGCGGGCCCCCCGGGTCCCGGGCGAGCGCATGCTGGTGGTGGCGGCGCGCGCCGATCGCATCACGCCGCCCGCCCATGCTCGACGTATCGCGCACCACTTCGGCGCGCCGCTCGAGAGCTGGCACGGCGGTCACCTGCTCCAGTTCGGTCGGGCCGAGAAGTTCCGTCGCATCGGCCGCCTGCTCGACGAGCTGGGCCTCACCCAGCGCTCAGCGTAGGGCGCGCGCTCGGGCGAAGCACTGCTCGGCCTCTTCGTTTCGGCCGACCTCGCTCAGCACCACCCCCAGGTCGTGGTGCGCGTCGGCGTAGCCAGAGTCGAGCTCGATCGAGCGCTTCAAGGCCGCGATGCCCGCGTCCGGGTCCCCCAGCCGCGCCAGGCACAGGCCCAGGCCCTTGTGGGCATAGTTGTTTTCGGGTGAAAGCGCGATCGAGCGAAGGCAGCAGTCGCGCGCGTCCTCGAACCGGCTCTGGCAGAAATACAGGAACCCGAGGGCGTCCAGCAGCCAGACGTCGCCGGGGGCGCGAGCCAGGGCTTGCTCGAAGGCGGCGATGGCTGAAGGATGGTCGCCGCGCTGCATCGCGGCGCGGCCGGCCGCTTTCGATGACTCCACTTCGTCCACACGCTCACGATAGCGCGATCGTCGCAGTTCCGCTCGACATCACCGGGCGCGACATCGCCGGGGTGGTGGTGATCAGCCTGATCATCTTGGCGATGTGGCTGGCCTTCCGTAACCTGCAGCGCCTGATGAATCAGAAGGACGACTGAGTCAGGGTGTACAGGGCTGGTTCTTCAGCACTGGGGCATAGTGCACGGCCTTCTTGCCGGTGAGATAGACGAAGTTGCCCAGCACCGCGTGAGCGCTGCCCTCGAGGTGGGCGTCGCCCCAGCTCATGTCGACCTGCGCTTCGGCGAGCGCCGGTTGTTCCACGAAGCTCCCGAGCCCGCCCTGGGCGTCGAGCTTGGCGCCGAAGACCTTGGCGCCGCGCACCACGAACAGCGTGCCGTCGATCACGAACCAGTCGCCGCGCTGGTTGTCCGTGCCCGCGGGGAGTGACCCGAGGGCCGTCCACGGATCGAGCTTGCCGTCTGCCGCGACCTTCGTGCGCCACAGCTTCGCGCCGTTGCCTTCGCCGGTGAAGAGGAAGGGGGACGAGAACGCGCACTTCCCGGGGCGCGCGGCCGGGTGATCGATGCCCAGAGCGGTGAACGCAGGCTGGATGGGAACCGAGCTCCGGTACACGTTCGGCTTGTAGGTGTAGCCGGTGAAGCTGAAGCCGCCGAGGTGGATCACCCAGCTCTTCCCGCCCACGCTGGCCACCAGCGCACTGTCCCAGACATAGCGGTTTGTGCCAAACGTCGTATCCGGATTCGACTCGATCAACACCACGTCGCCCGTCATCTTCCCGCTCGAATCGAACGGGTACCGCGCGATGTGGCCGTTGCGGAAATGATACGGCTCGCCGTTCACCACGACCGCGGTGAAACCATGGGGCCCGCCTCCGTGATCGGGCGAGGCCGTCTGCCAGGCTCCCAGACTGCCATCGGCGTTCTGCTGTGCCAGCTTCAGCACGCGCTCTCCGCCGCCGCTGGCCATGGTGTGCACCCAGTAGCGGCCTCCGACGCCAAACGACGGCAAGGGGTGTGACACGTGCGAGTCGTCGGCGAACGGCGCGGTCTGCTTCCACGTGCCCAGGCGAGTGCAGGTTCCCGTCGGTGTCGTGCCGCCGCTGCCGCCGCTCGGCATGCCTCCGGACGAGCTGCCGCTGCTTCCGCCGGACGAGCTGCCGCCGCTCTCGCCATCGGGCCAGCTGGCATCGCCCACGGCACCACCGGCACCGCCCACGGCGCCACCGGCACCGCCGGCTGCGGTTCCCCCGGTGTTCGCGGCAGTCCCGCCTTCTTCGGACGAGCACGCGAGCAGGGTGAGCGCGATCGAGACCGGGCGCCACATCACCGCAGGGTATCACGCTTGACCTGCCCCTCGTGCTCTCCCACTCTTGGTGCATGCGTGCTCACGTGGTCTGGGCAAGCCTTTGCCTGGTGGGCTGTGGGGCGTCGAGCGGCGATGACGCGTCGGCCGCCGGCGGCGGGGGCGGCGGGGGCGGCAGCGGAGGCAGCGGAGGCAGCGTTGCCAGCGGCGGCACGTGGCCCGGCACCGGCGGCGCTGCCACCGGGGGCAGCGGCGGAACGAGCGCGCTGGTCTGCGATCCTCATTTCTCTTTCGAGCCCGCGCCCCCGGTCCAGGTCGGAACCGCCTTCGTCGCGAAGTACACCGACAGCTCCCCGTATGCGTACGTGGACCTGGTGGTCTCGGGGCCCGGGGCGCCCCAAGCCACGTTCAAGGACGTTCTTCAAGACGGCGGCAACTACACCTGGCGCTACGACGTCAGCGGGCACGGAGCGGGAGTGCTGAGCTTCGAGTTCCGCAAGGACGTCAACGGGGGCAGCTCGGGGGCTCTTCTCGGCAGCTGCCAGCTCGCATCGCAAGGCTCCGGTGGCAGCGGTGGCACCAGCTCGGGCGGTGGTGGCACCAGCTCGGGCGGCGGCGGCACCAGCTCGGGCGGCACCGGTTCCGGCGGCACCGCCGGCAACTTCGTCCCCGCGTGCCCGTCTACCTGTCCGGCCGCGGGCCTGAGCTCTTACCCTTCGTCGACCACGGTGGGCGCGCCGACTACCGATCACCCGCCGCCCCAGCACGGTGACCTGAACATCAAGAACCGCGGTTGGGAGCCGTGCAGCAAGGTCGACTGCGGCAAGAACACGATCGGCTTCGTCTACTACCCACCCGATTCCGTCGGCGTCGACCCCAAGGCCCCGCGCTTGCACACCCTGTTCACCCCCGCCGGGCAGCCGTTCGCGGCGAACTACCGCATGTACGACTGGAACTGGAGCTGCGGTCAGCACGGCTGCAAGGGTGGGCTCACGTCGATGCCTTGGCCGGTCACGGCGGTGACCTTCAAGACCACCGCAGGGCAGCCGTTGAAGCTGCCGCAAAGCGGCTATCAGATTGCGCCGGGGGGGCTTCAGGCGCGGGCGCTGTTCGTCGACGGAAACTCGATCACGCTCAAGTACACGGGTGAAGACAACGTGGTGGTGGGTTACACGATCAGCATCGTCGGTATTTGCCCCGCGCCTGCGCTGCGCAGCAAGTACGACGCGGACGACGCTGCCGGGCGGAAGCAGCTCCCCGCGCTCGCGGGGGGCGACGTTCTCGGTACCGCCTGTTCCAGCCAGACTTTCGTCACCGTTCGCGACAGCGGTGCGTTCATGGACCCTCGATCCGAAACCGACTGGTGGCAGGGTCACCCGTGATATCTTGCCGGCTGGGAGAGTAGTCATGACCGACGACCGCCGCACCGCACCCCGTCACGCCGCGTACATCGGGGCCGAGATCGACACCGGGGAGGGCGCCGTGAAGGCGGCGATCACGCGCGACGGGAGCGCCACGGGCCTATTGCTCCTGACCCGCGCCGATCTCGAGCCGGGTCAGACGGTGAAGCTTGCCGTGTTCTTCGACGAGGGCGAAGCCCGCACCCTGACCGGCAAGGTCGTGCGGCGTGATTCCCTGGATCTGGACGAGAACACGCTGTGGCGGTGCAAGGTCGCCGTCGAGCTGGACAAGCCCGAGCCGGACCTGGCCCGCGCGTTCACCGAGTTGGCCGAGAAGCAGGCGTCGATTTACGGCACGAAGGACGGCGCCTGACCGCGCCCCGCGGCGCCTCGAGCTGAAGCCGCGGTTCTGACCGCGCCCCGCGGCGCCTCTTCCGTTGCGGCGCGCGCCGCGGCAACGACGCTCGAGAGCGCGACGTCGGGGCACGACCGACGCGGCGCGGCCAGCGGCGGGGAGGTCCCGTTCGGATGAACCGAGGGGTCGGTCGCCACCCTGGGCATTCCGGCGGGCGGCCGTCCTGCTGGCCGCGCACCAGGGCTGATCCGACACGGACGCGATCGCGCGCGCCGTCGGCATCTCTGCTTGCAGCGCGCGGCGGCTGGTCGGGATGGCTGCTCCCGAGATGCTGGCTGCCGCCGCCCTCTGCCTGGGTGACGAGCGCCTGCGCCGCACTGCGCCCCGGCACGACGCCAGCGACGTGCTGGCAGCCTGAGCTCAGCGCGAAAGCGCCCCGCGCACGCTGGCCAGGAGCGCCGCGGGCAAATACGGCTTCGAGAGCACGACGTCGCTCGCCGGCGCGAAGCCCTCGTGGGCAAAACCGGTCACGAACAGGCAGCGCAACTCCGGACGCCTGCGGCGCATCCGGGCCACGGCTTCGGGGCCGCTCAGCTCGGGCATCACCACATCGCTGACCACCAGAGCAATGGCCTCGGGGTCTGCCTCGAAGACCGCCAGCGCGGCGGCTCCGGTGGCGGCTTCGAGGACGTTGAAGCCGGCTTCGCTCAAGATCCGGCTGGTGATTGCCCGGACCCGGGCGTCGTCTTCCACGACCAAGATGGTGTCGCGCGTGCTGGCTTCCGGCGACGACGCCGGCGTAGGCTCGCTGGCGATCACCGGCAAGAGGATCTGGAAGGTCGTGCCCTCGCGCTCGCGGGAGGCGACCGTGACGTATCCGCCCGCCTGCTGCGCGACGCCATAGACCGTCGAAAGGCCGAGCCCGGTCCCCTTGCCCGTGGGCTTGGTGGTGAAGAACGGCTCGAAGATCCGGCTCTGCACCTCGGGCGGGATCCCCTGGCCCGAATCGCTGACCGCGATGGCGACGTATCGACCCGGAGCCACGTCCGGGTGGCGAACCGCGAAGGCCGCGTCGGTCACGATGTCGCGTGTCGTGATCAGCAGGCTGCCGCCGTCGGGCATGGCATCGCGGGCATTGACCACCAGGTTCACCAGCGCTTGCTCCAGCCGCGACGGGTCGATCTGCACCCGGGCTGCGGTGGCGTCGGGTCGGAGCTGGAACGCGATCTGGCGGCCCGCCAGGCGCGACAAGAGCGGCTCGGCCCGCAGAAGCGTCTCGTCGACGTTCAGCGAACGCGGATGCCCCACCTCGCGCCGCGAAAACGCCAGCAAGTCCCGCGTCAGGACGGCCGCGCGGTCGGCGGCCTCGCGCAACAAATCGAGCTCGCGCTCTTGCTTGGCGCCGAGCGGTGCGCGAGCGATGAGCCCGGCCGCCGACAGGATCACGGTGAGCAAGTTGTTGAAGTCGTGCGCGACGCCGCCGGCCAGTCGCCCGATGGCCTCCATGCGTTGCGCGTGCACCAGCTGATCTTCCAGCCGGCGCTCGACGGTCACGTCGCGCAACACCAGGCGGAAGCGCAACGGCGCGCCGTCGGCAGCTCTGAGAACGCTTCCGGTCACGCTGGCCACGATCGGCTCGGGCAGCGCCAGCGTCACCTCGGCGCTACGCGAAGGCTCGCCGGCGGCGATTCGGTCGAGCGCCGCCACCAGCGCGGCGCGCGAACCGGGTTGCACCAGATCGAGCAGCGAGCGCTCTGCCAGCTCGGGGGCCGTCATGCCCAGCGCAGCCGCCATCGTGTCGTTGCACTTGACGATCGCCAGCGTGCCCGCTTCGCACGAGCAGAACCAGTCGGGGGCGTTGTCATAGGCGTCCAGCGCATCGGCCAAGAGCGCCTCGGCTCGCTGCTTCGCATCGCGCTCGCGCTCCAGGGTCTCGGCCAGCATGTTCAGCCCGACCGAGACCGCGTCCATCGAGTCGGTCCGGTCCGAGGGCGCGGCGCGGGCCGAGTAATCCCCGCCGGCGATCTGCAGAATCACCTCCAGCGCGCGACGAGCCCGGGGCTCGATGCCCTCGAGATCCAGGTCGCCCTCGCTCACGAGATCAGCCTCCGAATGCTGCGCAGCCAGGCGCGCGCGGCGTCCTCGTCGCGGAACAGCCGGGTGGGGTATGGGGGCCGCACGAACACCATGAAGAAGTTCGCGAGCACGACCGACACCGGGCTGCCCTGCAAGATCGCCAGGCAGTCGGTATAGGGTCGCACCTTGGGGTTCGCCGACAGCTCGAGCGCGGCCCGCGATACGCTGCGCGCACGCCGGGCATCGACCAGTACGGCGGCCTCGCGGGGGGCGAGGGTGAACCGTGCTTCCAGGATCTGCCGCATGTGGTCCTCGGTCATGTCGATGCCCGACTTGACGTGAATCACCACGATCCCGTCGGGTTCGAGCTCGACCCGAGCGGCGGGTGTGTCGAGCGAACGGGACGTCGGCGCGGCTGGGCTCCCCACGCGGACGATGGTCGATGGTTCACGGTTCATCGTCAACCGTGTCGCGCGCCTCGACCGCGGCCGTCGGTGCACGTAGCATGGTGGCATGCCGTGGCTGCGTATCGCGGGCGTGCTTCTGCTCATGACTTCAGCCTGTGGTGAGGGCGAGTCGGCCTTGGGCAGCGGCGGCTCGAGCGGTTCGGGAGCGGCTGGTGGGGGCGGCGGTGCGGGTGGTTCGGGCGCAACGTCGACCGGCGGTGCGCCGCCCACCGCAGACTGTCCTGGCAAGCTGCCTGCGCGGGAAGCCACCGGCCAGGTCGCGAAGGTGGGCAGCGGCAGTGCAGCGTCGTGCACCGAACAGGCGCTGCATGACGCCGTGGCCAAGATCAACGCGGCGGGCGGCGGCGGCACGGTGGTGTTCGATTGCGGTGGCGAGCACACCATCACGCTGACCCAGTCGGTGCTGGTCAAGAAGAAGGCGATCCTCGATGGTGGAGGGCAGATCACCCTCAGCGGGGGCGGGAAGGTGCGCGTGATCGAGCTGGACCACCACGTCGATTTCGTGCTGCAGAGCATCGTCATCCGTGACGGATTCGTGAAGGCCGGCAGCGAGAACGAGAGCGGCGCCGGCCTGCTACACCCGTGGTTCGGGACGCTCGAGGTGATCGACGTCACCTTCGTGAACAACCACAGCGAGAGCAAAGACCACGACGTGGGTGGTGGCGCGCTGTATGCGGGTGGTCTGACCCGCGCCGTTCTGTCTGGCTGCATCTTCGAGAACAACAGCGGTTCGACGGGCGGCGGCGTGCTCAGCCGCAGCACCAACCTCGAGGTCACGAGCTCGGTGTTCCGCGGCAACGCGGCGACCACCTGGGCCGAGAGCGGGCAATACGGTAACGGCGGCGGCCTCTACATCGATCGCATGTGGCTGGATGCCCCCAAGGACTTCGTGATGTGCGGCAGTGTGTTCGAGAAGAACAGCGCCAAGGTCCACGGGAGCGCGCTCTTCTCGTACAACCTGGAGGGCACCGGCGCGACCATTGCGAGCACCACGTTCGCCGACAACGAGATGGCCGGAACCGGAACGGGCAGCGTCTATCACGAAGGCGTTCCGTTGGCGCTCACCGGGTCGACCTTCTCGGGGAACTCGACCGGTGAGCATGCCGGGGGCTTGTTCCTGGGTGGCGGCAGCGATGCCCGGATCGAGAACTGCACCTTCCAGGGCAACGAGACGCCCGGCAACGCCGGCGCGCTGTGGGCGGGCAATGGCAACGTGACGGTCGACAGTTGCACATTTGCCGACAACTCTGCCGACTATGGCCCGGTGATCTTCAAAGGGCAGAGCGGCAAGGTGAAGCTCACCAGCGTCGTCTTCTCGAACAACACCACCGACAACCAGTACAGCGCGCTCGCTTGTCACGAGACGTTCGAAGACGGCGGCGGCGTGGTCCAGTGGCCGGCCAAGAAGAAGAGCGGCAACGACGACAAGCCCTGCGCGGCGAGCGCGGTGTTCGCCGACCCGAAGCTCGAGCCGCTCACCGACAACGGCGGGCCGACCAAGACCATGGCACTTTCCGCGGGCAGCCCGGCCATCGACCTTTCCGATGCCTGCCCGAAGGTCGACCAGCGTGGCAAACCGCGGGTCGGCAAGTGCGATTCGGGCGCGTTCGAATGGTCCCCGTGAAGGCGCCGGGGGTGCTTCCGCTGCTGGCCCTTTGCGTTGCCTGCGGCGCGGGGGCGCCGCGAACGGCCCCGGCGGCGGCGCCCGCAGCGACCGAGCTGCATGTGTTTGCCGAGGGCCCCTGCCCCAAGCTCTCGATCGAGGCCGCCGGCTCGCGTCGCTTCCTGGTCTATGGCGATCACGGGCGGGTGCTCGCGGGCTGGCTGCCCGGCGACGCCGTCGCTGCCGCCGAGAGCCTGGCCGAATTGCGCGGCGGAAGGGCGTTTCGCCGGCCGTCACTCCTGGCGGGCTTGCCGACGGACGCGCGGGGGTACGTGCACGGCGACCTCTGGCTGGGGGGGACGGCGGACGACCCGTGGCTCGTGCGCACCACCCTGCGCTACAGCCGGGTGAAGCGTGGCCCGCTGTTCGAGCCGAGCGAGCACGGCTACCGCTTCGACGCCGGGTGGCGCGAGTCGAGCGAACCGGTTGCGCTGCCGCCAGGGGCGCGGAACCTGCCGGCGCTGTCCGATCAGGCGGCGTGTGGGGACGAGCTCGAGCTCGTCCCGCTCACCTGGGCGGTCACGCCAGGCGGCGGTCTGGTGATCGCCGGTCGCTGCGATGACGACCGAGCAGCGAACTACGGCGTGACCACGCTGATGGTCGCCCGCGGTCGACCGGGTGCGACGCGCTGGCTGATCGAGCACGTGCCCTTCAGCGAGCGCCTGACCGGGATCGTGAACGTGAGCCTGACGGCCTCCAGCGACGATGCCATCTGGCTGGGCGCCTACGAGCCGTTCAAGGACATGCACGAGCGAACGCCGTTTCTGGCGCGCTTCGACGGCAAGGCGTGGCACAACGTGGATGCAGGCGTCGCGGAGGGCATCATGTCGGTGGCAGCGGCCGACGACGACACACTGTGGCTGGCGGGCGGGCGCGGGCTGTATCGGCTGCGCGCTGGCAAGGCAGAGCCAGTCGCCCTGCCCAGGCGGCGGACCGCGAGCTCGCCGTTGCAGGTGCGCGCGGTTCGCTGGCTCGAAGGCGAGCTCTGGGTCGAGGGCGCGTATTCCGTGAAGCGCGGGGACGAGCGCGGCGTGCACTGGGCCAGCGCGCTCTTTTCCACCCGTCGCCCCGAGGTGCCCCTCTATTGTGACGCGCGGGAACCTGCAGAGGCTGCGCTGACGGAGATCGCGCCATGAGGCGCGTCACGCTCGCCTGGCTGCTCGCGAGCAGCACCGCCGCGGCCGACCCGCCGCGCCACTTGGTGTGCCACGACGACCGACCAGTGCCGGCGCTCGCGACCCGCCCCGCGAGCCCCGCGGACGACTGGCTTCCGCTGTCGAAGAAGCGCCCGCCGCGCTTCGAGAGCGCGAAGCTCGAGGTGTTCGACGTGCCCGAGGTCCGCCCACTGCCCACCCGCCGGGCGAGCCCGCGTCCGCCAGCGGTCGAGCCCGCGCGGGTGGCGGTCGAGAGCCGGAACACCTGGCGCTGCATCGGCGTGCCGCGGGGCACCCCTGGCATTCTGCGAGTGATCAGCGCCCCCGAAGGCGCACGCTTCTACGGGCAGCCGTACCTCGAGTCGTGGCGCCAAGAGAACCTGCAGGCCGCCGGCGAGCTCGCGCTGACGAGCATGGTCCCGGCGGTCCGTCGCGTGCTCGAGCGCGCCCCGCCGAAGGGCGCCGAAGCGTGGAAGCTCGGCGAGCTTTCGCGGACCAAGCACGCCGCGGCGCGGGCGCTGGCCGATCTGGGCGACGGCGCGTCGGCGCCCGCGGTGCTGGCCCTCATTCGCGGTGCGGAGCGTGACGGGTTCCACCTGTGGCGCGAGAGCCTCGATTCGCTGGCGCGGCTCGATGCGGGCCTTGCCCAGAGCTACGCGCTGGAGCTGATCGCGCGGGGCGTGAACGACCCCAAGTGGCTGGCGAAGAACCCGACGCTTTACACGGACCTCTTACCGCTGGTGACTAATCGAAGCGACGAGGCCCGGGCGGTGCTTCGCCGCGGCTCGGGCATGCTGACCAAGGACGACGTCAACTTGCCCCACGGCACCGGGGGCTGCGAATTCCTGGCGGCCCGCGTGCGCCTCGGCGATCTGGAGCTGGCCCAGGTGTTGCGCGCCGAGCTCGGCACCGACTCGCTCTCTACTCAGCGGGCCGTCGCCTGTTACGGCACGCTCATGCCAAGCCTCTATCCCGGTCGCGATGCGTCCGAGCTGGACGTGCTGATGCACCGCCACCGCTACCACGAGCTGCTCGAATGGATAGGGAAGCGCAACTCGACGGACGCCGAGAAGAAGCGCGTCCGCGCCTGGCTCGAGCAACGCTCGAAAGCGCCGGACGTCGCCGGCGACCGGACGCGACGCGACTTCATCCCGGACAAGCGCGCCATGCACCTGGTTGCCCAGAGTGCACTGGGCGACGCGCAGGCCGAGAAAGCTCTGGCCAAGCTGGCAGGTGATCCCGACGACGACGGCACCGCGCCGTGGGTGGCGGTCTGGTACATGCTGAAGTTGGAGCTGCCCGGCGCCCCCGAGCTCGCGGTGCAACGGCTGCTTCGAGCACGCAGCCAGCACACTCGGCGGTTCTCTTCCGAGTCGTGGCCGCGCCGTGGCTCGGTGACCATCACCGAGCACGGTCGCGTGGTGGAGGACCTTGCCCGACGCGGCGACGCGCGGTACTCGCTCGGGCTGCTCGATCGCGACCCCTTCACGCGTCGGCTCACGACCACGGTGCTCGCTCGGAAGCGAACCGAGGGCGCTTGCCAGATCGTGGCAGAGGCAGCCCAGGGTGCGACCGCCGAGGCGGTAGACGAGGCGTTCTGGGCCCTCAGCCTGCTGGGCGATCGCTGCCGCGGCGCCATGCAGGCGCTGGTTGCCGACAGCCGGCAACCCAAGTGGGTGCGCGGCATGGCCAACGAGCACCTGGCCATGCTGCGCGACCCAGGTGTGCCGAAGACGGTGGCTGCTCAGCGCGCGGTCGATGGGCTGTCGGCGTCGGCCTGGCGCGCACGCGTGATCTACGACTCGCGCGAATGACCTCCGCACAAACCCTGACGATTCGCGGTTTCGTTGAACGATCGTCGAGTCGCTGCTACGAGGTCGCGTCCGCTGGATGGGCGTGGCGGGCTGTTTGGGCAAGCCCCGGGCCTTTGGCCCAGATGCGAGGAACCATCGTGATGAAGACTCAGCTGTGGATCGGTCTCTGGGCAGGCGTCGTGGGGGCGGCGACCTTGGTGGCGTGTTCGAGCACCAGCGGCGGCGGCTGAACCGGCGGTGCGACCACCGCTGGCGGCAGCGGCGGCGGGTCGTTCGGCGGCGCATCGAGCGGCGGCGGGTCGTTCGGCGGCGCGTCGAGCGGCGGCGCGTCGAGCGGCGGCGCGTCGAGCGGTGGCGCGTCGAGCGGCGGCAGCTCGAGCGGCGGTGGCAGCAGCGTGACGTTGCCCAGCGGGTGCGTGCCCGCGGGTCTTCAGACCAACTGCAACCCGGTCACCAACCAAGGCTGCGCCAGCGGCGAGGCCTGTGACCTGGGCAGCCAGCAAGGTGGCGGCTCGGTGTTGAAGTGCTTCCCTCCGCCGAACACCCAGAAGCTCGGACAGGCCTGCTCGAACGGAGACAACGGGCCGTTCTGCGAAGGCACCATGCGCTGTGACGACGAGGTGGACGGTGGCGGTGGCACGTGCAAGAAGTTCTGCTGCGCCAAGTCGGATTGCGGCGGTGGTAATTGCACGCCGTTCGAGGCGTCGGCGGGCACGCTCGGCACCTGCGATTGAGCGCCGATCGACATCGCGCATGGCCGGTCACTCTGCTTTGAACTAGAATGCGGTCATGCGAGGTACGGCGTTTCGGCTTCTGCTGGGCACAGCTTTGGGCGCGCCGCTGGCCATGGGCTGCGCCCAGTCGGAAGACAACCTCTTCGGTGGCAGCGACGCGGGCCTGGGTGGCTCGAGCGCCGGGGGCGCGCCCGCCGGCGGCGGCTCGGGCACGGGTGGGTTCGGCGGTGGCGTCGGTGCGACGGGCGGCGTCGGCGCCACGGGTGGCGTCGGTGCCACGGGCGGCGTCGGCGGCGGCACGGGTGGGTTCGGCGGTGGTACGGGCGGCGCCATGGGCGGCACCGGCGGCACCACTGGCGGTTCCGGGGGCGTGGGCGGCACCGGGGGCATGGGCGGCACCGGCGGCACGGGCGGGCTGGGGGACTGCTGCACGGTCCACACCACGCCGGGCTGCACCAACACCGCGATCAAGAACTGCGTCTGCGCGAAGGACGCCCTCTGTTGCAGCAACGGTTGGGACCTGGGTTGCGTCAGCGAGGTGAAGACCCTGGGCTGTGGCAACTGTGGCACCGGGGGCACCGGCGGCACGGGCGGCTTCGGCGGCACGGGCGGCTTCGGCGGCACGGGCGGCTTCGGCGGCACGGGCGGCTTCGGCGGCACGGGCGGCTTCGGCGGCACGGGCGGCTTCGGCGGCTTCGGTGGCTCGGGCGGCACCACCTCGGGCGACTGCTGTCAGCCGAAGTCGACTCCGGGTTGCAGCAACGCTGCCGTCGCCAACTGCGTGTGCATCTCGGATTCGTACTGCTGCCAGTACGCGTGGGACAGCATCTGCGTCGGTGAGGTCACGTCCGAGGGCTGCGGCACCTGCTAGTCGAGTCGGGCTAGTAGACGTCGTGCGCGGTGTTGTAGACGTTGAACTTCCCGGTCGGCGTCTGCAGCCCCTTGATCCGTGATTTCTCCTTCAGGGTGATCGCGTCGTAGATCACGATCTCGCCTGCCGTGTCCCAGACCGAGACCCAGATCTCGTCGCCCGCTCGGTTGAACTCGGGGTGGAGCGCTTTGCCCTGCGTGGTGGCCTCGAAGCAGTGATCCAGCTTGCCGTCTTGCTTGGAATAAGCACAGATTTGCCGCATTGCGGTGCCGGTGGTGGCAAGCGCCATGTCGGCCACGACCCACGGGGACTTGGGATGGGTCTTCAGGAACAAGCTCCCCGCCGCCGGGAGCGCGACCTTGCGCACCACCTTCCAGGCATCGGCCGCGTGCCCTGCGGGGTCGGCGCCATACACCGCCATGGTGCCCTCGCCCAGGTGGGTGGTGGCGTTCACTGGTCCGTAGGTGGGGTCGACCCAGTTGGCGCCGCGCCCGGGGTGCGGAAGCTTTCCGGTCTCGAAGGTGCTCGCGAGCGAGTGGCTCTTCAAGTCGATGATCACCATCCGGTTCTCGGCGTTGGCCGCCAGCATGAAATATTGCCCGGTGGCGTCGAGCCCGCCGTCGTGCAGGAAGCGCTTGGCGGCAATCTTGGTCACCATCGGGAAACCGGGCTTCGAATAGTCGACGATCCCGACGTACCCCGACTCTTTCAGCGCCACCGCCCATTCGGGCGCACCCGGCACGCCGACGATGGACGCCACGCGCACCTCTTTCAACTCGTCGCCGTTGATGGACTTGCTCAAGACGTCGTGCACCGCCAGCGGCTCGAGGGTCAGCCCGTCGAAGACCACGTATTGCGGAGGCCAGTAGCAGCCTTCGATCGCGTACTTGTCTTCGTACCCCGCCAGCTTGCTGCTCTCGACGCTGCGCGCGTCGAAGCAGCCGCGCACCTTGGCCACGGCCTGCGGCACCTTGGCCCACAGATCGATCAACGTGATCCAGCCGTCGCGCCCCACCGCCTGGAAGTAGCGCCCGGTGGAGGAAGCTCGCAAGATGTGGACCGCGAAACCGGTGTCGATGCGCGTCACTTCGGTCCGCGACTTGGCGTCGATGATGGCCACCTTGCCGATGTCTCGCAGGATGACGCCGATGAAGTCCTGCCAGTCGTAGCTGTGCTCGGGCGCGGTGGGGCGCTGCGCGACCGGCACCATGACGTTCCAGCTGGCCTTCGCCGTGTCCAGCGACAGCGGCGGCCCCGCCGGGGGCGGCAGCTGAAGAAACGCTGCCATTTGAGCGATCTCGGTCTCGGAAAGCAGCTTCTCTTTTCCCCAGGCCGGCATGCCCCAGGGGCGGCCGTTGCGCACCACTGCTGCCAGGGTGTCGGTGCCCAGCTTCTTCGATGCGGCCTCGCCAATGTCGGGCCCAGTGCCGCCGGCGCGCAGGGTGCCGTGGCACCCGGCGCAGCGGTTGAAGTATGACATCTTCGTCGCCTCGAGCTCGGCAGCCGACAGATTCACCGGTGTGCTGAAGGGCATGGGGCCGACGGCGCTCTGGTGCGTGATGTAGGCGAGCACGTCCGTGATGTCGTCGTCGGTCAGCTCGGGATCGGGCATCACGATACCGCCCCACTTGGCGACCAACCCCTCGGCGTATGGGTTCCCCTCCGCCACCACCGCGGCCGGATCCGTGAGCCATTTCCTGAGCCACGGCTCGGGACGCTTCTTGTGGATGTCGGTCAGATCCGGACCGCGCTTCAGATCGCCGTGGCCGAGCGTGTGGCACGCCACGCAGTCGCGTCGGAAGATGGTTTCACCCCGTGCCACCGCGGGGTCGACCCCCGGCGCATCGGCGTCGCCGCCGTCGGCGGCGTCCATGCCGGTGTCGCCGCCGGTGTCGCTGCCGGCATCCAGATCGGGCTTTCCCTTCTGCTTTCCCGGATCGTCGTCCGAGCAGGCGACCACGGAAAGCAGACCGACCACCACGGCGCCCAAGACACGCGAGATCGCGAGGTGCATGACGGATCCAAATGGCTCTGGTCGCGGTGCTTTGCAACGCGACAATTTGTCGCGATCGGCGTGCGCCGGAGGCGATTCCTCGGGGCAGGGGGGGGCACCCGCGCATGGGTTGCCGCATGGGTCGGCGCGAAGGCCCAGTTTCTCGCTGCTTCGCGGCGAAGCAGCTCTGGGGGCAGGCGCAAAACTTGCCGCGGTCGAGCAGCCCCGCGAATCAGGCGAGGGTCACTCGTCCGACTCGGTCCGCTTGGCTTTGCCCTTCTTCTTCTCGCGCTTCTCGGGCTCGGCCGCCTTCGAAGGCGAGGGCGAAGGGGTCGGATCGGCGGCTGCCCGCGCGCACTTCGGGCTGTCGAGCACCAGCGTGACACCGTCGTTGCTCGGCGCCAGCTTGTTCCAGAGGCGCGTCATGCTCGGGTGTCCGGTGAACACGTCCACGTGCTTGCCCTTGACGCGTAGCCCGCGGTCTTGCGCCAAGAAGCAGCCGTCATGCAACCCGCTCGACTCGGCGTCGCGCGGCATGCCCTCGAGCTCCGGAATGTAGACCGTGGTCCCGAGCGGGATCACGTCGCTGTCCACGGCCACGGTGTAAAGCGGCGTGATGGCGCCGCCCGTGGCGCCGCGTCCGTAGGGGAACTGTTTCGGATCCAGGGCGTCGAAACAGATCTTCTGACCCGTCTTGCTGCACACTGCTGCGCACGAGCAGTCGCGCTTGGCGAAGCTCACCGTCTGCCCGCCCGCCAAGGTGCCGCTGCCCTGGACGCACACGGCCTCGTAGAAGCCCTTGGGCACGTCTTTGATGGTCTGGCACTCGGCGTTCTTGAGGGCCACTGCCGGGCCGGTGTGCTCCGACTCGCTGGGGAAGTCGTAATAGGTATTGCGGAACTTCCCCAGGACCTTGCCCTCGAGCTTGCCGCCGAGCTGGCGCACCGGCCTCAGGGGCTCGTCGCTCAGGTTCTTCGCGCCACGCTCGGACTCTTCGTCGCTCAGCGTGCGGGTATCCAGCGCGCTTGCACGTGGGGACTTGGGCCCGCTGCCTTTGCCCCCGGCCCCGCTCGGGACGGCGGGAAAGCCGTCGTCCGGCAGCGGCTGCGCCATCCAGTTCGAGCCGACGGTCGAGCAGGCGAAGCTGGTGCAGAGGCCAGCAAGGAGCAGGGTGCGCTTCATCCGGGGTTCTCGTCGTGGGCCGTGGCGATAAGACGCTAGCACCGGGCCTGGCCCAGGCTTTCCGTCTATGCCGAGCGCGGCGCTTCGGGCCAAGATTTCGGGTGGATTTTCTTGGGCAACCGGCCGATCGCGCGCTAGTGGGTGCTCTTCATGCCGTCGGCCCTTCGAGTCGCGGGCGCTAGCCTGATCGCCTGCGCGCTCTTGGCGCTCTTGCCCGGATCCGGGTGGGCCGACCCGCACCGTGGCCCCACCGCCCGCTCGCCCAAGGGTGCCGAGGCCGCGCGCCGCGCGAAGCCGAAGAAGGCGAGCAAGGCCTGCGCGCGCGAGAAGGCGAAGTCGTTCTTGATTCGCCAGAACTATCTGAAGCGTGGCGGGTTGCCCAAGGCGTTGCGCTTCCGCGCCGAGCGCTACGGCTGGGTGGAGGGCGCGGGGCTGGAAGGCTTCGCCGAGCACAGCGCCCTCTCGCAAGCGGCGCAGACCACGTTCATGGGGCTCCCGATCCGGGTGCACAAGAAGGTGGTGCCCAAGCTGCGCTGCGTCGAGCGCACGATCCGGAAGAGCTGCAACGGAAAGGGCAAGCGCTACGTGCCGAAGGCCATCGGCGGCTTCCGCGAGGCGAACACCTATCGTCAGGGTGAGGTGTCGAACCACATGTTCGGCATCGCCATCGACATCGATCCGGATCGCAACCCGTGCTGCGGCTGCGTCGACCCGTGGCCCAGCCACCGCTATTGCCAGAGCGGGCAGAAGAGCGTGTTCGACAAGACCGAGCTCACCCGTTGCTGGATCGACGCCTTCGAACAGCACGGCTTCTACTGGCTGGGGCGCGACTCGCTCGAGGACACGATGCACTTCGAGTATCTGGGCGATCCGGACCGCTGACCCTGCTCAGCGCTTGCCGATCACCCGCCGCGCGCCGGCCCATGCGGCCAGCAGGGCCGCGCCGGCCACCACGCCGACCAAGACGTCGACCAGGCTGGGGACCGCGACCTTCACCGGGCCGGCGGCGGCCGCCCAGCCCTCGATGCGGTGGTGCAGGCCGGGAATGCCGTGGGTCAAGATGCCGCCGCCGACCAGGAACATGGCGAGCGTTCCGGCCACCGACAGCGCCCGCATCAGCGAGGGCACGGTGCGCACGATCGCGTTGCCCGCGCTGCGAGCGGCGGCGCTGCTGCGCTTCTGAAGCGCGAAGCCCAGGTCGTCGAGCTTCACGATGCTCGCGACCAAGCCGTAGACCCCCACCGTCATCAGCGCTGCGATCGCGCAGACCACCATGATCTGCTTGGAGATGGGCGCCGTGGCCACGGTGCCCAGGGCGATCACGATGATCTCGGCGGACAGCACGAAGTCGGTGCGGATGGCGCCCCGGATCTTGCCCTGCTCGAGGCCATCGAGCCCCGCCACCGTATCGGGCGGCGGCTCGTCGTGGGGCGGGTGGAGCAGCTTGTGCGCCAGCTTCTCGACGCCCTCGAAGCACAAGAAGGCGCCGCCGAACATCAGCACCGGCGTCACGGCCCACGGGGCCAGGGCGCTCAGCACCAGGGCTGCGGGCGCCAAGATCAGCTTGTTCTTCGCCGAGCCTTTGGCCACGGCCCAGATCACCGGCAGCTCGCGCTCGGGGCTCACGCCCGAGACCTGCTGGGCGTTCAGTGCCAGGTCGTCACCCAGCACGCCCGCGGTCTTCTTGGTCGCGACCTTGGTCATCGTGGCAACGCTGTCCAGGTTGCCCGCGATGTTGTCGATCAGTGCAAGGAGACTTCCGCCCGGCATCGAGACTCGTTCCTAGGGTGTGGCGCGGGGTCTGGCAAGTCTCACTCGGCCGTCATGGCCCGCGCGCGCGCCGCGGGGTCGTTCGGGTCGACTTCGACTGCCCGCTTCCAGGCCGCGTGGGCCGCGCTGCTGTCGCCCGACTTCGACAGCGCGTCGCCCAGCGTCACCCAGGCGGCCGCGGACTTGGGCTCGAGCGCGGTGGCCTTCCGAGCCCAGTGCTTGGCGGCGTCGAGCTGGGCTTGCTCCAACAGGGCCCGCGCCAGCCCCGCTGCCGCGTCGGCGCGCCCCGGCTCCAGGGTGACGGCCCGTCGGAAGGCGCGCTCGGCGGCCACCTGATCTTGCTTTCGCAGCGACTCTGCCCCGCGATCGAGCTGCGCCTTGACCAGCTTGCCGCGCGCGCCGGCGTCCGAGGGCGTGACGCCGTAGCCGAGCAGCAGCGGGTCCACCGCCTTGACCAGGTCCCCCGACATGGCCAGGGCATCGCCCAACAGGATCTGCGCGTTCTGGTCCTCGGGGCTGAGCTTCACTGCCTCGCGGGCGGCCGAGATCGCCGCCTTGGCGTCGCGCCGGTTCAAGAGCACCCGAGCCAAGCCCGCGTGTGCCTCGCCGTTCTTCGGATCGAAGCGGATCGCCTTGCAGTAAGCCGCCTGGGCGCCGTTCATGTCGCCGCGCGCCAGCTCTTTGCGGGCCCCGCGGATCTGGTCGTAGGCAGCGCCCGGATAGACGCCCGGGCTCGGGGGCAGCGCACCGAGCAGCTTGTCGCAGGTCGGCGCGGTGGTCAGGCCGTCGGCGACCTCCGGCGTGGGCTCGGGCTCGGGCTTGGTCGGCGGTGCCGGCGGCGGCTTCGCCGTGGCGCTGGCGGTGGCCGTGGTCGTGGCCGTTCCCGCTGGCGGGGCGGCGGTGGTGGGTGGCGCCAGGGGCGCGGGCTTCTTGCCGGTGGACTTCCCGACGGCGAGGACCACCACCGTTCCGACCGCGAGCACCCCCAAGAGGCCTCCGAGCGCAT
>JAKLKA010000085.1 GCA_023150915.1 Polyangiaceae bacterium
CGCCGCCGGTGCCCGTGCCGCCGGTGCCCGTGCCGCCGGTGCCCGTGCCGCCGGTGCCCGCGCCGCCAGTGCCCGCGCCGCCGCTGCCCGACGCGCCACCGCTGCTCGCCCCGCCACCGCTGCTCGCCCCGCCACTGCCGGAGCTGCCGCCGCTGGCCGCCCCGCCACTGCTCGAGGTGCCGCCGCTGCTCGCCCCACCGCTGCCGCCGCCGTCGTCATCCGAGCCACACGAGACCGCGACGCTGCTCAGGCCGATGGCGAGCACCACGGCCGGAATGATGAAGTCCACGCGGGCTTTCATGCCCAAACTATCGCCCCGGTCGGCGCGCGATGCAAAGCACTTGGGCGTTTCCAAGGGGTCAGGCCAGGGAAAAAGTGCGAAACTTCCGCCAAGAGGCACCCATGGCTTTGTCCGCAGTGTGCATGGCCGCCGCCATCGGCATGAACGTCCACTTGCCGCCCAGCGACACCCTCGACCTGGCGAAAGAGCTCGGCGGCCAGTGGATCCGCATCGACTTCAACTGGGACATCGGCGAGCCGCAGAAGGGCAAGTACGACTGGAGCGCGTTCGACACGGTGCTGGACGCCGCGAAGGCGCGCAACCTGAAGGTGTTCGCCACCATCGGCTACACCCCCCAGTGGGCCAGCCAGGGCAACACCAAGGGTGATGGGTTCAACAACGACGTCCCGGATGCCGCCGCGTACAAGGCATTCGTGCTGGCCGCAGCCCAGCGCTATGCGGACGGTCGCGTGGCTGCCTGGGGCACGTGGAACGAGCCCAACCTCGGGGACTTCTTCGAGGGCACCAAGCAACAGTGGATCGACAATGCCTTCGTCCCCGCAGTGGACGCCATCAAGCAGGGTTGTCCCAGCTGCATCCTGGTGGGGCCCGAGCTGGCGACCATCGGCGACAAGTACGCCGAGTACTTGGAGGCGGCGCTGGCAGCCCGTGGCAGCGATCTGGATGCCGTGAGCTGGCACATCTATGCCTCGTTCCCGGAAGACGACACCCAGGCCGGCGTCAGCAAGGACAGCTTCTACAACAAGCTGGACGCGCATCGCGTGCTGAAGGTCGGCAACACCGTGGTGTGGCAGGGCCCGCTCAGCGTCCGCGAGGTGCTGGTCGCCAAGGGCTTCTCCAATCTGCCCGTGTGGGTCACCGAGACGGGTCGCGAAGCAATCGTGAGCAACACCGCAGAGCTCGAGACCCAGCGCAAGTACGTCGAGCGCGTGATGCAGGCGCAGAACAAGCGCACCTGGTGGCAGAAGACCTTCATCTACGAGCTGAGTGAAGAGCACCCGAACGGCATGTGGCCGGACATCCACTGGGGCCTGGCCCTGCGGACCCACGACCCGGACGGCAGCTACGCCGACAACTGGCAACGCAAGCCCGCGTTCGACGAGCTCGCAGCCTGCATCACCGCCAGCCCCGCTTCGGGCGGACAGGGCGGCGGCGGCGGTGCGGCGGGTTCGCCGAGCGGCGGCGGGTCGAGCGGCGGCGGCACGGCAGGCACGGGCGGAGTGGCGGGCGGCGCCGGCGCAGCCTCGGGCGGCAGCGCCGGTGGCGGCACAGGGGGCGCGGGCGGCTCTGGCAGCACGAGCAACGGCACGACACCCAGTGAAGACGAGGGCGGGTGCGGCTGCCGCGTGCCACGGGCGAACCCACCCGGCGCGTGGGCGTCGTTGCTGGGCGCGCTCGCGTTCTTCGCTCGCCGCCGGCGCCGCTGACGTCACGCTGCCGCGCCCCGAAGGTGTACGCCGAAGTTGACCGTCGGGGCGAAAGCCACGTACATGCCGCGCGGTGAACGTGAGCCAAGCCTCGGTACGGGTGCGCGAGCTAGAGAGCGCTCTGGTGGCCGGTGCGGGAAGCGCGCTGGGGCTGGTGGTCGACGTGACGAGCTCGAGCGCTCGAAACCCGGTTCACCGGGCCTTCAGCGCGCTCCGCGCGATCGGTGTCCAGATCGCCCATGCGCGCATTCGCCTGGAGCCGGGCACCACCGTGCAGGTCCTCGAGCTGAGAGAGGCCGACGACCGGATCCTGGCTGCGCACCGCGTGCCGCAGGTGGTCGCGGCGCTGCGTGACGCCTTCGGGCTCCCGAGCCGCGAGTCGGCGGCGCTCGCGACGCCGACCGGCTGAGCTGGGCCCCTCTCACTCTGCGGCGCTGACGCGACCGGCGAGGACGTCGATGCCGATCTCGCCGTCGTCGGCGGTCAAGAGTGCCACGTCGCCAGAGCCGAGCTTGCCCTGCAAGATCAGCTCGGCCAGCGGCGCCTCGACCAGCCGCGCGATGGTGCGCTTCATCGGTCGAGCGCCCAGCGCTGGGTCGAAGCCGCCGGCATCGAGCAACAGGTCGATGGCCGCGGCCTCCACCTCGAGCCGAACACCCCGCTGCCCCAAGAGGGTGCGCCCCACGCCGTCCAGCAGGCGCCGGGCGATCTCGCGCACGTCGCTGCGGCTGAGCGGGCTCATCACCAGAACCTCGTCGATCCGGTTGTACAGCTCGGGGGCCAGCGCCGCGCGCGCCGCGGCGACCACGCGCTGTTCCGCCTCGCCGGCTTCGGCCCCGGCGTCGGCGCCGAAGCCCACGCGACGCCTGGGTGCGCTCCCCACCTCGTTCGCGCCGAGGTTCGAGGTCATCAGGATCACGGTGTTGGTGAAGTCGACGGTTCTCCCTCGCCCGTCGGTCAGGCGCCCTTCGTCGAACACCGCCAAGAAGCTGATCAGCACCTCGGGGTGCGCCTTCTCGATCTCGTCGAGCAGCACCACCTGGTAGGGGCGACGCCGCACCGCTTCGGTCAGGTACCCGCCGGCGTCGTGGCCGACGTACCCCGGAGGGGCTCCGATCAACCGCGCGATGGAGTGGGGCTCGCTGAACTCCGAGAGGTCGAGCCGGGTCATGGCCGAATCCGAGTGGAACAGCACCTCGGCCACCGCCTTGGCGGTCTCGGTCTTTCCCACCCCGGTGGGGCCGAGCAGCAAGAAGGTCCCGATGGGGCGCTTCGACCCCAGGCCCGCCGCGTTGCGCCGCAAGATGCGGGCGATGCGCCGGATCACCGCGCCGTGGCCGACCACGCGCTCGGCCAGGATCTCTTCCATGCGAAGGAACCGATCGCCGTCGGTCTCGAGCAGGCGCTCCACCGGCATGTCGGCCAGCTCGGCCACGATCTCGGCTACCGCTTCGGGGCTCACGACCGCAAGGCCCCTGCGGTGCGCGCGTGCTCCGGCCAGATCCACGATGCTCACCGCCTTGTCGGGCAGCGCGCGGCCCGGCAAGTAGCGCACGCTCCAGCCGATGGTGAGCGCCAGGGCCGCCTCGTCGTAGGGCAGGCCGTGGTGCAGTGAGAGCTTCTCGGCCACGGCTTCGAGCACCAGATACGCGTCCTCGCGGCTGGGCTCGTCGATCTCGACCAGGCTGAAGCGCCGCGCCAGTGCCGCGTCGCTCTCGATCGCCTTGGCGTAGTCCTCGCGCGTGGTGGCCCCGATGCACGGCAGCTCGCCCTTGGCCAGCGCGAGCTTGAGCTCCGCGCCGATCTCTTCGGCGGCATCTCCAGCGAACAGCTGGTGCACCTCGTCGAAGAACAACACGACGCGATTTCCCGAAGCTGCGACCTCTTTCCGGATGGCGCCCAGGCGCGAGGCCAGCGCCCCGCGCACGCCCGTGCCGGCGATCAGCTCGCTCAGCGGGATTTCCACGATGATTCGGTCGTCGAGTGAGGCCACCGCGTCGGCCAGCGCGATGCGCTGTGCGATGCCGCGCACCACGCTGGTCTTGCCGACCCCCGCTGCGCCGACCAGGCACGGGTTGTTGCCGTGGCGTTTGGCCAGCACGTCGAGCGCCTGCTCGATCTCGGTCCGCCGCCCGACCACCGGATCCAGCTCGCCCCGCGCAGCCGCGAGCGTGAGGTTCTTCCCCAGGCTGCACAGCGTCGGGAACCGCTGCGGGTCCAGCAAGAACCTCTCGCCGCCGCCCTGCCGGGGGCGCTTCTTGCTGCTCGTGCGCGGCGGGGTCGCGGGCTCTGCCGGCATGAGCTCGGGCCCGACGGTCGGGTCCGCCACCAGCGTCGCGGTGCCCCTGGGGGTCGGCTTCTTCTCCGACGGCGGGAACAGCGGAATGGTCGTCCCGCTGGGCATCCGGCGCGCAGCCGTGGTCGCTTGCTTCGGCTCGTCTTCCACCTCGCGGCGGGCGGCGATGCGCCGGCGCCCCACCAGACCGAGCCCCACGCTCATGGCCGCCGCCCGCAATCGCGCCAGGTCGACCCCATGTTGGTCGAGCGCGCGGTGGGCCGCGGTGTGGCGATCGCTGATCAGCGCGATCAAGAGGTGCAATGCGCCTGCTTCCGCCCCGCCCATGCGCACGGCGATCTCTCGCGCCCGCTGGACGGCCCGCCGCACGGCATCGTTCTGGTCGTCGGTTGCGGCGCGCGCCGCGCGCAGCAGCGTCTCGTCGCTGAGCCGCCGCTCGGTGAGCAGCTCGGCGGCCACGCTGGGGCGCGAGGCGATGGCCGCCAGCAAATGGGCGGTGGTGACCCGCTCTTTACGGCTCTGGGCGGCTTCTTCGGCCAGCTTGCGCAGCGCTACCAGCTCGGGCTCGATACGGGTGCTCATGGGGACACGCGGGCCAAGTCCTCTACTTCCAGGTCCCCGGCAAATCGGCCAAGTTTTGGACCCTGTGATAATCGAGGGTTCGAGCCCGCACCGTGTCCCCCTCCCCCGCCTCCGAGCTGTTCCCCGCGTCCGTGCGCTCGGTCATGGCGCGCCCCGAGGCCTCCCGGGACCTGGTCACGGGCTTCCACGACGACATCCGCGCCCTGATCTTCCGGCGACTCCGCATCGCCGGCGCGGTCTATGCGGCGATCCACTGCCTGGCCCTGGCGGTGCTCGTGGCCTTCGGCGTCGGCTCGGTCAAGGACGCCGCCATCCAGCGCGCCATCGCCGGGGCTTTCGCCCTGGCCTTCGCCGCCCTCAGCTACGCGCGCCAGCTCGAGCGCTGGGCCTTTCCTCTGTCGGTCGGGCTGACCATCGGGAACGCGGCGTACACCGTGCTGCCCATGCTGCGCTACGGCGTGGCGGGCGGCTCCGACGTCGGCATGCTGGTGCTGTTCATCGTGTTCACGGGCTGGGCCTTTCCCTACACGCTGAAACAGATCCTGAGTGTGCTCGGGGTGGTGCTGGCCATGTACCTGGCGGCAGGCCTGGCCCGGGTCAGCCGCGAAGACGCGGGGTGGCTGGTCGAGGGCCTGTTCCTGGTCACCACCGCCGCGGTCATCACCTCGGTGGGTACGCACATCGCCGACCAGCTTCGGCGGCGCGAGCATCGCGCGCGCTGGGAGCTGTCGCGCGAGCGCGAGGCGGCCGAGCATCTGCTGCTCAACATCTTGCCCGCGTCCATCGTCGAACGGCTGAAGCGCGAGCAGGCCGCCATCGCCGAGGGCTTCCTGGACGCGACGGTGCTGTTCGTCGATCTGGTCGGCTTCACGCCGCTGGCCAGCAAGATGGCGCCGACCAAGCTGGTCGAGATGCTGAACGAGATCTTCTCGAAGCTCGATGCGCTGACCGACAAGTACGGTCTGGAGAAGATCAAGACCATCGGCGACGCCTACATGGCCGTGGCGGGCGTGCCCACCCCGAGGAAGGATCACGCGGTCGCCGTGGCCAGCATGGCGCTCGAGCTCCGCGACGTGGCAGCCAGCTTCCGCGCACCGACCGGCGAGCCCATCCGCGTGCGGATCGGCATCAACAGCGGCCCGGTCGTGGCCGGCGTCATCGGCACCAAGAAGTTCTCGTACGACCTGTGGGGCGACACCGTGAACACCGCCGCCCGCATGGAAGCCCACGCCGAGCCCGACACCATTCAGGTCACCGAGCGCACCTACGAGCGCATCCGCACACAGTTCCACCTCGAGCCCCGCGGCACCATCGAGGTGAAGGGCAAGGGCGAGATGAAGACCTACGTGCTGATCGGAGCGCGCGCGAGCCTCAGGCCGCCGGCGAAGGCGTGAAACCCCACTTCGATCGGGGAAGAACGCTACCCCCGCCCCCCGCCATCACGCTCAGCCGCATTTCCCCAGCGTGCACGTCTGGCCAACCGGGCACGCGGCGTTGCACTTCCCGCAGTGCTTGGAGCTCGTTTGCAGGTGCACGCAAGTGTCGCCGCAGGCGACGTTGGGCGCCTGGCAGTAGCAGGTGCCCGAGAGGCAATAGCCGATGCCGCCCGACAGGACGGGGCACTCGACGCCGCAGGCGCCGCAGTTCTTTGCATCCGACGTGAACTCGGTGCAGCTGCCGTCGCACAGGCCCTGGGGCGCAGCGCAGGTGCAGGCCCCGGCGACACACGACTCGCTTTGCCCGCATGTCTTGCCGCAGGCGCCGCAATTCTTGGCGTCCGTCTTCAGATCCTTGCAGCCCGCGCCGCAATTCGTCTGACTGGTCGGGCACACGCACTGCCCGCCGGTGCAGCTGGCCCCGCTCGGGCACTTGTTGCCGCAAGCCCCGCAGTGGCCCACGTTGGTCTCGATGAACACGCAGTCGTTGCCGCACTGCACCTTGCCGGTGGGGCAGCCGCACTTGCCTGCGTTGCAGACGAATGTGCTACCCCAGTAGGTGTTGCAGATCTTGCCGCACTCGCCACAGTGCTGGGGGTTGGTCAGCAAGTTCACGCAGCTCTCGCCGCACTGCGCGTGGCCGGCCGGACACTCACACTTGCCGCCGATGCAGGCCGCATTGTCGGCGCACGCAGCGCCGCAAGTGCCGCAGTGCGCGGGGTTGGTCATGAAGTCGGGGCAGACCTTGGTGCCGCACTTGGCCGCGCCTGACTTGCAGGCACACACGCCGTATTCACAGTTCTGGGTGCTGGCGCAGGCCTTGCCGCAGCCGCCGCAGTGCTGCGGGTCACTCTGTGTGTCGACGCAGGTGGTGCCGCACACGGCGTTGCACTGGCAGCTGCCGGCGGCACACTTCTCGGTGCCGGCGCAGGCGTTGCCACAGGCGCCGCAGTGCTTGGGGTTGGTGCGCGGGTCGATGCAGCCCCCGTTGCACTCGAGCAGATCCGACGGGCACGACGGCACGCAGCTGCCCTTGGCGCACAGCTCCTTGGTCTGGCAGGCCTGGTCGCAAGCGCCGCAGTTTGCCTTGTCGGAATCGAGCTCGACGCACTTCGAGCCGCACTTGCTGGACGTGCCACTGCAAACCAACACGCACTGGCCCTTGCTGCAGGTCTCGCCCTTGGCGCACGACGCAAGGCACGCGCCGCAGCTCTCGGAGTCCGAATCCAGATCGACGCAGCGCCCGTCGCAGGCGGACCATGGCTCGGGGCACTTTTTCACGCACTCGCCCTTCGCGCACATCTCGCCCGCGCCGCATGCACGGCCACAGCCGCCGCAGTGGAAGTTGTCCCACTCGACGTCGATGCAGCCGCCGCCGCACTCCGTGGTGGACGCCGGGCACGCGGCTTGGCAGACGCCGAACGCGCAGACCATGCCCGCGGCGCACACCTCACCGCAGGCGCCGCAGCTCTTGCCATCGGTTCCCAGGTCGACGCACTTCCCGCTGCACGCCGTGGTACCGGCATGGCACTCGACTGCGACCTTGCTGGTCGGCGTCTCGACTTCCACGCAGCCGGTAAGGGCGATCACCGAGAGCCCCATCGACACGATGAGCGCTCGTCTCAGGCCGCGGAACCACTTCATCGCACCTGCCTCCCGCCCGCTGATGTTCGCACGAACGAGCCAGGCCCACCAGCGCCGCATCCTGGTCGCCAGCGTGCCTTTCTTTCGATGAAGTCGCGCCGGGAGTCCTGCTCGGCAGCCAGCTCATCGTGCCCGTTCGCACCGTAGCAGGACGTTGTCCTCGATCGGCAGCCTACCGAGCGCGAAGGCCTGCACCGAACGGCTCGGAGTCACGCGCCCCCTCCATCTGCGCGCAGCGCCGGCCTCGGCCCCTGCTCGATCACAATCCCGTCCTTGACCCAGCCACCGGGCTCCATCCCGCTACGCCGGCGCGAGCACAGATCGGGAGGGGGCAGGCGGCGCGCAGCCGCGCGAAGCGCGGCGAGCAACGACCGGGGGAGGCAGCAACACCACCTCGAGCCCCGCGGCACCATCGAGGTGAAGGGCAAGGGCGAGATGAAGACCTATGTGCTGATCGGAGCGCGCGCGAGCCTCAGGCCGCCGGCGAAGGCGTGATTCGGGCATGACTCTCCCTCGGCGAGGGCACCGCGCCGGGGTCGACCATGCGCGAATGGGCTGTATCCTGGCGGGGCCATGACCATCCACGCCTCACCCGGGATGCAGCGGTGCGCCGAGATGCTCTACGCCGCCATCGAGACGCCGCTCCGGACGTTGGGCGTGACGCACGTCGAGATCGTGGCGCGTGGCGCGCCGAGCGCGGGCAAGTACTGGGTGGGCTATCGGCTGGCCCCCGGGGTGCAGCGCTCGCAGCGTGAGCTCACGGAGCAGGTGAAGCTGAGCTTTCCCGGAACACTGAGCTGCCACCTCTTGAGCGTGGTGCCCGCGGAGCGCCTCCCCGAGACCGACCCCGGTGTGATC
This sequence comes from Polyangiaceae bacterium, assembly GCA_023150915.1. Taxonomy (GTDB): domain Bacteria; phylum Myxococcota_A; class Polyangia; order Polyangiales; family Polyangiaceae; genus JADJKB01. The sequence goes on from JAKLKA010000085.1 coordinate 8,545, forward strand.
CAGGAGCAGCGGCGGCTGCGCCGTCCGACCCTCGGGATGATCGTCTTGTTCGGCTTGCTTGCCCTGATCCCGATCAGCTGGGTCGGCTACATGCTGTTTGGCATGCGCGGCGACCTGATCGTCACGGCGCCGCTCTCGGGTGCGGGCAGCGCCGAAGCCCGCTTCGTCGCCACGGGCGGCGACCTGGCACTCTGGGCGAGCCTGAACGGAAGCAGCTCCAGCAGCCCCGGATCCAAGACGCTGCGGAAGATCCTGCCGGTTCGCTACGACATCGAGGTCATCCACGATGGCAAGCTCCTTCATACGTTGAGCGTAGAGACCCAGCGAAGTCGGCCCAGCCAGAAGCTCGTATGTACCAGGGCCCCGGACTGTGAGGTCTACCTCGAGGATCTGCCCAAGCTGCCGCCCGGGCCGGTCCTCTTGCGCGTGAAGGGGACGCCGCATCCAGACTTCACGCACGTGAAGGACATGTCGCTGCTCGTGCGCAAGGGGACGTTCTTCTGATCCGAGGGGCGCGCGCCGTGGCCCGATCCGAGCCACGAGAGCCCGCTCGGCGCCTGACGAAAACGTGACCGAACGCTGACCCCACGGGTGAACGGCCGTCTGCATGCTCTCACACGCATGGCGGCAGCACGTCGGTTCAGGCTGGTCGATCGCCTCGTGGTCCACGAAGGGCCGATCCAGTTTTCGGCGCTGGCCGAGCGCATGATTTCGGCGCGCACGCGCTACCTGGTGCTCGACCTCGACCGCACGCTGCACCTCGGTCGCAACATGGGCGAGCTTCTGGGGTGGGAGCTCACGGCGCTACGTGCGTTCGGCCTCGACGAGCTCGCGCGGATGGAGCCCGAGCGGCACACCGGTCGTCTGCTCTTCGATCCGAGCCGGCTGGGCGGGTCGCTCCGCTATCTTTGGCACGGCAGCGCCGCATGGACCAAGCCGGGGCTCCACTACTTCGCCTGCGGCAAGCTGCCGGCGAAGAACGACTGGCTGCGTGCGTGGACCTATCGCCGTTTCGGGCCCGAGCCGGTGCGCACCGTGCAACGCATCCCGCAAGACACGCTCTTCGGACTGATGGCGGGCGTCCCGGCGGCCACGCTGCGCCTCTTGGCAGAGCGCGTCTGGGATCGGCACGAGCCGGATCAGGTCATCACGCGCGAAGATCTGGCCGCGCTGCGAGAGCGCTGCCCGGGGCTCGAAGTGGTAATCACCAGCGCGTCGCCGCGGGTGGTGGTCGAGGTCGCCTGCGCGCGACTGGGTGCCGATCACGCCGAGGGCTCGGAGCCAGGGCGGATCAACTCGGGCCCCGAGAAGATCGCGCGTCTGAGCGCACGCTTTCCGGACGCGTTGCGACCCGGAGTCGAGACGGTGGGCATCACGGACACGGGGTACGGCGAAGACCACTGTTGGGCCGACCACTTCACCCGAGTCGGCGACGTGAACAGCGACGCGCCGTTCTCGCCCTTCGTCGATGCGCGCTCGCCGATCGATTCCGTGCACTCCGCGCTGCTGCTCACTCGCCTGGAGCAACGGCGCCGCGACGCGGGCCGAGCGGGCTGGCTGGACCCGCGCCGAAGCGAGCCCGCGCGGGCTGAACGACGGGTGCTGTCGGCAACCGACCTCTCGCACCAGCTGGCCCACTTCGCGGCAGAGCTCGAGCCCTTGGAGCGGGACCCAATCGCCAACGCCTGGCCGATCGCGCGGCTTGCCCGGGATGCACGTCGGGCGCTTTGCGACGAACGCACCCGCGGAACGCTCGCTCGCGCACGCGGATTGACCGCGACGCCCTGAGCCGTCGGCCGCTGGGCCTGGGACAACGCCCGAGCGTTCAGTGCTAGGCTGCGCGGCATGTCATCGCTTCGTCTCGGGCTCGTGGGTCTCGGTCTCTCGTGCGCGGTCGCGTGCGGCAGCAGCGGCTCGGGTGGAGGCGGCGGCCCGGACGGCGGCGGCGGTGTCGGCGGCGGCGTGGGCGGTGTCGGCGGTAGCGCAACCGGCGGCGGCGGTTCGGGCGGGACCGCGTCGGGAGGCGCGGGCGGCGCCGCGGGCGCTCCGATGGGCGGCGCCGCGGGCTCGGGTACCGGCGGGGCTCCGACCGGCGGCGGCGGAAGCGGGGGTGGTCCCAGCGGTGGCGGTGGAACGGGCGGGGTCCCTTCGGGAGGTGGCGGCGCCAGTGGCGGCATGCCCAGCGGCGGCGGTGGGACCGGCGGCCTCCCGCCCGGCGGGGGCGGCACCGGGGGCGGGAGTTGCGTGAACGTCGCGGGCAACTGGTCGCTGAGCGGCACCTGCGGCTTGGGCTCGTGCACGGTGACTCAATCGCCGGGCAGCTGTTCGCTCTCGGTGAGCTGCAACACCGGGACGACTTGCACCGGATCGCTGACGGCCTCGCAGCTCAGCCTCAACTGCTCGGTGGCCGGAGCGAGCGCGTCGTGCACGGCAACGGTGACTTCGACCACCTGGTCCAGCGGAAGCTGTTCCCCGGTGGGGCTCCCGGTGTGCTCGTTCGCTGCGGCGAAGTCGTAGGGCGGTGCCGTTGCGCGCGTGACGCATTTCGCGGCGTTGTGCCGCGATCTGCCCCGACCCACCGGCCAGCGCGGGCACTTCCACGCGGGTTTGGCATGGCACCCGGCTTGCTTGTTGGGCCCGGCCCCTCAGGGGGGGCACATCAAGTGAGGATCGTCATGGCAAAGATTCGCAAGTCCATCAGCATCCGGGCCCCGCTCGATCAGGTCTACGAGCACACCACGCAGCCCGAGAACCTTCCCGAGATCTGGCCCAGCTTGGTCGAGGTCAGCCACGTGAAGCGAAGTGCGGATGGCGCCCACAGCTTCGACTGGGTCTACAAGATGGCTGGGGTGCACTTCAAGGGCCACTCTGCAACGACGGAAGTGATCAAGAACCAGCGAGTGGTCGTCACGAACGAGAAGGGCATCCCCAGCACATTCCTCTGGGCATTCTCGGGCGAGAACGGACACACCAAGGTGATCTTAGACATCGACTACACGTTGCCGAGCAAGCTCTTGGACAAGCTCGCCGAACCGCTGCTTCATCGACTGAACGAGCGCGAGGCCGAGACACTGCTCGAGAACCTCAAGAACCGGATGGAAATGGGCGTGAAGGCCAGCATGCCCAAGGCTCCGCCCGAGATGCGTCCGCGGTGACTCCACTGACACGCGTGGTCCCGAGCGCGGGGGGGCGCTCGGGGCCCGCGGGTCTTCCTTTCACCTCACGGCCGGCTCGCCGCCGCGTCGTTCGTCGCTGATCGCCGTCTGTCGCGGTATTGGTACGGAAGCGGGGCGAGACCCGCTAGACTGATCGGCCATGAGCGAACGCAGCGCCAGCCGCACGGCGTTGATGGTGGCCGCGTATCGGGCCCGCGCCAGCGAGCGACCCGGCGCGTTGATTTCAGACCCTTGGGCCCGCGCCCTGGCGGGGGAAGAGGGCGAAGCCATCGCCACCGCCGTGGATCGCATGATGCCCGATCGCGAGATCTGGGTCGCGGTGCGCACGGCGTGGCTCGACGAGCAGGTGCGCCGTTTCACCGCCGGCGGGTATCGGCAGGTCGTGGTGCTCGGTGCGGGGTTCGACACCCGTGCCGCACGCCTGGCGGCTGCCGGTGTGCGCTTCTTCGAGGTGGACCACCCCGCGAGCCAGCAGGAGAAGCTGGCCCGGCTCGCGCAGCTGGCAGGCTACCCTCGCGATGCGGCGACCCATGTCGAGTGCGACTTCGAGCATCACGACTTCCTCGAACGCCTGGTCGATCGCGGCTTCGACCCCGCGAGCCCCGCGCTGATCACCTGGGAGGGCGTGACCATGTACCTGGCCGAAGCCGCCATCCGGCATACGCTGGCGCGCGTCGCGTTCGGTTGCGAGCCGCACACGGTGTTGCTGTTCGACCACCTGATGAAGAAGATCGTCGACCCGAGCCGGGAGCACGAGACCGAACGGGCAGCGCGCAAGTTGGTCCAAGACCTGGGCGAGCGCTTCGTGTTCGGCACGAACGACCCGCTGCCCATGCTGTATGAAGAGGGCTTCCGCTGGGTCCAGAGCGCGAGCTTCGACGAGCTTTGCCTGAACCTCACGGGCAGCTACGACCGCACGCGGCAGTTCCGCTTCCAGCGCGTGGTGGCGGCCGCCCGGAAGCGGCCTAACCTGCCAGCTCTTTTCTGACGATTTGCGCGCCGGCGACCAGGCTCGCCAGCTTCTGCCTTGCGCAGGTCCGCGGCAGCTGTTTCATGCCGCAATCGGTGGTCACCGTCACGCGCTCGGGCGGCACGAACGCCAGCACCGCGCGGATCCGCTCGGCGACCTGCTCGGGCGCCTCGATCTCGAGCGAGCGCACGTCGATCACGCCGACAGCCACCGACTTGTCGCAAGGCAGGTCCTTCAGGATGGCTGCATCGCGCATCTCGCGACAGGCGAAGTCGAGCACGAACTCGTCCACGTCGACGTCGTAGTAATGCGGCAAGATCTCCGCATAGCCGCCGGCGGTCATGCCCTGCATGCGATTGCCCCAGGCGTTGCCCAGGCAGAAGTGCCACGACTTCCGGACCGCGACGCCGCCCAAGGTGCGATTCACGATGCGCTTCACCCAGGCATAGTCGGCCTCGCCGCTCAGGGTCGGGATCCACGCGCCGAGATCTTCGAGCTGCACGTGCTCGCAGCCGGCCGCGGTGAGCTCGGCGACCTCTTGCACGAACACCTCGGCCAACGCCTCGGACAGCTGGTAGCGGTCACGCACCGGGCCGGAGCGGAAGTGGGCCAGCGTCGAGAGCTGCACGGGCCCGGCGCCGACGCACGCCTTGATCGGGCGGGGGGTTCGAGCTTGCGCCAGCGTGAAGAGCGCGGCCAGACGGATTGGCCCGCGAGCGATGGGCCCGACCACCTCGACGCCGCCGGCTTCGTCCAGCGCCCACACGTCTCGACCCTGGGCCTTTCCGCGGGCGGGGTGGGGCACTTTCGCGGTGCCGAAACCGCCCGTGCGCTCGAGCCAGTACCAGAGGAACGAGCCGATCCCCATGTCGTAGTCGTCGAACCACATCTGCCCGTCGGTCAGCAGATCGAGGCCCGCCAGCTCTTGGTCGCGCAGCACCGCGTGCACGGCGTCCTCGAACGTCTCCTTGTGGGAAGCGTCCTTGAAGGCGTCGAACACGTCCCGGCCCGAGAGCTGCTGCCGGAACCACGAGGGCCGCGGATACGAGCCGACCATGGTGGTCGGGAGAAGGGGGAGCGTCATGGGGCCAGGCTACCTCGACCTTCAGCGCGACGCTTCAGCACCCCGACGGCGGGATCAGAAAAGCCGTGTCGCCCAGGTCGTCGGTCACGTTGCCGGCGCTTCCGAAGTCCTTGTTGGCCCAGGGGTCGAAGCCGAACAGCTCGGTCTTGGTCCAGCCGTTCTTCGTGGTGATGAAGCCGTTCTGGGTCAAATCGTTGGTCAGCGGCTTGCCGGGCTCGCCGGCGTTGACGAACTCGGGGGCATCCGGCGCGGGGCTCAGCGTGCACCCGCCAAAATCGCAGATCACGTTCAGGTCGCAGGTGCCTTCGTCCACGTAGGTCCCGTGCTTGTTCACGCTGGCGAACACCACCGGGAACGCGGCACCGCTCTTGGTCGCGGTCGTGCACGGCTTGCAGCCCGGCAGAGATCCACAGGTGGTCGTCTTCTCGCAGAGGGTGCCTTGGTGCGAGATCGCCCGCACCGCCAAGAGTCCTGCGGGCGGCGGTGTCTTCGGGTCGACCACGGCACCAAACACCTCGTCGTCGCCGACATGGCCGTTGGCTCCGCAATCCTCTTCGAACAGCACCACGTACCACAGGGCGATCTTGCCCGGGTCGGCCGGGTGGGGGGCGGCCCGGAACAACACGCCGTGGCGCGGGCACTTGTCGTTTTGCGCGGGCGAGAAGTAAGGAAAGTACCCCTGCGCGAGCGCGAGCTCGGCCGCGTCATCCAGGCCGTCACCGTCGAGGTCGGTCGGCCCCGCGTCCGCGTCCGCGTCAGAAGCTGCGTCGGTCGCGCCGCCACTCCCCGCACTGCCGCCGGTGGCGCCGCCGGCGCCGCCGCTCACGGCGCCGCCGCTGCCGGCGCTCCCTGCCGCGCCACCGCTGGCTTCGGGCTCGGCGCCCTCGTCGGAGCCGCAGGCGGCCGAAAGCAGCACGGCCATGACGGGTGCCCAGATCGCTGCCGCGCGCATCGATGAGCACGATACGCCGGGGCGAACGCGCTGGAAAGCTACCGTGGGGGGCCCGCGGCACCCCGGTCGAGCGCTGTCGCAAAGCCCGGCAGTGCGGTAGCGTCCCGCCCCATGAGCGAGGGAGGCACCCACGAGCCCTACATCCCGGCAAAGGCCAAGCTGCGCGAGCTGACGCCACTGCCGCTGATCGCCGGCACGCTGCTCGGCATGGTGTTCGGCGCATCGTCGCTCTACCTGGTGCTCAAGGTCGGGCTCACCGTCAGCGCATCGATCCCGGTGGCGGTCATCTCGATCACGCTGTTCCGACTGCTCTCCAAGTTTGGGCTGAAGAACGCCACCATCCTCGAGAACAACGTGGTGCAGACCGCCGGCTCGGCCGGTGAGTCCATCGCCTTCGGGGTCGGCGTCACCATGCCCGCGATCATGATCCTGGGCTTCGACCTCGAGGTGGCGCGGGTCACGCTGGTGGCTGTGCTCGGAGGGCTCCTCGGGATCTTGATGATGATCCCGCTCCGGCGTGCGCTGATCGTCGAACAGCATGGGCTGTTGAAATACCCGGAAGGCACGGCCTGCGCCGAGGTGCTGAAGGCGGGGGCCAGCGATGAGTCGCGAGCCGCCGCGCACTCTACCGGTGCCCCCCCGGACGAGACCGAGGCAGGCGGCGGCAAGACCATCTTCGCCGGCTTCGGGATCGGCCTGATCTACAAGGCGGTGATGGTCGCGTTCCGCGGCTGGAAGGACGTCCCCGAGAAGGTGTTCGGCACCACGCTCAAGGGCGGCAGCGTGTCTGCCGAGATCTCGCCCGAGCTTCTCGGCGTCGGGTACATCATCGGGCCGCGCATTTCGGCGGTCATGTGCGCCGGCGGCGTCCTCGCCTACCTGGTGCTCATCCCCGCCATCAAGTTCTTCGGCGAGGGTATGACCCAGGCGCTGCCGCCCGGGACCATCCCGATCCGGGACATGTCCCACAATCAGATCCGCGGGGCCTACGTGCTGTACATCGGCGCGGGTGCTGTGGCCGCCGGCGGCATCATCAGCCTGGTCCGGTCCCTGCCCACCATCTGGCAGGGCATCAAGGGCGGCCTGCGCGACTTGCGCGGCGGGCCGAAGCAGGGCGACGCGGCTCGCCCCCGCACCGACCAGGACCTGCCGATGAAGACGGTGTTGATCGGCGCACTGGTGCTGGTCACGGCCATCACGCTCGCGCCGTCGCTGCGCATGAACGTCCTGGGCGCGGTGTTGATCGTGGTCCTGGGCTTCTTGTTCGTGACCGTGAGCTCGCGTCTGACCGGCGAGATCGGCTCGTCGTCCAACCCCATCTCGGGCATGACGGTCGCGACGCTCTTGCTCACCTGCGGCGTGTTCCTGATCTTGGGGTGGACGGCGCCGCCCTACTACGTGACCGCGCTCAGCGTGGGCGCCATCGTGTGCATCGCCGCGTCGAACGGCGGCACGACTTCACAGGATCTGAAGACCGGCTTCTTGGTCGGGGCGACGCCGAAATTGCAGCAGTACGCCATCTTGTTCGGCGCCCTGGCCTCGGCGCTGGTCTTGGGGCCCATCTTGCTGCGGCTCAACGACGCCGCCACGGTGTACGTGCCACAGGCGACCTTCGAGAAGGTGACGCCGGTTGCGGTCGCCGATGACGCGCTGGGGCGCTTGCCGGCGTGGGAGGGCACGCTGCCAGAGGCCGGCAAGCGCTATCGGAAGCTCGAGCAAGCTGACGACAAGACCGCCGCCGAGACCGGGTCCCCTCGCCTGCCGGGTCTGGCTGCGGGCGCGTACGTGGTCGACGAGAGCTCGAAGCAGGTCACCCACAAGGTGGAAGAGACGTTCGGCGCGGGCCTGGCCACCAGCGCCGCCGGGCTCGAGAAGCGAGAAGCACTGACCGGCCCCCAAGCAAAGGCCGACGCGGCGACCTACCGCGTGTGGCAGAAGACGGACGGCGCGGGCGGGCCGCCTGGAAAGTACCTGGTGAACGACGCGGGGCGCGCGATCTACCTGGTCGACCCCGGCATCAACGGGACCCACAACGTTCGACCCGACGGCAGCAAGGTCGCCAAGTTCGACGCGCCGAAGGCGACCCTGATGTCGTACATCATCAAGGGCATCCTGAACCGCGAGCTCCCGTGGAGCTTGGTGCTGCTGGGGGTGATGATCGCCGTGGTGCTCGAGCTCTCGGGGATCCCGTCCCTCGCCTTCGCCGTCGGCGTCTACCTGCCCATCTCCTCGTCCACGCCGATCTTGGCCGGCGGCTTGGTACGATGGCTGGCAGATCGTCAGATCCAGAAGCGCCTGGCCGCGAAGAAGCTGAGTGAAGAAGAGCTGGCAGCCGAGACCGACAAGAGCCCGGGGGTGCTGCTTTCGAGCGGATACATCGCGGGCGGCGCCATCGCCGGCATCGTGATCGCGTTCGTGGCGGGAGTGATGGGCGACGTGCAGACCAAGATCGACGAGTGGGCCAAGCACGCCAACCCCCTGTTCGAAGGCCCGAACGCCGACGCGCTGAGCATGATTCCGTTCGTGGCCATCGCCGCGTTGCTCTACCTGGTCGCGGTCAAGAACGGAAAACGGCAAGCCGCGAGCGCCTGACGGCGCGTGTGCTTCCGCGCACACGCGCCGGAGACCATTTCAGGCTCAGTTCGCCGGGCAGGTGGTTCCGCTCGGGACGACGCACTTCCCGGCCACGCACTCTGCGGGCATCTTGCACGGCGGACCGTCGGTGGTGCTGCAGCTGGCGCCGTCGGCGACCGGGAGCATGCAGGTGTCGGGCCCGGTGGTGTGGTTCCGCTCGAGTGACCGACGAGTATGGCCGACCCGCCTGGCCGAGACAATCTCCCCTCGACCTCTCCGCCGCGCGTCCGCTACCGTTCGGCCATGTCGACCGCCAAGACGATTGCACTCGCTGCCGTTCTGCTGCTCGCCTGTGGGTGCGACGAAGAGAAACCGAAAGCCGCCACAGGCGCGAGCAGCGCCAGTGCCGCACCGAAGCCCAGCGTCGCGCCGCCCACGCCCAGCGCCGCAGCCAGCGTGGCGCCACCAGCGCCGAAGCACGACTGCCCCGAGGGCACTTCCGGTGATGGGACGTTCGAGAAGCCGTGCGAGGCCAAGGGCACTGCGCGAGTGATGGAGGTGACCTGGAACGGAAAGATGGACGACAAAGGGCCCTCATTTCGCGTGGTCAACACCTCGAAGGTGGACATCACCTACGGAAAGCTCGTGGTCTACTTCTACGACAAGGCGGGCAAGCAGCTCGAGGTCAAGGACGAAGACAAGGCGCGGCCGTCGAAGACCTGCGCGGGCAACATCTTCGACGGGCCGATGAAGGCCGGCGAGAAGGCCGTGATCACCTTCTCGTGCGTGAAGAAGGATCACGTCCCCGAGGGTGCGACCGCCATCCAGGCCGAGCTGGAAGTCGCGGGGTTCACCGACGAGGGCGGAAAGAAGAACGCCTATTACTGGCGCAACAAAGAGCTTTCGCCAGACGCGCGGCCCAAGGCAAAAAAGTAGCCGTCACGCTCGCTGATCGCGGTCTTCGACGATCTCTCCGTCGTACATCACCAGCTGGCGAGAGGCGTGGGCCGCGAAGTCGCGCTCGTGCGTGACCATGACCACCGTGATGCCCTGGTTTCGCACCAGCGACTCGAACACGCTCATCACCACTTCGCCGTTCTTCGAGTCCAGGTTTCCCGTTGGCTCGTCGGCCAAGATGATGCGCGGGTCGTTGGCCACCGCGCGAGCAATGCTGACGCGCTGTTGCTGACCGCCCGACAGCTGGTTGGGCCGGCGCTTCTCCAGCTCGCCCAAGCCCATGGCTGCGATCACTTCGCGAGCATGCTCGCGAACGCTCGATGAGCTGCGAGCGCCGCGGCGCAGCATCGGCAGCATCACGTTCTCGAGCACGGTGAATTCAGGCAGCAAGAAATGGAACTGGAACACGAAGCCGAGCTTCTCGGAGCGCAGCACGGCTCGCCCTTCGTCGTCTTCCGCGCTGGCGTCTTGTCCGTCGATCAGCACGCTGCCCTCGGTGGGGCGGTCGAGCGCCCCCAGAAGGTAGAGCAGCGTGCTCTTCCCCGATCCGCTGGCGCCCGTCACGCTGACGAACTCGCGCTCGTGAACGCGCAGACTCACGTTCGAGAGCACCCGGGTCAACACCGTGGTTCCCAGGTCGCGGCTGAGCCCGCGGCACTCGAGAACCACCCGCCCGGGCTCGGGCCAGGGCAGACGCGGGGCCGGCGGGCGGCGGGTCGACGGCGCGCCCGACGGCACACTGCTGGGCCCGACGTCGCTCATCCAAGCTGCCCTCTGAGCACGTCCACCGGTTCGACCCGCGAGCCGCGCCACGCTGGGATGAAGCTCGCGATGAGCCCGACCGCCATCGCGAACGCCAGGCCGTAGAAGTAAAACCGTGGGTCGTCGTAGACCAAGAAGTACTCGCTCTTGACCAGGCCCTCTTGCTTGGTCTTGAGGCGCCCGAGCGCGACCAGCACCCAGTGCCCGATGCCATCCCCCATCAGGCCCCCGATCAGCGAGATCAGAAAGCCCTGCAGCAAGAACGCCACCAAGATGTCGCGACGGTGAAACCCAACACTGCGCAAGATCGCGATGTCGCGGGTCTTCTGCAGCACGATCATGATCTGGATCGCGAGAATGCCGAAGCCACCCACCATCAAGATGGCGCCGACCACGAAACCGATGATGGTGTTCTGCTGGCGGAAGAGCGCCAGGAAGTTCGCGTTGGTCTCTTGCCAGCTCTCGGCGTCGTAGCCGAACATGCGTTCGACTTGCTCGGCCATCCCCATGGCCCGATCGGTGTCGACCAGCTTGACCTCGATCCGACCGACGACGTCAGGCTTGCCCAGGATGGTCTGCGCGTCGTGCAGCGAGACGTAGACGCGCGACGCATCGACCGGTGGGATCCCCGAGTCGAAGATGCCAATCACCTTCACGCTCTTCGAGACGCCGAGGGGCGAGCCCACGGTCAGAATGTCGTCGACCTTGGCTCCGATGCGGGTCGCCACGCCGTTGCCGAGCAAGATCCCCTCGCCGTTCGCCAGCGGGCGGTAGCTGCCGGCCTTCACGTATTGCGAGATGGGGGTGACGCGATCTTGCGTCAGCGGCTCGATTCCGCGCAGATCGACCGGGTACTGCTTGGAGCCCAGCGCCACCACCGCGCTGCCGTTGAGCAGCGCCGATGCGGCAGCGACGTTCGGCAGCCGCTCCAGGGCGCGCACGATCTCGTTGGGCCGACTGATCCGCAGCTGACGGTCACTCGGGCTCTCGTGGGACACGCGCGCGGTCACGAAGTCGTCGGCATAGCGAGCCAGAAGCGGCGGCGCCGGTCGCAGCTGTTTGTCGAAGATGGTGACGTGCGGGCTGATCTTCAGGATGTTGTCCAGGAACTTGGTCTGAAACCCCTGCATGATGCCGTTGATCGCGATCAGCACGATCACGCCGAGCATGACACCCAGCACCGCGATGCCGTTGAGCAGCTTGCGATCCCAGAGCTGACGCAGGGCGATGAACAGAACGACCCGGCTCATGGCTCACCGTAGCGTGGTCTGCGAAACGTCTGCTGCGTCGGGCAGCGGTTCACGTTTGTCGGCGGGTCGCACCGTGGCGCTGACGCGGCTCCCCGGCGCGAGCTTGTCGCGCCCCTCGATCACCACGCTCTCGCCCTCGGCCAGGCCGGACACCACCTCGAGGCGCAACAGGTCGCGAATTCCGACCTGTATCGCTCGCCGCTCGACCCGCCCATTGGCCAGGACCCACACCGACCCCTCGGACTCGGCCGAGCTCGGGGCGAGCAAGACGGCGTCGTGCCGTGCGGTCACGATGTTCACCTCGGCGGTCATGCCGCTTCGGAGCTCGGGGGGCGGCGCCGAGAAGCTGATTTTCGCGACAAAAGCCCGGCGTTGCCGATCGGCGTCGGGCAAGACCTCGGTCACCTCTCCGCGGAACACGGTCTTGGCGAAGGCGTACAAGCTGATGGCTGCCTCGGACTTGGGTTTGCCGGTCTGGCCGTCACTCACGCGAGCAATGTCGGCCTCGTCGACGTTGACCTCGAGCACGAGCACCCGCGTGTCGGCGACTCGGAACAGCGGCTGGTTGACGCTGACGACTTCGCCCAGCTCGACGCTCTTGCCGAGCACGACGCCATCGAGCGGAGCTCGCACCTCCGTATCGGCAACGCGCGCCGTCAAGGACTTCACCTGGCTGGCCTGGCGTTTCGCGTTCGCCGACAGATCGATGCGCAACGCACGCTGCTGAGCGCGATTGGCATCCAGCGTTCCCTGCAGCTGGTCGACTCGTGCTTGCGCGCGTTCGCTCTCCGACGCCGGCGCAGAGCCCCGCTCGACCAGCTTCCGGCTCCGCTCGAGCTCGAGCTTGGCCTGCTTGAGCTCTGCCTCGACGGCGCGGCCCTGGGCTGCCAAGGCGGCGAGCTGTGGCGCCTCTTTCCCGGCTTGTGCAGACGCCGCGTTCGAGTCGGACCGACCGCGCTCGAGGTCGAAGCTGGCGGTCGGATTGTCGATGCGCGCCAAGAGGTCGCCCTTCTTGACCTTGCTGCCCTCGCGCGCGAAAAGCTCGGCGATGCTGCCGCTGGTCTTCGCCTTGACCACCACGCGGTCGGCCGCTTCCACGCTTCCGGTGGCGTACACCGCCTCGACCGCCTGCCCACGCACCACCGGGCTGACCACCACCGGCACTGCCCGGAAGCGCGTCCAGGCGATGGCCGAAGCCCCGAGCACGATCACACCGCCGAGCGCCAGCCAGCGCGCTTGGGGACGGCGACGGGAGCCAGCCATGAGCGCTCTTATGCTGCGGGGTGCTCAGCGAGTCCATCGTACCCCCGTTTTCTCGTGCGTTTCTGGGGTGGGCCAAGGTGCGACCGGATCGATATTGACAATCATTTTCAATAAGGCATGCTCCCGGTCGATGTCCTTGCGCACCTCCCTGCTGGCTTCCGTCGCCACCCTCTTCGTCCTGACCGGCCCCGCCTCGGCCTCGGAGCGCCACTTCACCTATACCTACGAGTCCAACGTGCTGAACCCCGGCGACGTCGAGATCGAGCCGTGGACCACCTGGCGAGCGGGCCGCGAGAGCTATTACAGCCGGTTCGATCAGCGGCTCGAGTTCGAGTTCGGCGTGGTGCCCGACCTGCAGATGGCCTGGTACTGGAACATGACGGCCCTGACCGCCGACGAGACCGACGCCACCTCCGGTCAGACGGCCCGCGTCTCGGGCTTCGAGTTCGGCGGCGTGTCCAACGAGTGGAAGTACAAGCTCAGCGACTCGTTCGCCGATTCCGTCGGTTCCGCGCTCTACTTCGAGTGGACGGCTGCCCCTGCGGAGGCCGAGCTCGAGGGCAAGGTGATCTTGGACAAGCGCATGGGGAACGCGCTGCTCGCTCTCAACCTGGTGGGTGAGCACGAGTGGGAGTTCGAGTCGAAGGACGAGACCAAGCGCGAGATCGGCATCGAAGCTGACCTGGCATTCGGCTACTTCTTGACCCCGAGCCTGGTCTTGGGGCTCGAAGCCCGCAGCCACAGCGAGCTCGAGGACGGCAAGAAGCACGAGGTGACGGCGTTCTTCGCCGGCCCGTCGGTGGCGTATGCGCAGAAGGCGTGGTGGATGGCCGCCACCGTGCAGCCCCAGGTGTTCGCCATCAAGGGCGAGGAAGAGGGCGCGGAGGCCGACGACAGCGCGCTCGACCTGGAGCACCACGAGCGGGTCAACGTGCGCGTGCTCTTCGGGATGGACCTGTGAGCCAGCGCGGCCTGATCCCATTGCTTCTGGCGGTGATCGCGGCCGGTTGCGCCGCCGGCCTGCCGGCGCCGACCGCGGGCGACGCCAGCCGGGCGGGGCAGCGCTTCCCCGGCGCCAGCGTCGATCGTCTGGCCCGCGGGCGCACGCTGTACGTGCAGACCTGCGCCGGCTGCCACAGTCTCAAGTCTCCCGACGAAGTTCCGCCCGACCAATGGGCGGAAGAAATCGCCGAGATGCGCCGGGACCATGGCGTGGCGCTGGATGACGACGGTGCGAGCGCGATGTCCGCCTACCTGTGGGCAGTCGGCACGCGGCTGCGCGAAGCCCGCGTCCGCTAGCGCCCACGCCGGCGGCACGCCGCGCCGCAGAGCAGCGCTCCGAAGAGGAACACGACGCCGCTGGGGTCGACGCGCCCAGGGCGGGTGGCACATCCGGACTGCTTCTTGGGTGGCGACGGCGGCGGGCCTTCGATGCACTTGGTGCATTCGTGCGTTTCGCTCTTCCCGGTGAACTTGTTCAAGGTGGTGCACATGCTCTTGGTGCACGTTCCGGCGCTCTTGCCTTCATTCCCCGCGTTCTGGCACGCCTCACCGACCTTGGAACAATAGTCGATCGGGGGCACGTCGGCTCGGACCGGAACCGCGAAGCACGAAATCAACAACCCCAACGCCAACGCCTTGCGCATGGGAGCGACCCTACGCGAGATCGTGGGGGAGAAGCAAAGGGCGCGGCTCAGTGCAGGGTGCTGCAGCTGACCCGGCCCGCGGCCACCCGACACCGGCGGATGCTCTTCGAGTGCGGCGCGGCGCGGTGGGTGGCCACGACCTCGACCGACGCATTGGCCTGTGGCGTGTAGTGCGTCTCGCACGCGTGCGCGTCGGCGAACGCCTTGATGGCGCCAAGCTCGCCGGCCTTGATCTCGTCGTATTGCCAGGGCATCGCCCCGGCGTAGCCCTTGTCCCAGAACGCCTGCACCACGCTGGCGTACGGCACGCCGTTCAGGCCGGTGGGCGGGAACTCGCCCATCACCACCGGTTTGTCGAGTCCGTAGCTCGATGCCAGGTTGGTGTGCGGCCACCACTTGTCCACCCAGTCATAGGTGTGCAGCTGGTAAAAATCGACGCCCACCTTGGTCCAAGCTTTGGCCCACTTGGCCGCCGCGCCGCCCACCGTGACGAGCGCGCCGCTCTCGCTCCGCAAGGTGGCGGCCGTCTCTTTGACGAACGTCTCCATCTCCGCGAACGTGACTGGCGCGAGATCCGCGTTCGCCTCGAATGCCGGGTCACCATACGGGTCGCTTCCGGTCATCGCCCACTCGGGTTCGTTGATCACGTCCCAGGCGATCACGCGCTTGGCGTGCGGACTTGCGGCGACGGCCTTCGCCACGGGCCGCACGACCTTCTCGAGCAGCGCCTTGCGCTTGGCGGCGTCCTTCACCATCGGCGTGATGCCCGGTGTCCAGACACCCGCGACGTTCTCGCTGGGCTTGAAGTTGTCGAACGAGAACACCGTCAGCATCAGATAGACGTCGGCCTGCTCCGCAAGCTCCAGCGCCTTCTGGATGTCGGCGACCGCGGTCCCCCCCAGGCCGGTGGGGACCTCGCTGGCATCGAAGTCCACGCCGTCGCCGCGGAAGTCGGGAAACATCCACCAGCGGACCACGCTCACCCCGTGCCCGCGCATGTCGGCCAGCGCCTTGGCGTGCGCGCTGGCCTGCCCGGACACCCCCTGGATGCCCCAGGCGGAGATCCCGCCGAAGTCTCCGGCGAAATCCCTCCACGCATAGTTGATGCCATACATGAAGCGCTTGGTGCAGCCCCAGGTCACGCCGCCGTTCGGCGCGGGGCAGGTGTCCAGGCACGCGCCGCCCGTGCCGCCGCCGCCGCTCGAGCCGCCCGCGCCACCGCCGCCTGTGGCGCCGCCCGCGCCACTCGCGCCGCCGCTGCTGGCACCGCCCGTGGGTGCACCGCCAGACGCGGCCGCGCCACCCGTGCCGGCGGCGGCCCCCGACGAGTCGTCGTCTCCACACGCCGCGAGCGCGAGCGCCCCCGCCGCGATGCACCCGATCAGCGCCCCACGCACCATGGGGCGAGCGTATCACGCCGCAACCTGCAGCTCACTTCGGCGTGCTGGGCACGTACACCGTATTGATCGGCGTGACCTTCTCGCCGGCCGGATAGGCGTAGCTGACGTCGCAGGTGTTGTCGGGCTGGCTCAGATCGCACGGGTTGTCCTTTCCCGCGCGGGTCTCGGGCGAGCCCCAGCCCCAAACCCAGAGCCCGAAGGACTCGGCCGAGCTCATCTCACGCCGGCCGTTGTTGCACTGGCCCTGGGGCTCGAACTTGTGTCGCGACAGGTCGACGCGCGTGTATTCGTACTCGCCCGTGCTGCCGATCGGCTGGAAGCCCGTCAGCTTACCCGCGCAATCGAGGGTGACGTCGGCAAACCCGCTCTTGCCCTTGCGGCGTACCACCACCAGGTTCGTCTCGGGGTAGGTGGGGTCGGTGAAGAACACGTAGCGCTTCATGTACTGGGGGCCGGGCACGATGCGCACGAAGTCGGGATCTCCATAGCCCTGGGGACCGCCAGCGTTGGCAATGGTGCTCGAGCCGCTCATGTACGAAAAGACCATGAACGGGTGATCGAGGTCCTGGCTCTTGACCACGAACGGGACGTCAGACTCGATCTCGAGCACCGTGCCGAGCGACAGCGTGGCCGGTGGGCTCACGCTGGGCGGGTCGAAGGTGACATGGGTGTCGGCGACCGTACCGATCACCCGGTGGCGGCGCTTCTCGGCAAAACCTGGTACGCGGTCGCGGTAACTGGCCACCGCGTACTCGTTGCCCAGGGCGCGAACCGGCGGGATCTGCTGCTCGGCGTGGTCGCTCCAGTCGCCGTCGTTCGGGATGCGCAAGCCCAGGTGGCCCGCGAAGACGCCGATGGGCTTGTCCGACTCGATCGGACTGCCGGTGATCTCGTTGGTCTCGATGATCTCGATGGTCTCGCCCTTCTGGAGCATCAACTTCGTGGTCTTGCCCTTGGGCATCGCGGGCACGTTCATCCCGGCTTTGATCTCGGTGTTGGGCAAGATCGTGACCGTGGTGTCGTCTTCGGCCGCGACGATGGCGGTCGAAGGCGGGATCGGCATGCCCTGGTAATACGCGGTGCCCCAGGCAGCGACCGCCACGTAGTTCTTGTCCCAGGCACTGGTCGGCAAGAGCAGCGTGGCCCCGGTGGTGGCGGCGTGCGCGGCGTTGAATGGCAGCATCTGGTAGGCCACCACCGGTCCGTCGGTGGTGATGTGGAAGGCCTTGCTGCGGCCGGTCGAGATGTTCATCCCATAGTGCACGTGGGCGTCCAGGCCCACCGCCGCCGGGACGGGGCAAGCCGCAGGCGCCGACCAGGTGCCGTGCTGAACCGGGTCGTTGGCCAGGAACAAGATCGCGACCTCTCCGGGTGGCAGGCCCACCGATGGGTCGTAGGGCTGGTACTTGATCTGGGTTCCGGTCCCCTGGGGCAGCGCGGCGTGCTTCGCCAGATCGATGCTCGTGCCACCGAAGCTTGCTTGCACCTTGACTGCCTGCTTCGAGGTGTTGGCGACGAAGGCCACGAAGCAACCACCGAAGCCACCGCTCATGGCGTTCAGGGTGACGGCGAAGTAGTCGCAACCCACGGTCGACTTGTTGGCTTTCGCGGCCTCGCAAGGCGCCATGCACTGCCCGCCCCCGCACAGCTGCCCGTCGGGACAGGTCTTCGCCACCGACCCATCGCAATTGAGCACCTGCGTGCCGTCGTCGGAGCAGGGCACGCAAGAAACCCCCGAGTCCGAGCTGCCGCCGTCCCAGCTGAGGCCGCCCCCCGAGGCGCTGGCGCCGGCGCCCCCCGCACCGACCCCGCCACCGCCACCGGCCCCAGCCCCCGGGGTAGTGCCGCTGCTCACTCCGTCGCTGGCCGCGCAGGCGGCGAACATCGCGCTCGAGACCATGGTCCCAATGACTGCCCATCGAACGAAGTGCATGTGGGTCTCCTCCGAGCGCTTGGGCGCCCGCACCGGCTGAGTGGCGCCCGGCGCCGGCGGTGGGTGGAAAAAACTCGATGGGCCCGAACCAGCTGATTTACTTTGGGGCCCATGCCGGGGCCGCCCAGAAGGTCGAGGACGAGGGGCGTCGGCCTGCTGGCGCTCGCGGTTCTGCTCGGCGCGGCAGCGGCTGCCGCCGCCGAGCCCGATCGTCGGGTGGTTCTTTTGCTCGCGAACGGCGACGAGGCGCGCCGCGAGACTCTGGTCGGCGCCATCCGGGCGCAACTCGGCGATCTACCCGTGGGCATCGTCGTCGAGCGCGCCGAGGGGTCCACCGAGAAGCTGCGCGATAGGCTCGATCTGGCCGCCGGGGCCTGCAAGAAGCACGCTGCGATGGGCGCGTTCTTCCTCGAGGCCGAGCTGGCCGACGACCTGATCGTCTATCTGGTCGAGCCCGAGGCGAAGCGCGCGCTGGTTCGCCGCATCAAGAAGACGCAAGGGGCCGAGCAGGCCGGCGTCGAAGAGCTGAGCCTGGTCGTTCGGTCGACGGTGGGCGCGCTGCTCGAGGGTCGCGAGATCGGGATGGAGCAAGGGCCCGAGCTCGCGCCGAAACCCCCGCCGTCCGTCGCGCCAGCGCCTATCGCTCCGCCCCCGGTTCCCCCGCGCGACGCGCCCGCGCCGCGCCCACCCGACCAGAGCCGCGCCCGGCTCGATGCGCACTATGCGGGGGAGTCGTACGCCCCCGAAGTCGGGTGGCAGAACGGGCTCGGGGTCGAGCTCAGCGCCTCGATGGACGGCCTGTTGTTCTTCGGCCTGGGCTATGTCGCCAGCGCACCGGTGGAAGCCGAGCGTGATGCCGCGCGGGTGCGGGTTGGGCGCTACCCCGTTCGAGCCTTCGCCGGCTACGAGATCCCCCTCGATCGCCTGCGCTTCGTGGGCCAGCTCGGGCTGATCGGCGAGCTCGATCGCCGCTCGACCACCAAGACGGCGGGCGGCGTCGCCCCCACCGAGTCCGACGACCAGCTCGGGTGGGCCGTGTCGCCGCGGGTGGGCGTGCGCTACGATGTAGGGCAGCGGACGAGCGTGGGGCTCTCTGTAGGAGCCGACGTGTTTCTCAATGTTTCCGAATACGTGGTCGACTTACCCAGCGGTCGCGAGACGCTGCTCACGCCCTACCGCGTCCGGCCGCGGGCGGCCGTGGGTATCGCCGTCGACCTCTGGTGAAGAAATCTCCACCCAAAAGCCGTGGCAGACCCCACTCGAACAACAGACCCCGACGCAGCCGATCAGGTCGGGGAAGTCGATCGCTACGCCGAGGATGTTCGCCTGATGTCATTGGTTGCCGCCGCCGATCCCGTCGCCACGCGCGTCTTGGCCCAACGCCTCGTTGGGCGGGTGCACCGGGTGTCGAAGTCCATCCTGCGCGCGGACGCAGATGCCGCCGACGCCGCACAGCAAAGCCTGATCGAGATCCTGACCAGTGCCGGGACCTACCGCGGCGGCAGCAGCATCGAGCGGTGGTCGGACCGCTTGGTGGTCCGCACCAGCTTGCGACTGGCGCGCTCGCGCCAGAAGCATCGCGAGCGCACGGCAGACGACGCCGAGCTGGACGCCATCCCGGTGGGCGACGACGCCGGCCCGCCGCTGAGCGACGAGGCCCCGCGCGCTATCCAGGCATACCTCGGTGACCTTCCGGAGGTTCAACGCACCGCGCTCGTGCTCAGGCACGTGATGGGCTATTCGGTGAGCGAGATCGCCGAAATCACCGAGACCTCGCCCAACACCGTGAAGGACCGCCTGCTCCGAGGCAGCAAGGAGATGCGGCGTTTGATCCGGCGCGACGTTGCCATTGGCAAGGCCACCCGGGGGGAGGCGTGATGGACGACTGCGAACGCTGGGCCGAGCTGGCCGATCGCCGGTTGCTCGACGAGCCGCTGAGCGACGAAGAGGCGCAGTTCTTTGCCCAGCACCCCGAGAGCTGTGACGCCTGCCGCGCGGAAGCGCAGGCTTGGCAAGACCTGGCCGAGGCCGAGCAAGAAGCCAGCCTCGGGGAGCCGGATGCCCAGGCCCTGATCGAGCGCGCTCTCGAGGCCGTCGCTCCGCCTTCGGAGAAGAAGTTGCCGCTCCGCGCGTCGGAGGTGAGCGCTCCGATCGACAAGAAGCTGCCGCTCCGCGAGGTCGGCGCCCCTGCCGCCAAGAAGTTGCCGCTGCGCGATCTCGACGCGGCACGTCGCGCCAAGAACACCCGTACCGCGGCGGCGGTGGGCGTGGTGCTCGCGCTGGCCGCCGGCGTCGCCATCTATCTGCGTTCGCCGGTCCCCGCACAAGGGCCCGTGGCGACGGTCGCCGTGGTCGAGTCCACGAGCGGCGACGTCCGGTCGGGCGGCGCTCCGCTCGCGGCCGGCGCGGGGCTCACGGCCGGCGCCCGCATCGAGGTCGGCCCGGGTGCCCGGGCGTGCATTGCCTTCGACGGCGGCAAGATCCGTTCGTGCCTGGATCAAGGGTCGTCGCTGTCGCTCACCACCACCGCCGGCACCGAGCGCAAGCTGACGCTGCACCAAGGCACCGTGGTCACCGCGCTCGACAAGCTCCCGGCGGGCAGCTCGTTCAGCGTGGATGCAGAGGACGGCGAAGCCACGGTCACCGGCACCATCTTCTCGGTGACCCGCGTGCCCAGCAGCAAGTCGGTCGCGGTGCGCGTCCACGAGGGCTCGGTGCGGACGCGCGCGGGCGCCGCCTCACGCAGCGTCACTGCGGGCAACGAGCTCGAGCTCGGCCCCGGTCGCAGCCATCCCGTCGACCCCAGCGTCGAGCGCCACGAGCTCGCTCTTCTGGGGCTCGCCCAGCGCGCCAGCGCGCCATCGGCGCCGGAGGTGCCGTCGGCGGCCGCGGCTCCCGAGCCGCCGACGTCGGCCTCGAGCGCAACCAAAGAGCTTCCGCCCAAGCCCAGCGCCGCCGAGATGCTGGGCGCGGCCCGGAAGCTGCGCGCCTCGGGGAATGCCGCCGGCGCCGCCGAAGGCTATCGCGCGCTGATGACCGCACACCCCAAGAGCGCAGAGGCGCACGCCGCGCTGCTGTCGCTGGCAGAGCTTCAGCTGGGTCCGCTGGGCGACGCGGCGGGGGCGCTTCGCTCGTACGACGCCTACCTGCGTTCAGGCGGCGGCCTCTCACAAGAAGCGCGCTACGGCCGCATCCAGGCCCTCGGTCGGCTTGGCCGTGGCGCGGAAGAGCGCGCCGCGATCGAAGAGTTCGTGCGGACCTATCCGAGCAGCGTGCAGGCGCGAGCGCTCAGGGCGCGGATCGACAAGCCCGACTGACGCCTCACGGCACGGGCGGGTCGCTGCAGTGGAACTCGCGGTCCTTGCCGCCGATGCCCATGCACATCTGCCCGCCCTTGCACACGCCTTTCAAGCAGGTGCAGTCGGGCGCCCCGGAACAACCCGCTGCGCTCTCGCAGCGGTACTCGCTGGGCGGCGGGGGGTCGCAACAGCAGGGGTAGCCGATCCCGCCACACTGGCTCTGGGTCTTGCCAGCCGGGCAGGGCCCGGCGTCGTCCATCTTCGGCGTGCACGCGGCCGCCTTCTCGTCGACGATGCACACCGACTTCGCGTCGCACACCAGCTTCGGCCCGCAAGGCGTCGAGACACCGGCGTCGCCCGCCGAGCCGCCGCCGCCCGCCGAGCCGCCGCCGCCCGCGGAGCCGCC